>CAYYYA010000007.1:18976-32971 GCA_964475975.1 uncultured Gammaproteobacteria bacterium | reverse complement strand
GGTCAAGTCTATGATTGTGCTACCAAGCAGCCGATAGCTGGTGTCACGGTTGTCGCTCATCAGCAAGGCTGGGGTTGGGATCAGTATCTGGTCTGGGACAAAGATTATTCCACTCGGACACAGACTGACAGCAGCGGTAATTTCCGTTTAGATATCACTCATGGTGATTATGCCAATCTAACGGCTGTGAAAGACGGTTATCGGCAGGCATTTCAGAATGAAGTACCCGGTCTTACTATGAAAGTTGGGTTATTAACGGGTGACAATATTAAAAATTCTTATAACTGCATCCCCGAGGAAGAGTGTCTAGCTACGCGTCAGGACGGCAACGTCACCGTTGGCTGGAATAAGTGTACTGATCCGGAGCCGAAGAAATATTAATTATATGAAAGACGGCGAACAATTAAATATCGTTGATGAGCAGGGTAATATTATAGGAGTGGAAACTCGGGAGAAAATTCATGAGTTAGGTTTATTGCATCGGGAAATTCACGTTTGGTTTTATACACCGAGAGGTGAGATTATTTTTCAACATCGTGCTAAGGATAAGGATACTTATCCAGATTTATTGGATGCTACGGTTGGTGGACACGTAGAGATTGGTATGGATTTTTTGGAAACGGCAGTTAAGGAGGTAGAAGAGGAAACTGGTGTCAATGTGAAGAGTATTGATCTCAAATTTATAGAGCAGTTACGTACAAGATCCGAGGATAGCGTTACGGAGAGAATTAATAACGTTATTAAGAGGGAATATGCGTATTGCTATACCGGTGATATAGCAGCCTTAAGAATAGAGCAGGGTAAAGCTATAGGTTTTGAGCTTTGGTTAATTGATCGATTGATGAATTTAACGGAAGATGAGCAAAAAAGATTTATTCCGGGTGTCATAGAATCTGAGAATTTACAGATGCTTCAAAGAATTATTTTAGAATAATATGCCAACCAAAAAATTCCAAAAAAATATTGAAGATTTTGTTTGTGAGCATTGTGGTCATGAGGTGACAGGCAATGGCTATACCAATCATTGTCCCAAGTGTCTCTGGAGTAAACACGTGGACGTCAATCCTGGTGACCGTGCCGCCGAGTGCGGTGGACTGATGGAGCCCGTGGCCAGCGAAGGCTCAAGCGAGCACATGGCTATCGTCCATGAGTGTGTTGACTGTGGCTATCGCAAGAAGAACAAGGTCAGTCCGGAGGATGATATTCAGGAGTTAGCTAAGGTTGTTAGGAAGACCTTTAATTAAAATTAAGAATGCAGAAAGAAGAATTAAGAAATAAGGTGCGTTGCGCTTGGGTGGGAACAAACCCACTAATGATCGCCTATCATGATAAGGAGTGGGGTGTGCCGCTGCATAATGACAGGAGGCTGTTCGAGTTTTTTATTCTGGATGCCTTTCAGGCTGGGCTTTCGTGGTCAACGATTATTAATAAGAGGAAAAATTTTGAAAAAGCCTTTGCTAACTTTGATCCCAAGAAAGTAGCAGCCTTTACCACTCGTGACTATACACGTTTGATGAATGACGCTGGTATTATCCGCAACAAACTAAAAATACAAGGTTCAATCAAGAATGCTAAAGCCTTTCTGCAGATTCAAAAAGAGTTCGGTAGTTTCGACAAATATATCTGGCAGTTTACCAAAGATAGGACAATTAAAAATCGCTGGAAGACCTCGAAAGATTTACCAGCTAAGACGGTCGAAGCAGAAATGATGAGTAAGGATTTGAAAAAGCGGGGCTTCACCTTCTGCGGTCCAACCATTTGCTACGCCTTCATGCAGGCAGCGGGCATGGTCAATGATCATTTGATTACCTGTTTCAGGTACAGCCAAGTCAAAACTCAAAACTTAAAAATCAAAAGGACAAGTAAAAAGTGAAAACTTTGGCAACGAGCTTTAGTTTTGACTTTTGACCTTTGGGTTTTTAGTTTATTTGGTAGACCATAATCTTCCGCCAGCGGTGTTGCATAGTATGGATGGGCTGGTGTCGAGACAACGAGAAGCTGTACGAGATGATATATGAGCCAGAGGCTAACTCTGCCTCTAATTTTTTTTCTAGACGATCAGCAATAGTCTTCGGCAGGCCAAAGATATAAACAATAGAAGCCTGAGATAGATCTTGATGATAGAGGTCTCCGGTAATAATTGTACCGCGCTGCCCTGCTAGAGCCAGACGGATTTTGGCTACCAGTGTTAGTACGGGATTAATATCAACACCTGAGGCTTGGAGCTGAAACTCTTTGGCTGCAACAACTACGGCTCTACCATCACCACAACCCAAATCAATAAATGTCTGACCAGCGCTCGGTTGTATCCAAGCTAAAGCCTGTCGCAGCATGCTCATATGACTCGGTACCCATGGTGCAAATTTCAGGGTTAGAAAATTTTGATACACCATAAAAACAACAGCACCAATCAGTAGCAGTATCAGCAGTAATTCCCACAGCATATTACTTGATGTAGTTCAACGGATTGAGTCGAGATCCATTGACCCGAACTTCGAAATGAAGATGAGGGCCGGTGGAATGACCCGTAGATCCAATCTTGGCGATTTGTTGTCCACGAGAGACAACATCCCCAGCTTCCACGAGGAGCGCTGACGCATGTCCATATAACGTCAGGATACCGTTACCATGATCAATGATAACGTAGTTGCCATATCCACCGCTATTCCAGCCGGCCGTGATGACCTTACCGCTTTCAGCTGCGAAGATAGGATTCCCGAGATGGTCACCGATATCGACACCAGTATGTTTCCAAGAATAATATTGAGTCACGATACGACTATTTGTTGGCCAGAGATAGGCTCCGCCGCGATCATCAGTAGCTTTGACCCCGGCAATATTTTTAATAATAGTAGCTGGTCTTGGACGAGCATATGACGGTGGGGTTACCGGTACGGCAGCTGGCTGGACACCTCCAGGTATTATCAGATTTTCTCCGACGTAAATATCTTTTTCATTAGCAAGTTTATTGAAGCTGATGATGGCATTTGGCTCGATCTGATATTTTTTGGCAATTGAGCTGACGGTGTCGCCTGATTTGACAGTATGACTTAAGCCGGACGTTGGTAATATTTGTAGTTTCTGTCCTGGCTTGATAGTGCTACTCCAAGTTAGATTATTTGCCCATAGTACCGTATTGCTACTGATACTAAATTTTTGTGCAATAGTGCTGATGGTATCTCCTGGTTGCACGGTGTATTGGAGTGCTACTGTCCGGACAATTGGCTGCGCATCTGGATCGTTGATATTTGGCGCTACTAAGGCTGTGTCGCCTTGAGTCGTGCTGAGATAGCTGTCGACATCATCAGTGCCAAAAGGGGCATCCATATTTGGGTTCTGCAGAGCTCCTTGGTCTTCTAGATAGCTCGACACCGGATTCAGTGCTAACGGTGTGCCAGATTCAGTCACGAGCTCGCTCGCTTCAGTCTCAGGGTCGCGTACGAGATTAGCTAGAATTGTTTTGGATCCGAATTGCTCTTGATCCAATCCTCGTGCAGAAATATTTATCGAAGCAGTAAGTAAAATAATAGCGCTAATAGCAATTTGAAAAGAATACCGTTTCAGCCAGATGATATATTTTGATCCAGAGGTGACCCGTAGGCCAAAGAGTGCTTTCTGGAATTTCAGTAGCCAAAAATAGCCGAAGAGTATCGGCTTGAGCAAACTTTTTTTTATTAACCATTTGAGACCTTTAGCAAAACCAAGTGTAATAATGGTTAACGGTTTCAGAATAAGAGAAATAAATCGTAACGTCTGGAGCGCGGCTGAAACGAGAAATTTTTTCAGCTTAATGCTAATACGCGTGACAATCATTTATGAAGGGTAGTTTTACTTCCTTATTTTAAGGATAAACCAACCTACATAATTATTAATGATTTTACTATTATACTATAGTTTAAACTTAATTTCAAGAGTTTTTCGTTGTAGATAATGTTGCATTTTCAACATAAAATTGCTAAGGTTGAGGACATATGAATGAATACCAACCACAAGAAATTGAGCAGAAATGGCAAAAAAAATGGCAGTCAACAGGCTTGTACGCTGCCGAAGATTTCTCTGATAAGCCTAAACGTTATATTTTGGTAGAGTTTCCTTACCCCTCTGGTGATGGTCTTCATGTTGGGCATTGTTTGTCTTATGTCGCGCAAGATATGGTGGCCCGCTATGCTCGAATGAAGGGCTATAACGTGCTCTTCCCGATGGGCTGGGATGCTTTTGGTTTGCCAGCGGAGAATTATGCTATTAAACATAAGATTCATCCACGCGAAGCTGTCGCACAGAACGTCGCTAACTTCAAACGCCAGATTCAGTCATTGGGTATTTCTTTTGACTGGACGCGCGAAGTCAATACTACTGATCCCAAGTTTTATCGTTGGACACAATGGATTTTTTTGCAGCTCTTTCGCGCCGGCTTAGCAGAGAAGAAACAAGTGGCTATCAACTGGTGTCCAAAAGATAAAATTGGTTTAGCTTTTGAAGAAGTTGTCGATGGCAAATGTGAGCGGTGCGGTACAGAGGTTGAGCAGCGGTTGATCAATCAATGGGTTTTGAAAATTACTAAATATGCTGATCGATTGATAGATGATTTGGAAACAGTTGACTATCTGCCACATATCAAGAAGCAGCAGATTGATTGGATCGGCAGAAGTGAAGGGCTCGAAATAAATTTCGAAGTCAAAAGTCAAAAGTCAAAAGTCAAAAATGCAACTCTCAAAGTATTTACCACACGGCCTGATACAATTTACGGTGCTACTTTTTTGGTGATTGCGCCGGAGCATCCTTTAGTTGAAAGCTGTAAGTTGGAAGTTGAAAATTATCATGAAGTAGAAAAGTATATTGTCTCTGCCGGCAAACTGACAGAGCGCGAACGGCAGGAAAAGAATGAAAAGACTGGAGTTGAATTGAAGGGTATAAAAGCTGTGCATCCTTTGACTGGAGACGAATTACCGATTTTTGTAGCCGACTACGTTATGATGGGATACGGCACGGGAGCTATCATGGCAGTGCCAGCACATGATGAACGGGATTTTGATTTTGCGTTGACATATAGCCTACCGGTTAAATGCGTAATTGATCCTTTTGATTTTGAAACTGGCAGCAACTATCGTTTAGTTGGTTCGTCCCCCGAGAAAGATCCTCAGAAAATTATTGAAGATATTCGCGCCGGTAAAAAGGTGTATTTAGCTCAGGGTAAATTAATGAATTCTCATGAATTGGACGGACTTTCAACTGACGAAGCTTGGGAGAAGGCAGCAATTAATTTAATTGAAAAGAATATCGCTGAACGCAAGGTAAACTATAAACTGCGTGATTGGATATTCTCACGGCAGCATTATTGGGGTGAGCCGATCCCGATGACACACTGCGATCATTGTAAAGAAGTGGTAGAGTCGACTCCGCATCAGCTGAATTTCCGTGAGGAAAAAATTTGGAAAAAAATATTGAGCGGTGAAAAAACAATAGAAACCCGTGCGCTGAATCCAGAAGAACCAGAACGCTATTTTGGTAATATCAAAGAAGGCGATCTGGTGAAATTCACCTATGTTCCGACAGGGGAGAATTTGTATTTCAAAATCAAAGCAGTGCACATATATAATGACTTGAAGGCCCTAGCTCAAGATCAGGCACTGCTGGCAAAGATTGGCTTAAAGAAGCAGTATCATTCAGAGGCCGAGCTGTTGGCGGATTATACCTTCACCGATGACTATGCCGATCGCATCAAAAAGAACGGCTTAGTGGCTTGGGAGATTAAGCGTATCTATCCTGGTATTATCCCTCTGCGGCCAGAGCAGCTACCGTTAGAATTACCCGAGGTTGATCATTATGAGCCGACTGATACGGGCGAGTCGCCTTTGGCTAGTATGACCGATTGGGTCAATATTACGTGTCGCGTCTGCGGCCATCCGGCTAAGCGCGAGACAGACACCATGCCGAACTGGGCAGGCTCATCGTGGTATTTCCTGCGCTACACAGACGCGCAGAATGATCAGGTTTTCGCCGATCGGAAGAAGCTCGACTACTGGTTACCCGTTGACCTTTATAATGGTGGTATGGAGCACACGACGTTGCATTTGCTGTATTCACGTTTCTGGCATAAGTTCTTATATGATCAGGGTCTGGTACCGACGTCAGAACCCTATACACGTCGTATTTCTCACGGTATGATCTTGGGTCCAGACAGTCAGAAAATGTCCAAGTCCCGTGGCAATGTTATCAACCCAGATGCTATCGTGGAGAAATTCGGCGCTGACACTCTGCGGTTGTATGAAATGTTTATGGGTGAATATGACGGTACTAAGATCTGGAATGATAGCAGTGTGCAGGGTATCCATCGTTTCTTGAAGCGTATTTGGAATTATTCCCAAACCGTTACTGTTGACGATAGCTCAGATGACAGCTTGGAAGTGATCGTTCAGACGAGCATCAAGAAAATAACCGAAGATATTGAACGTCGATCATTTAATACGGTTATCAGTCAGCTGATGATTATGTTTAACGCGCTGGAAGAACACACATCAGTAGCGAAAAAATATCTGACTATCTTCCTGCAGCTTTTGGCACCGATAGCTCCACACATCAGTGAAGAAATTTGGCAGACAACATTAGGAGAGAAAGATTCTATCCATCAGCAGGCATGGCCTATGGCTGATGAGAGTTTACTTCAGTCACAGAAGTTGATTATTCCCGTACAGATTGCTGGCAAGGTACGAGCGCACATCGAAGTCCAGCCGGATATCACTGAAGAGGAGATCAAGCAACAGGTTCTGGTTTTGCCTCAAGTAATGAAATACCTAGACGGTGCTGCGCCAAAGAAGTTTATCTACGTCAAAGGGAAGATTGTTAATATCGTCATTTAATGCGTAGCCCCGCATTATAATGAGGGGCTACGCTTGACTCGTTTTGCTAATAGAGCTACATTGAAAGTGCGCCTCGGCCGGAAGTCTAAAAAAACAATCGTGTCTTGAGGAAAGCGGAATTTGAAAACTAGTAAAAACCATGATCTAGGTTATGTCCCCTAGAGATTCAGCTCTGAAGGAATATCAGACTGAAGGTTGCAAGCAGAACTTCTCGATGACCTCGAGAACAGTAGACCTTGCCGGCCGAGCGCTCGTTAGTCGCACAAATTAAGTATTGTTAAAGGTGGTACCTTCCTCCTACGCCAAGGCTACGGAGGACCATTAACGCGAATAATTTTTATTGGCGTCTTTTATTTTTTTATGAAACCAGAATTACCAAAAGCCTATAACGCGGCAGAGTTTGAAGCGGATATCTACCAAGCTTGGGAAAGCCAGGGCGCCTTCAAACCAGAAAGCCAGAAGAAAACCTCGGGTAACTTTTCTATTGTCATGCCGCCGCCAAACACTACCGGTATCTTGCATATGGGTCACGCTTCATCGCTGGCCTATGAAGATCTGATGGTTCGTTTCGAACGCCTGCGCGGTAAGAAGACCCTGTTTGTACCGGGCACAGATCACGCCGCAATCGCTACCCAGAATAAGGTTGAAAAAGTTATTGCCGAAGAAGGAACCTCTCGAAAAGAATTAGGTCGCGAGAAATTCATTGAACGAACTAAGCAGTTCGTAATGGAATCTCAAGACACCATCAAGAAGCAAATTCGCGCGATGGGAGCGAGCTGTGACTGGTCCCGAGAGCGCTATACCTTCGATGACGTTTCTTCCCGCGTGGTGAACGAAGTTTTTGTCCGCTTGTATAATGACGGACTGATTTATCGCGGCGATAGAATAGTTAATTGGTGTCCGCGCTGCGCTTCGGCTTTGTCTGATGATGAGGTTAAGTATGTCGAGCGTGAAAGTAAATTTTATTATCTGCACTATGGGCCAATCGTCATCGCTACTGCCCGACCGGAGACGAAATTTTTGGACAAAGTTATCATCGTGCATCCCGAGGATCAGCGCTATGCTCAATTCGTCGGCAAAGAATTTGAAGTAGAGTGGATCAATGGTCCGATCAAAGCTAAGGTGATTGCCGATCCAATCGCTGAGATGGAGACCGGTAGTGGCGCTATGACGATTACGCCGGCTCATAGCTTCGTGGATTTCGATCTGGCGAAGAAATACAATTTAGAAATCGTCCAGATCATTGGACCGGATGGAAAGATGACCGCAGCAGCCGGCGAGCTCGCCGGACTACCGGCAGAGGAAGCCCGTGAGAAGGTGATGAAGATCTTGGAACAAAAAGGTTTAGTCGATCATATCGATGAACACTACAAACACAATTTGTCGGTTTGTGATCGTTGCGATACACCGATTCAGCCACTTATTTCTAAACAGTGGTTCATTGACGTCAATAAAGCCATCCCGAATCGCGCGAAAAGTTTGAAGCAGTTAACTCATGAGGCTGTCAGCTCCGGTGAGATTGCGATCATACCTGAACGTTTCACCAAAGTATATTTCCACTGGATCGATAATCTCCGTGACTGGTGTATTAGCCGGCAGATCTGGTGGGGACACCGGATACCTGTTTGGTATAAACAGTTGAAAGTTGAAAGTGGGAAGTTGAAAGAAGGAGAAACAACTAATAACTTACAACTTACAACTTCTGAACAAGAAATATACGTTGGCGTTACCCCACCTCAAGGTGAGGATTGGATTCAAGACGAGGACACACTTGATACCTGGTTTTCCTCTGGCACGTGGACTTTCTCTACCTTATTGAATAGAGATGAAGCTCAATATACTGATCTCGCTGACTGGATTCATCACTCGCCTGATCTAGAATTTCATCCTACCTCAGTCTTAGAAACAGGCTATGACATTCTTTTCTTCTGGGTGGCGCGCATGGTCATGATGACAGAGTATGTGATGGAGACTAAACCATTTGATCAGGTGTATCTCCATGGCTTGATTCGGGATGAGCACGGTAAAAAAATGTCCAAGTCCGCTGGTAACGGTATTGATCCAATTCCGATGATTGAGAAGTTTGGCACTGACGCTGTTCGTTTATCTCTCATCATTGGTGCTACACCGGGTAATGATTTGAGTTTGTCAGAAACCAAAATCGGTGGCTATCGTAACTTCGTTAATAAGCTATGGAATATTTCTCGCTTTATCCTTACGAGTGTCGATGATGTCAGACTGGTAGCTGAAGCGCCGGAAGGTAAAACTATGGCTGATCGTTGGATTCTACAGCGCTTGCATCAGACCATTGAAACAGTAACCACAATGATTGAGAAGAAGCAGTTTTCTTTGGCAGCCGAGAATTTGTATAGTTTCACATGGTCAGAATTAGCTGATTGGTATTTGGAGATTGCCAAAGTTTTGAATCGTACTAATCCAGCAGAGAAAAAAATGCGTGATGATGTGATATTGTATGTTTTGCAGAACCTGTTGAAACTGTGGCATCCGTTCACACCTTTCGTCACAGAGGTGATCTGGAAACAATTTGAGACAGGCACATTCCTGATGTTAGACAGATGGCCAGAGAAAAAAGAGATAAGAGATGAGAATCAAGAAAGTGAAGAAATGAAACGGTTGCAGGAAATCATTACAACCTTACGTAATGCACGATCAGAACACAAGATTCAGCCAGCAGTGATCACCAATGTCAAACACGTTGGTCAGCATGAAGAACAGATTGAACAATGGAAGAATATTATAGAGACTTTAGCCCGGGTGAAATTTGTCACTGCATTAGAATCAAAATTAGAATTAAAAGGTACTTGGTTCCGTCTACTGACGGATATCGCCGCTCCACAGGAGGAAGTGAATCACGAGGAGATATTGAAATACATCCGAACATTAGAGGATAAGCTGGCGAATAAAGAATTTGTCGAACGCGCTCCAGCACAGGTTATTGCCGAGACGAAGAAGAAGCTGGCAGAGGCGAAGAGTAAATTAGCGTAATTCGTAATACGTAATAATACTGCCAATGGCTTATTCAATTACGCTTTACGAATTACAATCTTCTTAACCTTGACTAAAAGACTGTATTATACTATAGTAGTAAATACAGTTTTTTTGTACCTTTTGTTGGCAACGAGACGATATGTCTCATAACCGTCACAGTAACAAGGAGCGTGGAGCATGGCACTGACTATCTTTCAGGCACATCAGGTTCACGGTGGAGCCGTGATCGAGACCACCCGACCTCTGCGTCGGGCCAAACGAGTCCTGGTGCCGAAGGGCACACAGGGAGTCGTTCAGGGAGCCGTTTATCTTCCTGTCAAGAACACGGTCCGCTTCTCGGTGAAGTGGGCAGTCGGCGGGGAAGATATTTCCGTGCCGGTCACGGCCAAGCACGTTAATCTCGTGGAAAAAGGAGAAGACCCGTGCGACTGACCTGGCCGCAAAGAATTTTCATCCTGCTGCTGGGCGGCGTTTTGATGTGGTCAGCGCTGCGTCATAGGCCTGCCGAGCACAGTCCGTACGGAGCGCTCAATCGCGCGATGCACATGGCGGTTGAGCCTACCTTTGCTGGAGGTTTGCTTCTGGCGGCTCTGCTCATTCCTCGGAGCAAGAGGAAATAGTATGGACTACGACACTGCGGCTACTGTCAAACGTGGATCACAGGTGAGAGTGCTGACCAACATCCTGAGGTTGGATCGCTCAATCCTCGTCCCGAAAGACACAACCGGTGAGGTGTTGCAGATCAAGCGTGTGGAAGGTCGCTACGAGTTCCACGTGCGCTGGAACGTCTACCCACGGAAAGTGGAGGAGGTTGTTCCATATCGCAACGCTGAGCTGATTACCATTCGATAGCCACGAACTCTGGGGGGAGCAAGTAGGCTGGCTCGTGCTTGGATTTCTGTCCTTCAAGCGTAATGATGTGGTTCATCTGGTTTTTCACTCGACACCGAGCGACGGCTGGCACAGTGACTGGATACGTCAGTATCAATTCGATCAAGCTATTTTTTACGGCTTTGTCGACTTCCTCTACCCAGAGGATGAAGTCACGATAACAGACTGTTCAAATCTGAGTCAGACCATCGATCAGATTGAGCGGCTGAAGCGACTGAAGCGCTGTGTCTATCGTCTCCATCTGATTGCTGCGCTCGTGCCACGCGAGAAGCGTCAGTTAGCAAAGAACGCCCCGGGTCCTTAGGACTCGGGGCGTTTCATATATAAGGTCTACTCAGTTTTTTTCAATACCTCTTCGATGGAGGTGACTCCTTCCATAGCTTTCAGGATACCATCCTGAATCATAGTAACCATACCTGATTTGATAGCGATGTCTTCTAGGTCGTATTCTGAGACGCTACCGGATAATATTAATTTTTCCACTGCAGCGCTCATTGTTAGCAGTTCAAATAAACCAACACGGCCTTTGTAGCCAAGGTTGTTGCATTGTTCGCAGCCTACAGGACCATAGAATTGCAGGTGGTCTAGACTCTCCGGTTTGTAGCCTGATTCAGCAGTGATTTTATTCAGTTCATTTAATATCAAGGTCATGGTTGTGTTATCAAGCTCGATAGGTTTCTTACAGTTTTGACACAAACGACGGACCAAACGTTGAGCTTCAATAGCATTGATTGCTGGCGCGAGTAAGAATGGTTTGACGCCCATGGCAAGAAGTCTTGGTACCGCACCAGCGGCGCTATTCGTATGCATGGTCGAAAGCATCAGATGGCCTGTGAGAGCAGCATTGATAGCTACTTCAGCAGTTTCCAAATCACGAATTTCACCAACCATGATGATGTCTGGATCTTGTCGCAAGATAGAGCGCAGTCCATCAGAAAAAGAGTAGTTATTACTCGTGTCTATCTGACTTTGATTAATACCTTCAATTTTATATTCAACTGGATCTTCTAATGTAATGATTTTTTTCTCACTATCATTGACCATGTTGAGTACGGTATAGAGTGTCGTTGTCTTACCAGAACCAGTCGGACCAGTACAGATGACCATGCCATTTGGTTTTTTGATTTGCGCCTGCAATTCGGTATAGGATTTTCCACGGAGACCTAATTTTGTAAAATCAAAAATATCAACGCCGGATTTTAATATTCTCATAACCACAGATTCGCCATACGTTGTCGGCACCGTTGATACGCGGACTTCAATTTTTTGTCCATCAAGGAAAATCGTGAAACGCCCGTCCTGAGGCGAGGTAGCGACATTGATTTTTAGTTTAGCCAGCAGCTTGATACGGGAGATGAGTTTGGGCCAAGAGGCTATCGGTAATGAAGCAGCATCGTGGAGTGCGCCATCAATACGGAAACGAATTTTCACGATAGCTTCTTCCGCTTCAATATGAATATCAGAAGCATCTGATTTCAGAGCACCAGCCAAGACAATCGTGACAACATCTGATAGCGTGGCCTTTTGTACGGATTTATCTAATTCGGCAAATGAGGTGAATGACTGCTGAAATTTTTTGATATCTTCTTCACTTATTTCAATACCACCCACAATGCTGTCGGAGATTTTTGGCAGACGGGAGTACTTCTCGAGAGCTGAGTCTAGGCTCTGCTGTGAGACGAAATATAATTTTACATCAGCTGATCGTTGATCTTGCAGCTCTTTAACTTTAGCTTGGAGTTGTGGGTTTTGTGGATTGACTGTGGCGATACGGATGGCGTTTTCTAAGATAAAAAAAGTGACAGCCTGAAGAGCAATAGATTGCTCTTCTGACATAACTAAGAGAGCTTCCTGCGTTATCGGAATTTTACGTAAATCAATGTATGGCAGATTAAATGTAGCTGCCTTAATTTCAGCTTCCTTTTCTAAATTTTCCGTGTCTATCTCCGCCAATTTCTTTGATAGACGAGACTCCACTTCATCAGTGGCGAGAGAGATATGATTACTTGCTACAGGCGCTGCTTGAGGTCGTGGTGTGGGAGTAAGGTCTGCAGGTTCTGCTGTATTGCTATGATGTTTAAATAAAGACATATAGCACTATTATAGCTGGTTGCAGGCAAAGACTCAAACGCCTCACGTTCTCAGAGAGAAGTGTGAGGCGTAGAAATATCAGGATTTGGCGCTATATAATTTTTTTGTGGAGCCAAGGAGTGAATCGAACCGATCGATGAATCTTACTATAATGAACCTCACGCTCTAACCGTTCAAAGATGTCGGTCCACATAGCGAGATAAAAGGTGGTGAAGATGAGATAGGAGAGGAAGACAAAGATGGTGATGATGAGAATACCGATAAGGTTAGTAATCTCGGTAGCTAAGGTGTTACCGGCCATCAGACTCGTGAAGAATATAAAGAAGAAAGATAAGATGTTCAAAATAAGATTGACTACATAGGTTAGCACCATCATCAAGGCCATAATCATCACGGCAGTCTCGAGAGTGACGAGCCAATTTTCCTTGAATAGAGTATAGGCTTGGTTGAAGGCATCTTGAAGTTTTGCCTGGCGCAGGGTGATATACATGACGGTATAGCGCACGAGGATATCAAGTACAACTAAGGTTGGGATAATGACAAAGAAGATAAAGACGCTGAATACAACCTGCAGTGCCAATGACATTTGAGGGTAAAACAGTAATATAGGAGCAATCAGAATCCCAAGGAAAATGATATAGAGTAGGCTATAGAAGAAATGTACCATAAATAGCTGCCAGAATTTATTCAGACCGGTTTGAATACAGGTTAGTCCGCTAACCTTTTTATTATTCAGTAGACTGGAGATACCGAGGATGAGTCCTGCTTCTGAGCTGATAACTAAAATAATCAGAGCAATGATAATGGCCAGCAAGAGGAAAATCAAAGCTACCAATGGGATGTCAGAGAAATTAAGGGTTGACCAAGGAATAGAATGGAAGCTATCACTCCAGCCAACGAAGTTGCTTGTTAGTACATTTGATGAGATAGCATCTCTGACGGTCAAATCTAGGCTTTGGTCTTTGGGCGCGAGATCAAAGAAAATTTTAAACGTTGTGGAAATACCCAAGAAGGAAGCGAAGAACGCTAGTGGCCAGAGCCAAAGCTTGGTGACTGCCATTTTCCAGGCTTTGATGACAATGTCACGATAAAATGATTTCATTTTTATTTGGTTTTAGTTGTCTACTTGCCATTATTATACAATAAA
>CAYYYA010000007.1:14998-18876 GCA_964475975.1 uncultured Gammaproteobacteria bacterium | reverse complement strand
AAGAGAGCAGCGACTATCTTATCAAGTTTATCTTTATGATCTTTGACAGTTTTCTCTGCTGTTTTGTAGGCAGCGTCTATAAACTTGGATACCTCGCTATCAATCTGCTCGGCTACATGTTCGCTGTAGTCGCGACGTTCGTGGATCTCACGTCCGAGGAAGACCATTTCTTCTTTCTGACCGTAGGTACGCGGTCCTAGAGTTTCGCTCATACCATAGCGAGTGATGAGCTCACGCGCTAATGAAGTAGCTCGCTGTAAATCACTGGAAGCGCCAGTGGTAATATCGCCGAAGGTAGCTTTCTCTGCAGCATAACCACCGAGCATGACAGCGAGATCATCGATAAATTCGGCGCGGCTATGGAGCGTGCGGTCTTCGGTCGGCAGCTTGATGGTATAGCCTCCAGCGCGACCACGGCTAATAATAGAAATTTTGTGTACTGGATCAGCGTTTGGTAGTTGATGAGCTACGAGTGCATGTCCTGCTTCATGATAGGCAACAATTTTTCGTTCCTTCTCAGAGATAATTTTACTTTTGCGTTCCGGTCCAAGCATGACTTTTTCTATGGAGTTAAGAATCGTGTTTTGGTCAATCGTCTTTTTGTCTTGGCGAGCGGTAGAGATAGCGGCTTCGTTCAAGACATTAGCTAAGTCAGCACCGGAGAATCCTGGTGTGCGCTGTGCTACGACATCAAGATTGACGTCTGGCTCCAACGGTTTGTTGGCAGCATGAATTTTCAAGATAGCTTCGCGATCTTTGATATCAGGCATGTCGATGATAACTTGGCGATCAAAACGGCCGGGACGCAGGAGAGCGGGATCAAGCACATCAGGACGATTGGTAGCGGCCATGACAATGACGTTGGTCTGATTGTCGAAGCCATCCATCTCCACCAAGATTTGATTCAGCGTCTGCTCCCGTTCATCATGAGAACCGCCCAAGCCAGCACCGCGTTGTCGGCCGACAGCATCTATTTCATCAATGAAGATAATGCAAGGAGCTTCTTTGCGAGCTTTCTTAAACAAGTCGCGGACGCGAGAGGCGCCGACACCGACAAACATCTCAACGAATTCAGAACCTGAGATGTGGAAGAAGGGTACATTAGCTTCTCCAGCGACTGCTCGAGCTAACAAGGTTTTACCTGTTCCAGGAGAGCCAAGGAGCAAGACACCTTTCGGGATCTTGGCACCGACGTTGATAAATTTCTGTGGATGTCGCAAGAAGTCTACTACCTCTACTAACTCCTGCTTTGCTTCAGTTGCACCAGCAACATCTTTGAAGGTAACTTTAGTTTTATCATTTGGTACGTTTTGCTTTGCACCGCTCTGACCAAACATCATGGCGCGATTATTCGCACCCTGCACTTGACGCATCATAAACCAGATAAGGGCGCCGACAATCAGAATAGGTAAGACAAAGGGTAGGATATTTGCTAGCCAGAAAGTAACTCCGTTATCTTCTTTCACTTCAATATTAAGAGTTGATAGCTTGTCAGGAGCCACACCAAGGTTATTAAGGAGGGTACTGAGTGATTCTGATGGTTCTTTCTTGGTCTCCTCTTTCTGACCATCAGTCAGCTCGATTTTGATAGTATCGCCTTGTACCACCAGCTGCTTTACCTCACCGGAATTAATCTTCTGCACCAGACTGCCGATATCTGTTTTAGTTGGGTTGTTTTGATTTGCTTGCCAACCAGCCAATAACAACATCAAGATAACGAAAATCCCGAGATAGAGGGCAATGTTTTTTATAATTTTATTCATGTATGAGATTTACTCAGGTTATTATAACCGGAGTGAGCAACAAAAGTCTATCAGCTGTTAGGCTTTAACAGACTTAGATTTTTTTGCCGGTTCACTGACGGTTGGCTCTGAGGCGACTGCTTCAGGGGCAGCTGCTGCGCTATCTCCCTCTGAGACCTCTTTCTTAGCCTTAGCTGGTCGAGGTGCGCGGAGTGATAGGCCGAGACGGTGTTCTTTTGGTTCAATTGTTAGAATACGGAAATCATAGGTTTCGCCTACGCGAACAATCTCCTCTGGATTTTTAATTGGTTTATCGCTGAGCTCAGAAATATGAGCGAGACCATGGATTTCTTTATCAAGTTCTACAAAGGCACCGAAAGGATTAATTTTCAGAACTTTACCTTTGACCTTTTGACCAATAGTATATTTGGCTGCGACTTCTTGCCATGGGTCCATCTTCAGCTTCTTCATAGAGAGAGAAACTTTCGTATCATCGAGAGAGATAATCTCTGCTTCTACAGTGTCGCCAACTTTGACCACGGTTTTTGGATCGTCAATTCTCTGCCAAGCTAATTCTGAAATATGGATCAACCCTTCGAGTCCTTCACCGAATTCGATGAAAGCTCCGAAATCAACCACACCAGTGATTTTACCTTTGACCTTGTCACCCATTTTGTAACCAGAGAGGGCAGCGCGCTGCTTCTCATCCCAGGCGGCTTTCTCGGAGACAATCAATTTCTCATCTTTTTCTGACACATCAATAATCTTGGTGCGCATGATCTTATTGGTGAAGGTCTTGAGATAGGACAGAATTTTATTCTTGTCGCCACCTTCGATACGAGGATAATTTTCTGTAGTCAGCTGTGACACCGGTAAGAAACCAATGACGTTACCAACTTTGACCATCAGACCACCTTTATTAGCATCAATGACACGAGACTCAACGATGGTTTCGTCGCGCATCAGTTTTTCTAGACGATCCCAAGCTTTCTGATGTCCAGCCATGCGGAAGGACAGTTCCATTTCACCACGTTCGTTCTCCATGTCGAGAACGGTAGCTGAGGTAACGTCTCCGATAGCTAATTTTTCTGATTCACCAGATTCATCATCGATTTCTTTACCGCGGATGACACCGGTGGTCAGGCCTTTGAGGTCCAAATATACCTCATTCTTACTAACGCTAATAACGGTACCCTCAACGAGGTCACCGATTTTCGGAATCTTAACGAGATCTTGCTGTTGCAGCAGTTCATCCATCATATGACCCTTAGTCACTGACAGCGTCTTGTCTGCGGTTTTCTTGGTAGGCACAATAGTAGTTCTTTCTAAAAAATCCTCACGACCAGATGGCCCGTGAGGCTTCGATCGTTAACCGCTCACCGTTAAAGTGGGAGCAGTGGCCTAGGGAAGAGCCTTTTCTCTGGCTCATATAGACCGTTATTTATGTGGGATGAGTATACACAGAAGTAAGTAAAAAGTCAAAGGTTAAAAGTCAAAAATACAAGTAAAAAGCAAAAAATAGCACCCCAGACTGTCATTGCGAGGAGCAGAAGCGACGAAGCAATCCGTCATTATAGTGACAGATTGCTTCGGTCTGATTACAGACCTCGCAATGACATTAGTGGCTAATATTAGCGAAAATAGAGATATCCGTATTCAGATGAAATATTGACATTAATGAAATAAAATGATATATTATGTCATTGCTGAAATTTAGCAACTCTACCATGAGAGTATCATGGCAATTGTTCTTCGAAAATAGAAAGGAGATGAGCTCTTGGACAACGTAAAGGCGGTGGTTCAGAACGTTATCCGAGAAGGCAGACACGGCCCATTCGCAGTCGCAACTACTGATCAAATCGATGGTTCAGTGACATTTTCACTGCAGCCGACGGTCTGGACAGAAGCTGAGTGGCCCGAAGAAGGCACCATGGTCTTCCTGGGAAAACTGAGACAGAAACGTGCCGGATGGCGTGCGAAAGAAGGACGGTTTTGGCAACTGTCTGACGAGCAAAACCAGCAACCAGCAAGGAGCAGCAAGATGCAATTTCTCTATCCCACGAGTCGGCAGTTTCCTGTTGATGAGGTCTGCGAGCAGATTGTTCGCGAGCTCGAGCTGCGCAACTGGAGCGTGCC
>CAYYYA010000007.1:3482-14898 GCA_964475975.1 uncultured Gammaproteobacteria bacterium | reverse complement strand
GGATCGCCAGAAGTTCATGAATGGCTTCAAGGTCAACAGCAAACTCCGCGGGGAGCCGAAGACGTACCTACAGTACAAAGGAGGGTGCGACTGTGAGGCAACTCGTGGAGCTTCCTTCGAGGCAGTCGGTTTCCTGATGGCTCACATCAACAACGACGTTGAAGCGATGGCACAGATGAATCATACCCATCCAGGTCGTCGCCCGCCACTCCTGGTTCATACTAACGACCTTGGTCGTGAGTATGACCCTGAGGGCGGAGAGCCGAGGTTCTTCACGACCGCAGCAGTCATGGATGATTTTCGAAAGTACCTGATTGATGTTGTCTTGAAAGCAATCCTGTCGCACCCAATTCCCACGGAGAAGGTCGAGATTGTGAGTGGTCCTCACAGTGACCGTCAGCATCGATAGCCCTCAAGGGTAGTTCAATGTCTGCTTGGAACCTCGACTCAAGTTCATTATCGCGTCACGCGGTGATGGAGGAGAGTCGAGGCTCTTTTTTATAAACTCAAAACTCAAAACTGAAAAGTCAAAGGTTAGGAAGTGGTTGGAAGCTTTTGATTTTTGAGCTATATTTTTGACTTTTTAGTTTTGAGTTTTTACTTACATTTGCCCCTTTACGGAACAGTGGAATTTTGCTAACATTGGGAGGTTAAAATTGATAATTTTTGAGCTATATTTATGCAAATTTCTTGGTCTGGCTACGGCTGTTTCCGACTGCAAGAAGGAGCCGCTACCGTCATCTTTGATCCTACCTTTGAACCTTCTGATTTTAAGCTCCGTAAGACCAATGCCGATCTGTTAGTCTTGAGTCATGAGAAGACCAAAGAAGATTTGGCTTGTGTCGGTGATGAGACTTTTGTCATCGATTCTCCTGGTGAGTATGAGATCAAGAATGTTTTTGTTAATGGCTTAGGCAACGGTTTAACTTCATCTGTCTATCGTCTAGATATGGAAAGTATTACTGTAGCTTGGATTGGACCGGTCAAAGCGAAAGATTTAACTTCTTCTGTCATTGAAGGTATCGATGGTGTTGATATTCTCCTGATTCCTATCGGTGGTGGAGAGATGATGAATGCTAAAGAAGCTGCGGCTTTGATCAATCAGCTGGAACCACGTATCGTTATTCCATCTTATTATAAGATTAGCGGTAGTAAAGGTTTGGAGCCGTTAGAAACGTTTATAAAAGAATACAGCGCTCCACAAGAGACCGTAGATAAATTCAAAATTACTAAGAAAGATTTACAGTCAGAAGACACTAAAGTAATTGTCTTAACTGCGTAATCATGGCAAGCCAACAAAAACAAATATTTTTCATTATTCTGCTGGCACTTATTTTAGTCGTCGGCGGAGCTCTGACTCTGTATTACTGGTTTAATAACGATGCTACTGCTGCTAAGCACGAGCGAGTATTGAAGAACATAGAAAAATCCAATCAAGATTTCTTAAATATTCTCGAGCAGAATAGAGCGGCCTTGGAAGCTCTCAACGCAACATCGACAGCGACCACAACCCAAGTCACAAATCCGCCGAAGCAACAGGTTAACCAAGCTACGAGCAGTGATCCTCTAGCACCAACATTATAATATGGCAAAATCAGACAAAAAATTAACCACCCAAACTCCAGCGCTTCAAGGTGAGACGCTGGTCAATCAGTCACTGGTTGAAGAAATGCAAACGTCCTATCTGGACTATGCTATGAGTGTCATCGTAGCACGTGCTTTGCCCGATGTTCGTGATGGCTTGAAGCCAATTCATCGTCGCATCCTCTATGCTATGTGGAATGTAGGTTTGCGTCCAAGTGCTAAGTTTCGCAAATCAGCTACCGTAGTCGGAGAAGTGATGGGTAAATATCACCCTCATGGCGATATTGCCATCTATGACTCTATGGTTCGTATGGCTCAGGATTTTTCTATGCGCTATCAGCTGGTCAATGGACAAGGAAACTTCGGATCGATGGACGGTGACGGTGCTGCTGCTATGCGTTATACCGAAGCCAAGTTGAAACCAGTAGCCGAGGAGCTTTTATTAGACATTGAGAAGAACACTGTTGAATTCATACCGAACTATGACGGTTCTCATATGGAGCCGTCAGTTTTGCCGGCCAAGCTGCCTAATTTATTGCTGAACGGCAGTGTCGGTATTGCTGTAGGTATGGCGACGAATATCCCACCACATAATCTAACTGAGCTTGTTGATGCTATTGTCTATATTTCCGAGAACCCTGACTGTGCTGTCGAAGATCTATTACAATTCGTCAAAGGTCCTGATTTCCCGACCGGTGGTGTCATCTATGGGCAGAACGATATCAAGTCTGCTTATACAACTGGTAAGGGCGGAATCGTTATGCGTGGCGAGGCTAATATCGATGAGATGCCTAACGGACAATTCCGCATCATTATCAGTTCTATCCCATATCAAGTCAATAAATCTACCTTGGTAGAAGCCATCGCCAACTTAGTCCGTGATAAGAAGGTAGAGGGTATCAAAGATCTGCGCGACGAATCGGACCGAGATGGTGTGCGTATCGTTATCGAGCTGAAGAAGGACGCCTATCCGAAGAAAGTTTTGAATAATTTGTATAAATACACTCAGCTTCAGGAGACATTCCACGCTAATTTACTGGCATTGGTCGACGGTATCCAACCTCGCGTTTTGAATCTAAAAAATATCCTTGATGAGTATTTGAAACATCGTGATGTCGTTGTTCGACGCCGTACTGAATTTGAATTGGAAAAGGCTAAAGATCGCGCTCACATTCTCGAGGGTTTGAAAATGGCTTTGGACAAAATTGATGCCGTAATCAAAACCATCCGTGCCTCCAAAGATAAGGAAGTAGCCAAAGAGAATTTGATGAAGAGTTTCAAGCTGTCAGACAGACAAGCTACCGCCATCTTGGAAATGCGTCTGCAAAATCTCGCCAACCTTGAACGGTTGAAGATTGAAGGCGAGCTGAAAGAAAAACATGCCTTGATTGAAGAGCTGACAGACCTACTCAAGAGTCCTAAGAAGATTTTGAAATTAATTATCAAGGAATTGTTAGATATTAAAGAAAAGTTTGGTGATGAGCGCAAGACCAAAGTTATTAAGGCTGGAATCGGAGAGATGTCCGCTGAAGATCTAATCCCGAATGAAGCCACGATTGTCACTATTACTCATGACGGTTATATCAAGCGTGTACCACCTGAGACCTTCAAGACTCAGTCTCGTGGCGGCAAAGGTGTTATTGGACTAACTACGAAAGAAGAAGACGATGTAGAACATTTCTTCTCGACTAATACCCACGATGATTTGATGTTCTTCACTACGAAGGGCCGAGTCTTCCAGCTGAAAGCCTATGAAGTACCGCAAGCCTCACGTACTGCCAAGGGTCAGAACATCGTTAACTTCCTACAGCTCGGGCCAGAGGAAAAGGTGTCATCCATCTTGCAAGGTACTGATATGAGTCTGTACAAATACTTGGTCATGGTAACCGAGCAAGGTTTAATCAAACGAGTTGGTATTGATAAGTTTAGTAATGTCAGACGTTCCGGATTAATCGCGCTTCGTCTGAATGAAGGTGATCAGTTGCAATGGGTTAAACTATCGTCAGGTAAGGACGATGTCGTCTTGGTCTCTGCTGATGGACAAGCTATCCGCTTCAAAGAGAAGGATGTTCGAGAAATGGGGCGTAACGCCGCTGGCGTACGTGGTATGAGACTGAAAGGAAAAGATACCATTGTTGGTATGGATGTCTTGCCCGACGGCGAGATACAGAGTGGCGAGCAACTCTTAGTAGTGATGAGTAAAGGCTATGGCAAACGCACTTCCTTGAAAGAGTATAAGGTCCAAGGACGAGGCGGATCAGGCATCAAAACAGCTAACATTACAGACAAAACAGGTGAGATTCGCGCCGTACGTATCATTAGTAGTAAGCAGGAGGGTGATGCTATCATTATCTCCAAGATGGGTCAGGTGATTCGGTTGCCTTTGAAGTCTGTATCAGTCTTAGGTCGGGCTACCCAAGGTGTACGCTTGATGCGATTCAAAGAAAATAACGACGAACTAGCCTCGATGGTGCTTTTGTAAAGTAAAAACTCAAAAGTCAAAACTAAAAACTAAGGCTGACCTTAGTTTTTAGTTTTGACAAAAGCAAAAAAATGTGCTACAATACCTTTATAAATGATGATTTTCCTAAGAAATTCATCGAAATCCCTCCGAAATAGAGGGACATAAACAAAAATAAAAAACAATTTATATGAAAAAGAGCGCCTTCTCGATCTTTGGACTCACAGTCATGCTGATGGGTCTATTTGTTTTCTTTAATTATACGATGGCCGCCACTTCTAAAATTGAAGATGGTAGTACTGGCGGCGGAGGGGGGACAGGCGACACTTCAACGCTGACAATATATGATATTACTAAGGAAGTTGGTATAAATGGTGCAGGTGTGCATTGGCGAACCAATCAACCGACTACAACCTGGATCGCCTATAAAAAGGTCAGTGATAGCGACTGGATAATGATGCAGACCGGATTGGACACTACGTTGGTTTTAGAACATGTCAGCGGTACTAACGAATTAGTCCCAGGTCAAGAATATGAGTTCTATCTCTCTGGTACTAATGCATCAGGCGTTACAGTACGTTCATCGACTATGACCTTCACATCTACAGCGTCAATACCTGATTATTATATTCCTTATATTAACGCTAGTATCAACGGAGGAGAGGAGTCGCTCTACTCTACAGACACTGTTGTAGCCGGAACAAATTTTGAATTTAGAGTCGCTGTTGATAATCACGGTAATACGCCGAGCCCAACAACCACAGTCGCTCTATCAGTGGACGGACAATTAATTGGTAGCGCTGTTATGGGTGCCCTTGATGTCTATGGTCGTGGACGGGCTGAAACACGTATTCCGTGGAAGGCTACTGCTGGACAACACTTAATGAAATTTACTGTCGACCCACAAAACTCAGTACACGAGTACGATGAAACAAATAATAATTGGAGCGGAACTCAATATGTAACTGGAAGTAGCACACAGAGAGAGAGTGATTTTCAAATTAAAGATCTCACCACAGTCGGTATCACCTTCCAAAGTGCTGTCGTCAAATGGAGAACAAACGTAGACTCTAAAGGAGTTGTCTACTATATGCCAATGGATAGTGCTAGTTCAACGCATATGTCATTGATTTCAACTTCAACAGCAAATTGGTTAAAAGCCTACGATGAAAAAGTTCGTAGCAATCATGAGGTAGTATTGAGAAACTTAGTATCAAATAAGAAGTACCGTTATTATGTCGTTAGCGCAGCCAAAGATGGTTCAGAGGCTCGATCAGAAGTGAAAGATTTTGAAACTCGAGGAACAGGCAAGAAGTCAGATGATACGACTTCAGACAAAAAACCCGATGATAAAATTGGCCCTCTGCCAAAACAACCTCTACCACCAACCTCAGACGAGCAAGCTCTGCGCGAGCGAATCAAACGTCTAGAGTTGCGAATTAGCGAGCTCGAAAGTAAATTACTAGAGCGCGAAAAAAGTTTAGCCAAACCAACTGATAAGCAATTAACAGAACGTGTCAAAGGAAAATTGCTACTTCAAGTTGAAGACAATGGTGAGGTCTGGTACATCGATCCAATAACCGGCAAGAAATATTATTTCAAAGATGGAGAAAGTGCCTATAAAGCTTTGCAAGCCTTTGGTCTTGGTATTACGGGTGAAGATTTAGCCAAGATTCCCGTTGGTACTGATCCGAAGATTATTGATCAAGATACTGACGCAGACGGTGTAGCTGATAGCACAGAGACAGCTCTGGGTACTGATCCGAATAACCCAGATACTGATGGCGATGGCTTCAAAGATGGTGAAGAATTAACGAACGGATATTCACCTGTAGGACAAGCTAAAATGCCAGTAGATAGCCAGCTACAAGCTCGCGTCAAAGGCAGAATTGTCATCGACGTCAATAATAAAGGTGGCGCTTGGTATATTAATCCAAAAGACGGCAAGCGTTATTTCCTTGGCAATGGCGCACAGGCCTATCGTATTATGAAATATCTGTCAGTCGGTGCTACCAACGATGATTTACGAAAGATTGATGTTGGTGAATTACAGACTGACGCTACTCAATAATATATAACTCTCTAAAAATTAACCAACCTCTTGTAGGTCGCTCCTATGAAACATATACTTGCGCGCGCCAGTGGTTTGATACTTTTACTAAGTATGATTTTGACACCGCTGGCAGCAGGAGCGACAGTGGCTCCAGACTTGAGTCTGGAGTCATTTTCTGTTAGCACCGATTATTATAATCTCAGCTCCAATGGTCAGCCAATGGCTATAGTGCCGACCTTTTTTGTTTTAAAGGGTAAGTATTTAAACGCTGACAGCAACGCCATCGTAACGGATATAGCTCCATTCATAGATATTAGTAAATCACTACCAGATTTTATGCCGATATCTTATTTAGAGACTGATGAAGCCTATAAAGAACTACCAGCCCGAGACTCGTTTAGCCTTGTTTATTTTGGTTTATTTACTAAACCTGGAATAAAACATTTAACATTTGCTATTGATAGTAATAACAAATTGATTGAATCTAATGAAGCAAATAATACCTTAGAGTTGGATCTCACAGTGCAAGAGAAGAATTTAGGTGAGCAGGCGATTCCTATAAATAACTTAGCTTCTTCCAAACCTACGAGAGATTCAGTCCTGATTTCTTGGGATACTCCAGTGCAGGCGTCAGGAGGAGTAGTGTATTGGGTTAATAAACCTGATGCTGTAGCGGAGGCATATTCGCCCCTTATTGATTATGAAGCTACCTCTAAAGCAGTATTACTTCCAGACTTGTCGCCGGATACAGAATATAATTATATAGTGACAGTTGGATCATATACTGGTTCTTATGGAATATCTGATATCCATACTTTTAAAACAAACAGCCAGGAGTCTGCTCCTATACCACCAGAGGAGAAGATCTTATTTTCTGACATTAAGGTAGCTGAAGAGAGTGGTTCTACGATTTTCTCCTGGACTACAAGTCTACCTGTTCAAACTTCTATTACCTATCAGAAGAGTGCAGAAAATTGTAGCTCTCCGGAGGATTGTAAGAGTCATACTTTGACTATTTCGGGTGCGCCTACAACCGATCATGTAATACGCCTCTATTTAGAAGGTGAGAAAACCTATCACTATAATTTCAATGGACAATTAGACGCTAGCAAACCGATACAAAAATCTGACAGCATGACATTAACGACGAAAGATTTTCAGTCGACATTTCCGCAGCCTATTAAGGTTCTTGACCCGACAGTTACAGACATCACAGATAATTCAGCTATAGTTTCTTGGAAAACAAATAAAGCAGCAGTTAATAATTTTCGGCTACCGGGTGCATGTGGTGTGAGTAAAACTGATCCGTCTCTCTACAGCGACTGTTTACAAACTGACAGTGTAGCAGCAACAGATCATAAAGTATTCTTAAAAGACTTGGAGTCGGATATGATTTATAATTATTATATTTATGACGCCAAGAATAGTTATTTAGATTTTCACGGTTCATTCACTACCTTGGCAAAAGGTGCATCGATTCAGAAAAATATGAATAATAGCGACCGGGAAAAGTTACGAGGCAGTACACTAGCTCGTGAAAAAAACCGTCTATCCAAGATAGATACTTCGCTGGTCAATAAACTTCGTGGACGATTATTATTACAGACTGAAGAAAAAGGTGAGGCTTGGTATTTGGATCCTGTCAGCGGTAGACGTTTCTATATGCAAGACGGTGTAGGGGCCTATGAAGCTTTGCGTAGCTTTGGCTTAGGCATTAGTAATAAAGATTTGGAGCAGATACCAGTTGGTGTCCTGTGGGATGATGCCTTAAAAGGAGATGTTGATAGCGATCATGACGGCTTAGCTGATAAGTTGGAGTCCGCGCTTGGAACTGATCCGTACAACACCGATAGCGATAACGATAGCTATACTGACGGGCAGGAGATTCGCAATGGTTATTCGCCGCTTGGCTCGCCCAAGGTGAAAGTAAATGCAGCTTTGGTTAAAAAATTAGCAGGGAGAATTCTCCTCCAAGCAGATCACAAAGGTGAGGCGTGGTATATCAATCCAGTTGACGGACATCGCTACTTCCTCGGTAATGGCGATCAGGCCTATCAGCTGATGCGTAGACTAGCACTGGGGATTAGCAATAGCAATTTGAATAAGATACCGGTGGGGAATTAATAAATTACATTGATAAAAAACTGGGTCGCTCCTGAGGAGCGACCCTTTTTGGTATCCGATGTTTAGTTGTTCTCTGGCTTCTTCTCCCAGTGAGCGCCGATGAATTTGAGGCAGGCCTCAACCGCCGCATGGCATGTAGGATTCTGAGCGTATTCCTCGGTGCGTTTGTTGACCTCGACGAGATGACGCTCCCAAGCTTGCCGGCAAGTCGAGCAGCTACGGAGATGGTGGGCAGTTGCGAAGACGAAACATGCCTCGATGTAACCTTCGTAGTCACGCTCGGCCAATTCTTCAGACGGAGGCGCTGTAGGTGTCTGGAATGATTCCTCATCCAGATATCCTTCGAACTCCATCGTGGCAAGGTGACCACCTTCAGCGAGTCTGATGAGAGCCTCTACGTATCTCAGGAAGCTGTGCAGATCCTGAATGACGAAAGGCCGATTGCTTCTTGGTTCATAGAATGTCATCACGACCTCCCTTGTGAATGAATGTACGACGTTGAGTAATATTTTTTTATACACTAAATTTTCATATTTGTCAATGATGGGTGATGACAGGCCTTACAAAGAAATTTTTATTGAAATTGAGGCGATTTAGTGCTAAGGTAACGTTATTATGGCGGATAATATCCCAAAGTTGAGCGTTAAAGAATTACCTGAGGATAAGACTTGGGATTTGACTTTGCGTCCACGGAGTCTTGATGACTACATCGGTCAGACTCAAGTCAAAAGTAATTTGTCTATTTTCCTTCAGGCAGCCAAGCAACGTGAAGAGCCGATTGAGCATGTTCTGATCTATGGACCTCCGGGCTTAGGCAAGACGACGTTGGCGAATATCATTGCCAAAGAAATGGGAGTGAATATTAAAACAACTTCTGGACCGGCTATTACCAAAGCAGGAGATTTGGCTGCTATCCTGACCAATATGCAGGCCGGCGATATTTTATTTATTGACGAGATTCATCGATTGAACAAAGTTATCGAAGAAATATTATATCCAGCTATGGAAGACTGCGCGATTGATTTGATATTAGGCAAAGGACCAAGTGCGCAAACGGTACGTCTGGATTTACCACGTTTCACGATAGTTGGCGCCACCACGCGCTATAATTTATTATCCTCACCGCTACGTGATCGTTTCGGTGCTACCTATCGTTTAGATTTTTATCGTAAAGATGAGATAGCTGACATTGTGAAACGCTCGGCCCAGATTTTAGCTCTGGAATTAGACGAGGACGCTGCCTTGGAAATATCTCGACGCAGTCGCGCTACGCCACGAGTCGCGAATCGCATCCTGAAACGTGTACGAGACTTTTCTCAAGTTAAGGGTGATGGCGGGCGAGTGACGTTACGGCAGACCCAAGAAGCTTTGGCATTACTTGGTATAGATGACGCAGGTTTAGAAGAACTGGATCGCCAGTTGCTGATGACTATTATCGAAAAATTTGCCGGCGGTCCTGTTGGACTGACTACCTTAGCAGCCGCGATGCAGGAAGATATGGGAACGATTGAAGAAATTTATGAGCCCTATCTAATGCAGTTAGGGTTTCTAGCTCGGACACCGCGAGGCAGAGTAGTGACAGAGCGAGGCTATCAACATATGGGTGTAGAGATACCAGCGGATATTACGCAGAAGCTACTGTAACCTCCCCGGCCTAAAGGCCACCCCTCCTTAAAAAGGAGGGGATTTTTTTTAAAAAAAGACCGAGCTAAGATGCGGGCCAACGGCAATCCTTGGGGGGATTAGGTCCGCTGACGTCCGATCCTAGCTCGGTTCGGAAGTGACGCTGACGCGCCACGTCCTAAACGAGTAGCAATAGACCCTGACTAAGCATGGAAGTCAGGGTCCGCGAAGCATTGTCTCCGGATGAGACGATGCACTGTTGATTCAGTTGTACTGGTTGTCGTGTGTGCCGCAACTAATTATTTATGGTTTGTCAGCCTTAGGCTGGGACAAAGTTTGGTTGGGTTGACGACTATTCTAAAGAACGATTGATTAAAAAATCACCAACATCATGGCCGGTGAGCGTACAATAAATCGATGGTCATGGTGTTTGTTTTATTTTTGAACTTCCAATGAGCTAACAAATACAGTTTAGCACAGAAAAAGGCTTTTGTCAATATTTTTTCTATTAAAACAGGCCTCATGAAGAGGCCTGTCGCTGGGATTCTATTGGGGTCAGTTGGTTGACACTCATACCTCGATGGCAGCCGCCATTTTGCCAGTCGACAACTGCGACGAAGACAGGTCCTCGTGTGCCTGTAGTATAGAAACAGTCACTGGTGCCGCGCCTAACTGTAATAAACCGCACAGTCCCACGTTTACCTGTGCCCTTTTCGTTGACCTCGCAGTTTAACCAGCGCGCTTGTGCCTGCTTCAATTCGGCTATGCGCTTCTCCTCGGGTATTTTGTTGCGAGTAACGTTGGGTTGGGTAATAAATTCGTAGAGGTTGAGAATCGCAATATTGGACGTTGGAACGATAATGCCATGTTGAGTCAGAAAGGCTTCAGCCTTCTGGACATTTCCCATGACTACACTGCCCACGATAACCTCCCTTGGCTGGTATGAGAAAAAGAACCGAAGTCTTTGTACTCCGGTTCTTTTTAAATGTCAATTATTTGTTGGCGAAGTGAAAGTGTACGACATCACCGTCTTGCATGACATAGTCCTTGCCTTCCATGCGCAGCTTACCGATATCGCGAGCGCCAGACCAGCTGCCGGCATTGAGTAATTCCTGCCAGTTAACCACTTCAGCCCGTATGAAGCCGGCTTCAAAATCAGTATGAATAACGCCAGCCGCCTGAGGAGCTTTTGTTCCTACGGTGATGGTCCAAGCTTTGGTTTCTTCTGGGCCTGTGGTGATGTAGGTTTGTAGCTTCAATAAGCGATAGCTCGCAGTGATGAGATCGTCTAAGCCAGAAGCATGGAGTTTTAATTCTTCTAAAAATTCTTTTCGCTCTTCATCCGAAAGCTCCGCTAACTCTGATTCGAGTTTGGCACAAATACGAATAGCGTCTGGAGGTAGATCCATTGGCTGTTGGAGTTGCTCTTGATCCACGTTCATGACGTAGAGCATAGGCTTCAGCGTCAGCAGGTTTAAACTTTTGATAATCTTGCGTTCCTCGTCGGTTAGCTCGAGCGAGCTGGCCAATTTATTTTCTTCTAGGTGCTTGACGACTCGTTCAAGTACAGC
>CAYYYA010000007.1:0-3382 GCA_964475975.1 uncultured Gammaproteobacteria bacterium | reverse complement strand
CCCAGACCTTCACCTTGAGAAGCGCCTTTGACCAGACCAGCAATATCTACGAATTCAATCGTTGTCGGTACAACTTTGGCGGATTTTGACATGATAGCTAATTTGTCTAATCGTTCATCAGGTACAGCCACGACGCCGACATTAGGATCAATAGTACAGAAAGGATAATTGGAAGCATCTACCTTTTTTTTGGTTAAGGCTTGGAACAGGGTTGATTTGCCGACGTTGGGTAGGCCGACTATTCCTAGAGAAAAAGACATTGGGAAAAATTAAGAGAGAAGAATTATGAAATAAGAATAATGGAAGTGTAGCGGTAAAAAAGGTGAGCCGCAAGTCTCAAAGAGATATGCGGCCCATAGAAGGGTGTCCGTCACCCCGGTCCGGTAGAACCATGCTGTTAAGCCTAAGCTGGCTGTTGCCAGAGGTTCCGTGTCGAGACCGAAGGGCGGACACTTCAGAGGAGAATAAACTTTTTTCTGGTTCTTGTCAAGGCTAGATTATAGGAGTTGCTGTTGAGCTCTGTATATTCTTATTGAATAATCATTGATGCCTGCTATAATGGGGGGACGAATTATGTCAGAAGATAAGACAATAGATTACGCATCTGAGCTTAACGAACAACAGCTGGCCGTGGTCACGAGTAAACCTGGGCCGGCTTTAGTTTTGGCTGGAGCAGGATCGGGCAAAACACGTACTTTGATCTATCGCTTGTCATGGCTCATTGATAATGGTTTTGCTAAGGACCGGATTTTACTATTAACCTTCACCAATAAAGCAGCCAAAGAGATGATGTCTCGTGCTGATCAGTTATTGAAAGGCAAGGGTGGACACAAACAGTTTTGGGGCGGCACGTTTCACTCGACAGCTAATCGCTTATTACGAACCTACAGTAAGCTGCTGCAATTGAAGCCAAATTTTACTATCTTGGACACTGATGATAGTAACTCTTTGATTAAATCAGCTATGCGTGAATTCGCCGGCAGCAAACCAACGGTGAAGAAACCAAGTCCAGCTTTGGTACATGATGTTATTAGCTATAGCCGTAACTCCGGTCAATCAATAGAGAAGGCGGTTGAGCTTAAGTATCCGGAGCTCGTGAAAGAAATAGAATTCATAGAAAAAGTAGCCACCGAGTATGAGCGCAAGAAACGCGCCAGTGGCTCACTAGATTTTGATGATTTATTAATCTACTGGTTAAAATTATTGCAGAATGCCCAGTGGCGTCCAATCATTACTAAGCACTGGGATTATATACTGGTCGACGAATATCAGGATACCAACTGGATCCAAGATCAGATTGTTAGGCTGTTAGCAGATAAGCATCATAATATTCTTGTTGTCGGTGATGATGCACAGAGTATTTACTCTTTCCGCGCTGCCCAGATTGAGAATATTTTACAATTCCCCAAACAATTTCCAGAGACACAAGTGTATCGGTTGGAGCGGAACTACCGTTCAACGCCGGAGATACTGGAGTTGGCTAATGAAGTAATAGAGAAAAATACTAAACAGTTCAAGAAGAAGTTATTTACCAAAGAAGAAGGCTTCACCAAGCCAGAGCTGGTTGTAGCTCAGGACAGCGGCGAGGAAGCGCGCTGGATTGCTGAAAGAATTTTGGCTCTAGAAAATGAAGGTGTAGATCTGGCGAATATTGCTGTGCTCTTTCGCGCCGCTCACCATTCACAAGAATTAGAATTGCAATTGAACAAGCGATCAATACCCTATGAAATGCGCGGAGGATTGAAATTTTTTGAACGTGCCCATATTAAAGATATGTTGTCATATCTGCGTCTGATTGCTAATAGTCAGGATGAGGCCGCTTGGCTTCGGGTTTTACTGTTGCAGCCAGGAATAGGAGAAGTAGCGGCGCAGAAGATTATTCTCAGCGTTAGTCAGGTTGATACACTGGAGCAAGCTTTAGGGTTATCATTACCGCTATCATCTCAGGCTCAGGCAGGTTGGCAAGGATTGAAGAAGCATTTAGCAAAAGGGTTGACCGTGCAGAAGGAATTTACGGTAGGATCGCTTATTCGTCTGTTGCTGCCAGACTACGCACAGTATCTTTCTGCCGCCTACGCTGATTATCGACAACGTATCGATGACTTGGAGCAGTTTGCTACCTTTGCTGATCATTACAAAGATTTGTTAGAATTTTTGGCGGAGATGAGTTTACAGGAGAATTTTGCCATCAGAGGCACTGACGATACCAAGCACGAGAGCAGCGTTGTTCTCTCTACGGTCCACCAAGCCAAAGGGTTAGAGTGGCATGCTGTCTTTATACTCAATGTCTCTGATAAATCCTTCCCACATCCACGTGCTGCTCGTGAGCCGGGTGGTATCGAAGAAGAGCGTAGATTATTCTACGTTGCCATCACGAGAGCTAAACGTCGCTTATATCTCTCGTACCCTATTTCTGGCTCTTCTTATTCTTTGAGTCTGAATCAACCGTCGGACTTTATTCGTGAGATTAATCAACGATTATTATCTGGGGATAATTTCTCGCATGACAGTGATATAATAGAAATCGGCTCAGATGGGGAACGGAGTTTCCTGCCGAGTATTGATAGACTTTAGAAATTAAGAATGAAGCATTAAGAAATAAGAATTAAGGAAGATGAGCGATAAAATTGTTTTAGATTTAGAAACAAAAAAAACCTTTGACGAAGTAGGAGGTCATCACAACAGTCATTTATTGGAAGTCTCTGTCTGTGGTGTATATTCATACGCGCGCGATGAGTATCGGGGCTTCAAAGAACACGAGTTTGCAGAAATGCTCGAGTGGCTGAAAGCAGCAGATTTAATTATTGGTTTTAATAGTAAACATTTTGATTTCACTGTTTTACAACCCTATTATCCAAACTTTAACCTTGGTCAGTTGCCTCACTTAGACATTCTAGAAGAAATAACTAATGTGCTTGGCAGACGCTTAAAATTAGAAAGCGTGGCTCAAGAGACGTTGGGCTACGGCAAATCGGGCGATGGTCTCGATGCGATTCGTTATTTTCGTGCCGGAGACTGGGACAGTCTGATCAAATACTGTCTGGACGACGTCAAAGTTACTAAAGAAGTATATGATTACGGTTTGGCGCATGGCAATATCTGGTATAGCACCGGTGGTAAGAAGGAGAAGATTCCGATCAGCTGGCAGAAAGGCGAGCTGGTGGGCGATGTCGTGAAAAAAGCCTTACTGCAAGGTCGCCAGTTAGCTATTGATTATATTAATGATGAGGGCAAGACTATCCGTGATCTCATCGATATCCAGAAACTGGACGGTGATAAGATAACAGCCTATACCCACACAGCCCGCGAAGTGAAAACCTATGACATTAATAGGATGAAGTCGGCCGAGGATGTCGGACCCATGCAGAATTGGCAGAGGGGA
>CAYYYA010000006.1:9939-34509 GCA_964475975.1 uncultured Gammaproteobacteria bacterium | reverse complement strand
ATCCAGTACGTCGTCCTTCATGTGATCACCGACGTGCTGAACCGGATGCTCAAGAACTATCAGTGGGATCCGGTGAAGCAGGAAATCACTCCACGGACATGATGGCGCCACGTACTTGATTACGATGGGGGTATTATGAACAAGAATGAGCGCGGTATCACTCTGGTTGACCTCGTGTGTGGTCTGGCGCTAGCGGCAGTACTCTATACCTTCGTCCTTCTGCCACTGGCCCAAAGCCACCTCAAGGAAGAAAGAGCCAACTTGGTGATCAGTCTGGCCGTCCATGAGACCAGGAAAGCCACAATTCAGTTCTACCTGAATACCGGAACCTGGCCGACCACCAAGGCCGACGTGGTCAGTGTTACACAGCTGATGCGTGGGGTGGTATTCGTCAACCCCTATGATGACCAGCCCGTCGAAGTTGGACTGGGACGTCCAAAGAACAAACACGACGTCGCTTCCGGCGCTATTCGTTTAATCGCAACGGCAGACGGCAGCAATATGTATGTCTGCGGCTACGGGAGTGGCGGAAGAATCATCAGTGAGGACCTCTGTCTCCCCTTCTGACTCTGTTGAAGTCGCCCCGAGTCAACGTCACGACGTTGACTCGGGGCTCTGATCTAAGATTTGTAACGGAAGTTAAAAATTTTTGATTAGACGTTCTTCACAATTTCTCTAACCAAATGGAGATAGCGTCATGACCTCAAATCATGTACTCTGGTTCATCGCCGCTATCTGCACTTTGATAGCTGGATTCTTACTCTGGCTCTGGGGCACAGATCCAAAACCACCCCGCCCTGTCGTCAAAAAGTTACTAGGCATCTGTGGCGGCTTGATCTGCATTGTTTCTAGCGTTGTGATCATTGCCGTACTGGCAGTCATAGCCAAAACCCTGCTTTCACGAATCTGGCCCAGTGCCTGATTCTTGATCCGATTACTTTCCATAAGGGAGACTGACGTGCGTATCAATCCTGTGGTGAAGAATATCCTGATCGGCGGTGGCGCAGTTGTACTCGTTGCCCTTGCGCTGCTCCTTGGTTTCAAGCACTTCGTCCTGAACGGGGAGAACAAGGGACACACCGGCTTCCCCCGCAGTTCTAACCGTGTGGTCGCTCAAGCTGACAGCGATAGCGTCAGCTATGACCCTTTTGCCAAGACTACGACGATCACCGACAGTGTCCTGTCAGAGCCGAACTGGCTCGATGAGCTGTATGGCCCACAAAGCCTCGTCGGGCTGCGAATCAAATTCACTCGATTCGCTGAGACAAGCCAGACGAAAGATCATCGTCAGGCTGGACTTGATCTGGCAGCGGCACTCATCAGACTGTATAATCGTCCGTGGACCGAACGATCGGGAGAATGCATGGGTCTGAATCTCCGTGATCCTGTGGCTATCATGGAGAAGGTTGTAGCGATCCTGACAGAGATCGGCTGTACACCTCAAGACATCCCGTCTTCAGGGCCGATGACGCAGGAGAAAATGCGACAACTGATTCACAAGGATCTCTATACGGCCCTTCTCCAAGTCCGGCTGCTGTCAGATACCAGTAACGAGTCTGAAGAAAGCATGGACAATGGGGAACTCCGAGATGAGCTGTTCCGCTATATCAAGGCGGCCGTCGACACCTACGGATTCTCACTCGAGGATCTGGGGCTGACCCAATCCGAGCAGGATGACTTCAACTCGGCGTTCATGCCCGCCACGGATAGTTAGTTGCTATCCGTCAACTTCCGCCGAGCGCTACGCGCGCTCGGCGGTATTTTTTTCTTAACGCAACTTGACGATACCATCACATACATCTAGTATAGATTTTGTCACTACGTTCTGTCCCTTTCCGACTCGGAGGCTTCAATGAATATGATCCTTGATGGATTGCGGCTACTCTGTCTCCTCCTTTTGGGCCTTTTTGCTCTGCTCTTCATCCTCGTTGCCTGTGTGATTGGTTCGGTACTGATCCACGGCTCTCGACCAAGACCGCGGACCGAGCAGATTACCTACCTGCCGCCACCGACAGAGGTTGATATTCTTGCGAGCTACTCGCTGATTCCCCCGCCACCTATCACCAAATCTCGACTCCATGGTGATCAAATTGAAAACCTACTGCGCAAGCTTGAGCACGACTCAGGCAATAACTGATAGTGGCAGCCTCGATCAAACCGCTCGCCGAGTTCCTCGGCGAGCGGTTTTTCTTTTGGCTATAATTGGTATGTTGACTAATTCTGAAAAAGGAGAATAATACTACTATGTCCCTTGTTCTGTTTACCCTACACCGATAAGGAGCCAGCCATGGTCATCGCTCTCATACTGCTCGCGCTGCTGCTCTTCATCATCAATGAGATGCGACATCCCATCAGACTATCACCCACGTGTCCCATCGATGACAAGCCTGACAACTCCTGGATGTAGGAAACACCTCTATGCGATCGCGCCCCTCTTACGAGCTGGGGCGTTTTCGTTAAAAAAAATTCAGCGGAATGACCGCTGAATTTTTGAGTTTATATGTATATATTATTTTTTCCCAAGTTTGATCTGTTCTGTCACATTCTTCGGCGCTTCTTGATAGTGTGAGAATTCCATCGAGTATGATGCGCGTCCCTGAGTCATACCACGTAGTGAAGTCGCATAACCGAACATTTCTGACAGCGGCACACTGGCATGAATTACCTTAACGCCAAGACGATCAGCCATTTCATTAATCTGACCACGCTTAGAATTGAGGTCACCAATGACATCTCCCATATAACTTTCTGGGGTAGTGACTTCAATTTTCATAATCGGTTCAAGAATAACTGGTTTAGCTTTGTTGAAAGCTTCTTTGAAAGCCATAGATCCAGCCATTTTGAAAGCGGCTTCAGAAGAGTCAACATCATGGTAAGAACCATCAAATACAGTTGCCTGTACGTCAATGATTGGGAAACCTGCTACGATACCCTTCGTTAATGTTTCTTGAATACCCTTATTGATTGGAGTGATAAATTCACGAGGAATGGCACCGCCTTTAACTTCATCAACGAATTCGTATCCAGCGCCACGCTCTCGAGGTTTAATCTTAACCCAGCAATGTCCGTATTGACCACGACCACCAGATTGCTTGATATATTTACCTTCACCCTCAGCTTCACCGACGATTGTTTCTTTGTATGCTACTTGTGGCTGACCGACATTCGCTTCAACGTTAAATTCACGTTTCATACGGTCAACGATGATTTCCAAATGCAACTCTCCCATTCCAGAAATAATAGTCTGTAATGTTTCCTCATCAGTACGAACACGGAAGGTAGGATCTTCTTCGGCTAATTTAGAAATAGCGATACCCATCTTTTCTTGATCCTGCTTAGTCTTCGGCTCGATAGCAACATCAATAACTGGTTCAGGGAAGGTGATGCTTTCTAAAACAGCTGGATTATTCTCATCAGTTAAAGTATGTCCTGTAATAGTGGCTTTCAAGCCAACAACAGCCGCAATATCACCAGCGGATATTTCCTTGATTTCTTCTCGTGTATTAGCATGCATGCGGAGTAAACGACCAATACGTTCTTTCTCTCCGTTAGACGCATTCATGACATACGATCCGGATTCTAGGGTACCAGAATAAACGCGGATGAACGTAATACGACCGACGAAAGGATCTGTCGCAACCTTAAACGCTAAGGCTGTAAATGGCTCTTTTGGATCTGGTTTACGAACAATTTCTTTCGATGGATCATCGACGTCAAACGCCTTTGTTGGTGGTACATCTAATGGTGAAGGAAGATAGGCTGTCACAGAATCCAAAAGATACTGGACACCTTTATTTTTCAGCGCTGAACCACACAATACTGGAATAAACTGATCATTAATAACGGCTTTGCGCAGTAATTTCTTTAATTCAACGACTTCAATTTCCTGACCTTCTAAATACTTACCCATCGCTGCCTCATCGTACTCTACCAAAGCTTCAACTAAACGACTGCGATATTCTTCAACCTTAGCTTTCATATCTTCTGGTACTTCACGCTCTTCAAATTTCTTACCTTCCTCATCAAGATAGTACACTGCCTTACGAGTGAAGAGATCAATCAAGCCTTCAAAGGTTTCAGCTGCGCCAATTGGCAGCTGGATAGGATAAGCTTTCTTCGTCAAACGTTCATGGATAGTATCTAAGTCATGATAAAAATCAGCACCCATACGGTCCATTTTATTGATGAACGCAATACGTGGAACATGATACTTATCTGCCTGTCTCCAAACTGTTTCTGACTGTGGCTCCACACCAGCTACTCCATCGAAAACCACTACACCACCATCGAGCACGCGTAGTGAACGTTCAACCTCAACGGTGAAGTCTACGTGACCGGGAGTATCGATGATATTGATACGGGCAGTACCACCGCCGAGCCAGTCAACGATCGGCCAGAAACAAGTGGTAGCGGCTGCAGTAATGGTAATGCCGCGTTCCTTTTCTTGTTCCATCCAGTCCATCTCGGCCTGTCCTTCGTGCACTTCGCCGATCTTATGCTTCTTACCAGTGTAAAACAAAATACGCTCGGAGACTGTCGTCTTACCTGCGTCAATATGAGCGATGATTCCGATATTGCGGACGTTCTGAAGACTGAGATTTTCTGTGGACATAACAAGCTAATCTTTATAAATTAAATTTTTTACAAAAAATGTGAACCCGAAATCTGCAATGATGTTTACTAGCCTAAGTAAACAAACTACGCAAAGTGAGCAAAAGCTTTATTAGCTTCAGCCATGCGCTGTACATCTTCCTTCTTCTTCATAGCATCGCCCTCATTATTAGCAGCAGCTATGAGCTCTTCTGCTAATTTCATTGCCATTGGTTTGCCTTTTTTCGAGCGAGCAGCATTGATAATCCACTGATGCGCCAAAATAGTTTTGCGCTCTCCCACAACGAGAATAGGAACTTGGTAGTTAGCACCACCAATGCGTCTTCCCTTGAGCTCGAGACTTGGGCCAACATTACGAATTGCCTGATCATATACTTCCAGTGGATCACGCTTTGTCTTAGCAGAGATAATATCAAAAGCATCGTAGAGAATACCTTGGGCTACGGATTTCTTACCGCGTTCCATTAAACGATTGATAAGTTTAGCTAAATCTAAGCGGTTAAATTTACCGTCAGCTTTAATAATTCTTTTTGGTGCTCGTTTTCCGCGCATGTTGAGATTACTAGATGATTAAATGATAGATTATGAAATGTATACCTTAGCCTTTAGCTTTTTCCTTCTTAGCTCCATAGAGGCTACGACCCTGTTTACGTCCCTGAACACCTTGAGTGTCATAGACACCACGGACGATGTGATATCGTACACCTGGCAAATCTTTGACCTTACCACCACGCAACATTACAACAGAGTGTTCTTGTAGGTTATGACCAACGCCTGGAATATAGGCAGAGACTTCTTGTCCGTTAGATAGTCGTACACGAGCAATCTTACGCAACGCTGAGTTTGGTTTCTTCGGAGTCATAGTTGTAACTTTGACACAGACACCACGTTTAAATGGACTGCCCTGTGGTAACTCGCGCTTAGTGCGTCGTAAACTGTTTAGTGTGGTACGCAAAGCAGGAGTCTTTGATTTCTTTTTGAAACTCTTGCGAGCCTTGCGAAGTAATTGACCGGCTGTAGGCATGTATGTAGTTAAGTAGTATAAATAAAAAAATGATATCTAAACCTTCGATTTGCCCAACTCGAGACTGATTTGGACTTGCTCTAAATTAGCATAAGCCTTGGTTTTGGTCAAGTAGTAGAGGCGAAGAGCATCAAAGACCAATTTACGGCTATCAATTTAGCCCAGAATCGCTGGTAATCCTAGGACCTGAATAAGTATAAAATTCACCACAATGGCAAACAATGGTATCTGGGCCAGGTCTAGTACTATCAAAAGGATTATAAGGGTTAAAAAGCCATTTTTCTGCAACCATATACCAATATACTCATATTTCACTGGAAGGAGCGTTAATAAGATTTTAGAGCCATCCAGTGGCGGAATTGGTAATAGATTAAAAACACCTAGCAACAGGCTATAGATAATAAGAAAAATCAGGAAGGTAATAAGATAACTGGTATCTGATACATGGCCTACTACTAGTCTAAGAATAAAAGTAAAAATGGCCGCTGTGACAAAATTCGACACCGGTCCAGCCAGTGCCACAGCTGCAGAGCCCCATTTACGCCAGCGAAGATTATACGGATTAAACGGCACAGGCTTACCCCAACCGAAGCCAACAAATAAGAGCATGAGACTACCAACAATATCCAGATGGGATAATGGATTGAGCGTCAGACGACCCTCATGTTCAGCCGTATGATCGCCTAAGCTATAGGACGCTAGGGCGTGAGAAAACTCATGAATAGCAATAACAATCATTAAAGCTACCAAGACAATAACAGCCTCGAGGAGATTGAACGATTCTGGATGTTGAAGCCACTGATAGAGCATCCCGTTTGACAATATTATAATAATTATCTATAATCGCAACAGTTTAATAAGTATACCCGATTATTCAAGTAAATCAATTCTATGGCACAATTCTGTGATATCTGCGGCCGAGGACCTCAAACCGCCAACAGCAGAAGTAAATCAAACATCGCAACTAAACGCCGACAAAAGATCAATATTCAGAGCAAGACTATAGCCGGCAAAAGACTCAGTGTCTGTACCAAGTGTATTAAGACCATGGCTAAATAAAAAGCCAAAGATTTTAAAAAACTGCATCAAGTGATGCAGTTTTTTGTTATTCTTATCCAAAAATCTTTTTCTTCTTAGGTGCGCTCTTTTCATCCTGTAAAGGTGGAATGGTCTGAACAAACCATCCAACCATAGTAATCAGCATCAGAACAATTAATCCTGAGGATTGATCAACCATGTACATAATTGGTAGAGCCGTAAGAAGAACTAAGAAAGTGATACCGTTCTCAATCAGTAAGGCTACCAAAAATGTTGGCACGGAATAAGTAATCTTTAACGACGAAAGTAAATATTTAAGTCCCGCGTTTAGAAGGGTGAAAGCAATAGCAACGCCAACTGCGCTACTGACCGTTTCAACGCCACAGCCTGGTATAAACTCTAAGATGAGGGTAATGAGAGCGATTGACATCGCCCAGCGCCAGATAATATCCATGAGAATAGTATAGCACAATTTTCTCCTCGTTTCATTACTATAAAAAACTCAGCACCTGTAATGGTGCTGAGTGACGTGATAACTAAACTATGATAATTACATTTTTTTATTTTTGTTTTGTTAATGATTAGTAACAGCAACGGAGGTTCCTGCTGCTGACTGTTTCCTCCAAGCAACTGCGGGTATCGTGGGATGAACTATTCCGGTGTCGCGTCGTAGTGTTTGTTCTAATTCAGACAGACTATAACCACCATATACATAAGCATCTTGAATTGTCTGCCAATTTTCTGCTGATACAGCGCGACGATAAAATCGTAAGGCTTGCTGAACAATATCAATTTTCCTCTTGACTACAGGGTCACTCGTTTCCTGGACTCTATCTATCTTCCGCCCGTATTTTGTTTCGTCTTTTGAAGCGCTTGGTACTTTATTCACACTACCAGCTGGAACATCCGATGGTTTCTGTTCTCCGGTAGCAATATCAGAGCCACACGTTTCGTATTCAAAATGATGGTCTTGAAAATAACTCCACACACGTCTCGGGTTACCATGGGTATTGAGTTGCCAATCTTCATCCCCCATACCCGGCGTATACCACGGCGACCAATTTCCTGACGACCAGAGAATTCTGTAGTGAAGAATTTCGTGCGCCGGAACATTCAAACCTAAATCTTGCCAGTAACTTACTCCCAATGGTTTACCTTCAACCAGTCTGCAACTTGGGTTTGTTAATTTTAAATTAAGTAACCTATTGCTGTCCGCGTTTACATCAAGTATGGTTCTAAAAGTTTGATCAGCCGATGTTACATTGCTATCTAAGAAACGTAAACGGTAGTGGTACAAAGTTTCTCCCTGCAGACCCTTGATGAGTGTCGAGTACGTTGAGCTAGCGTATAAAGTATCCTGCGACCAAATATACATCCCCGGATGATCTTGATAGTAATAATCCGGCGCAACATCTACGACGACTGCACGATTTGCTTCTGCAGGTTCGATAGAAAAAATGATGCTAGCTGATGTTGCTTGAATCTCTGTAGTTTTAATATCGACAAATTGCGAAACTTGTTTACGATCTCCAATTGCTAATTCTAAACTTACCACATTATTTGTTTCGTCAGCTTCTGATATTTGATCATCATAATCAATAGCAGCAGTTAATGTGTAACTTCCGAGGCTAAGAATATCGCAATGAGAAAACAAATCTGAGTCTAATAAAATTGTTTCAACAGTTTCAGCAGGTAACGTGCGCTGATGTTCGTATTGGGCGAAGCAACTGTATCCAACATTCGTTTGATCTGATTCTATAGTTTGAGACAAAATAAAACTTATTGAAAAATTTTGAGTAATCGGTTCCTGACCACTATTGGAAATTTGTAAATGTAATCCCTGTGCTCCAAGTAATGGACGTTCTTGATCATACCAATGGAAATCAGAGCGTAAGTGAATATCACTAATTTTCAGGTCTGCTTGAGTTGGACTATTAAAAAGTAAATGAGGACCTACAACTCGCTCGCCGTCAGCACTAATACTAACTACGTGATAATGATATAAAGTATTCGGCGTCAATCTAGGCAAGGTTACCGAACGGTCAGTAAATAATCCAACGATTTTTTGTCGCTGATTAAATGACTCATCAATACTATACTCAACCAAACTATCAGCTGGCTTATTCGTTTTCCAGTTAATACTCATAAAGCCCGTAGGCGTAACCTCTGACACTATGTCACTGATCGTCAGTGGAACATCAGAAGCCTGAGAATAACCTATGGAGACAAAGCCGGCGAAAAAGGCAAGGATTAAAAAACCGACCCAAAGGCTCAATGGTCGGACTCGATTGTTTTGGTTTCCACGCATATGTCTTGTTAGTTATCCTAAGCTAACATCTGCGGACCAGCCGTCACGCTGGGAGCTTTCCCCTATATTTATAGGGCGAGCTAAACAAAAACAAATCAATCAATATACTTATATTATCACATCTAAATGAAAAAGTCAAGCTCATCTAGCACAAAATAAAAACCCCCATCAGACCGTTGTCCCACTTACCAAATGATAAAGCGAGTCGGCCAAGGAGATTTTCTAGAAGTTCTACATCAAACGCTTGAATTACCCCTTATGATAGGTGGGTGTCCGCAACTATCTCCCACGAGAGATACGTGATATGAGACTCCCAATGCAAGGGTTGTAGAGCATATTCTCACGCCGTCAATAGAACTGATTTCACTATACCACTTTTCTCTTTTTGGAGCTATATGACAAAAAAGCAGAGGTCAATCCCCTGCTTTCAGTTCTTACGAGATTAATCTTACTCAAACATAATCGCTTCATCAGCGCGTCGATAGGAATATAATTCATTTTCGTGAAACCAAAGTTGGATTTCATATTTCGCCTCTTCTGGATTTCCAGAAGCGTGAACCAAATTTCTCACCGGACGTTTCTTGGCATTAGCCAGAGCTGGCGAGTCAATAGAAAAATCTCCGCGAATCGTACCAGGCTGTGCGAAGACAGGTAACGTTGCTCCAACAATCATGCGAATACTATCAATAGCGTGTACACCTTCCAATACCATAGCCATCACAGGACCAGAGCTAAGGAATTCCATATTCCAACTGTTCACCATTTTTCCAAGTGTGACAGGATCCATAGTTCCTAACTCTTCGTTTGCATCCTTTCCATACTTAGCATATGTTTCTAATGTTTTCTTTCCAATATTTTCTAACAACTCTGTTCGAGAATCTGGATAATGCTTTGCTACTAAATCTCTATCGACGTGAACCATTTTGGCGCCAATAATTTTAAAGCCTGCTTTTTCAAAGCGGCTAATAATCTCGCCGATTAAACCTCGCTGCACACCATCTGGTTTCACTAACACTAAACTGCGTTCAATGATTGAATCTTCTGACATACTATTTATTGAGGTAATAATGATTTAACTTTTGCAACAACTTCTGATGGAGTGATATTAGCTTTCACTAAATATCCCACCGCACCAAGCTCATTGCCTTTTTTCACGTCCTCATCCTGTCCTAAATTAGTCAGCAAGAGAACGGGAATATTTTTAGTATTAGGATTTTCTTTTAATTTTTTGAGTACCGTAAAACCATCCATCTTTGGCATGATGACGTCTAGTAAAATAAAATCTGGTTTCTCTTTGTCTGCTAACTGCAAACCCTCTTCGCCGTTATTAGCTTTAATCATGGTAAAACCATCATTCTGAAATTTTACCTGATACATATTCGATAACATTTCTTCGTCTTCTACCAGAAGGATACGCTTTGATTCTGCCATATAATTTATGTTAATTTAACGTTTTGAGTATACCCAATATGGCGCTCCTTGGCAAGTCAGCTGTTGGGTACCAGCGCCATGAGCTCGTTGTCAACTCCACGGTGAAATCTCCACTGGTAATAGTAGAAACAATTTGACAATGAGCATCGGTAAGGCGCTTCAATGTCTCCGGATGCGGATGGCCATAACTATTATCTCTACCTGCGGAGATTAAACAAAGATTCGGCTGAACAGCGTCTAAGAATTCCTTGCTAGAAGAATTTTTACTGCCGTGATGACCAACCTTCAAAATCTCTGACTCTACGATTTGTCCCGTAGTAATAATTTGTTGCTCCTGTTCGCTCGGTAAATCTCCTGTCAACAAGACATCTTCGCTCCCCCAGCTCAACCTTCCGACCAGTGAGCCTGAGTTACGTTCCCCGTCCTCTACAGTAATCGGCCAGAGCCAATGCAAACGAACACCGGATGGCCAATTCCATTCATCTCCCTGACGAATAACCCGAGAGGAAATTTTTCTGCTTTTGACACTATTGAGTAGCGACTGATAGCTTGATGAATTATTTGATTGATCACCATTGTACCAGAATTCACCGACATCATATTTCTCTATGACGCTTTGCAAGCCACCATAATGATCATGATCGCTATGAGTCAAAACCACATAATCAATATGATGTTGCCACCAAGGAATAACCTCGCCCAATCTGACAACAACCTGATTATCAGATCCACCGTCTATAAGTATTGTTACGTTATCGGGCGTTCGGATGAAAATACTATCTCCTTGTCCAATATCGAGAGCCGTAACTGTCAGAAGCTGTGGTTTATTTGGCCAGCTTAGAGGTGGAGCCAAAACTAAAAGCACAATGATTAAAAGAATGCCACCAAATAGTATTAGACTAAGCCTCTTCTCTGCTTGTACCATACCATGTAACTATGCTTAATAAGATATAGAGTAACGCGTACCAAAAAAAGGAGACTTGCGGGATCGTCACTGCTGCAATGGGCAGTGAGCTCCCAATTGAACACACCAACAACAACCAACGGACGAGAAATAATACGCCCGCCTCTACCAATTGTCCAAGCATAGGCATCCACCAGAGTAAGGGTGCGACCAATGCTGCTACGGTGACAATATCAACGGCAGGTAATGCTATGACATTAGTGATCAAAAAAATTGTCGAGAAGGTTTGAAAATAGTATACCATAAGCGGCCAGGTAAAAACTTGAGCAGATAAACTCGTAGCAACAATAGCGCGACAACCCATAGCTTCTGGTAGGAACGATAACCATGATTCAAACTTCTGTTGCCAGAACAAAAGCCCTACCATCGCCAAAAATGATAATTGCCAACCAATATCATACATTAGACTCAGTGGATTAATTGCCGTCAAAAGAGCTGCAATCAAAACCAGCACATACCAAGGATCATATTGACGATGAACCAGTTGGCTAAAAAGTAGAATGACTGCCATCACAGCCGCTCTCACTGCCGAAGCTTGAAACCCAATGATTAAAATATAAATACCTAAGATAATAACCGTAAGGCCAAAGGTAAACGATCGTCGCCAGCCAAGAGCCAGAGACAGCGCCTGCAATGCTCCCACGAGCAGAGTCATGTTCATGCCTGAAATTGCCATGACATGACTCAATCCTGCACGTGAGAACTCCGTATTTATCTCAGTTGACAGCTCTTTACGTTCAGCCAACATCATCGCCCGTGTAACATTACCCTCTGGTTCTGGTAGGTGCTGGTTGAAGCTCGTGGAATAAAATTGTTTGATCAAAAAAAGCCAGTATCTCCATGTAGTCTCTGGCAGAAGCTCAATGCCTGATGGGCGATAACAAATATAATATATCTGACTCAGAGCCAAGTAACGGTCGTAGCGAAACTCCTCTATCGGCTTCGGACGTTCAAATTTACATGAAAATAATATTTTTTGACCGGTAACAAAGGTTGGATAACGATCTACGTATACCAAGGCTTTATACTTTCTCAACGCTCCGTCAGCTAGACGAACAGTGAGTAGCTGCCGATTAATTTTATTCTCGACAAAGACCAGATCACCAGACACACTGACCGGATGGTCTGATGGCTCTGGGGTCTGAATAACACTATGTATCGTCCAACTAAAGATTCCGAGAATCAAAGCTACAAAAAATAGTAATATCCTTCGACGAAATACCAAATACAAACTCAGAGACAAAACTCCTGATGTGATAAGCCAAACTGCTGAAATACTAAAAAAGCTGGCTACAGCGTTGCCAGCTAAAAAACTTACTGCCCAAAAAAATACGACAGACTTTTTAGCCATCAAATTCGCTTTTCGCAACTATGATACCAAGGGTTTAGGAAAAAGCAAGCGACGGCTCTACCAGCTAATATGAGTAGCAGGGATGGCTAGTGTCCCATCATCAGCATGTGCGTACCAATCTACACTATTACTGCTCCAGTCAATTTGATCAGCTACCAGACGAATACTTGCGCTCCCCTTTACTTTCGATATTGGACTGATATCTACTCTCTGCCCTGACGAAATCTTGATGCCAGATGGGAATCTGAGAATAAATTTTGTCGCTTGAATCAATGGAATCTCAGTTGGCACAGCTACACCATCAACTGTGACTTTCCAAGCATCTGGAACACTTGTCTGATCAGGAGTTAGTTGCACAGTCATTTGATATATAGTCACTGGCTGACCTGATTCACTTTTCATCACCAGTTGATAACTAGAAGCTGAATCGCCCAGCGACCATGTAAGTTGATCGTGTTTGAATATCTGAGATTTCAACAGTGGTTGACTTGATAACCATTTAATCTCCTGACCAGAAATGAACCCCAAGCCTGCTAGTGAATAGAGACGAATCTGCGCCTCCGCGTTATTTTCCTGGACACGGCCAAGTAGTCTAAAATGTAACTCCGTCACCGAACCAGGGCTAACCTTGAGGGTTCCAATCGGGACGATAAAATCAATTCTATTTTTGATATCAGTATCTCTGGTCCAACTTTTCACCACTTGATTCCCAGCCATCAGTTGTATCTCTGATAAAGCAAAATTATTCGTGCCAGCTACAAAGGACAGTTTAGAAATATCTATTGGCTCGCCAGTTGCATTAAGCTTGTAGATAACATCAGCCTGCTGCGACTGAGATGAAGAGGCCGCTGCTGCTATATGTACTGTAGGACTATTAACTGCCATGAGAGAGCCTTTGTCAGATAGAGTTAATGGGGCTGTCGTCACGGGTAAGATAGATTTGATTCCGACGATCTGATCTTTCTGTGTTAATATAATATCCTTTGTTGACTCTATGGAAACAGCAACAATCTGACCTTGTGCTTCACTTTGCCAACCAGAACGTAATTCTAACGTGTGCACACCAGCTGGTAAGATTGACGCTAATTGGAAGTCAAGATCACCACGATCAGAAACAATCTGACCTGTACCTACCTGAACCTTGTCAATGTATAAACGCACCGGTTCAAGACGATTAAGCTCTCCTACACCATCAACGGTAAAATGAAGTGACGATAGTTTAGCTGGTTGATCTGCCACCTCCATTGTATACTGCGCTAACTCAAAATCTGTCTGTGGCACAACAATAGACTGCGCCTGCTCAAAATGTGAATCAAGCCACAGACTAACCTGTGACTGCTGAATAGGCTGCTCAGGTCTGATTGTTTGCGTAAATGAAATAATTGGCAAAGCAAAAATAGTAGTCAACGTCAAAGCGCTGGCCATCATAAAAAATAAGGAAATGTGATGATGCAAAGCTACAGGCTTCTGCACCTTGGGCTCCAAATGGTCAAACATGGGGTTTCGACTAATGGTTATGCCAGAAGTATAGCATAATTTGCCACTTTTAATTAGACCCTACCCATTCCTGCTTGTTGCTCTAATCGCTTCTTCATAAATTCCATCAAATCTCCATCCAAAACTGCTTGAGGATCCTTGGTTTCGTATTTTGTGCGATGATCTTTGACCATTTTATAGGGATGCAGGACATAGGAACGAATCTGATTACCCCACGCGGCCTCTGTCAGCTCACCGCGGAGCGCTTGTCGTTCTTCATCTTTCTCACTCTGATAGTAGACTTCGAGTTTACCGAGTAGATACTTGCGAGCTTGTTCTTTATTTTGCATTTGTGAACGTTCATTCTGACAGGTCACTACAATACCAGTAGGGATATGCGTAATGCGTACGGCAGAATCCGTAGTATTAACTGACTGTCCGCCCTTACCAGAAGAACGGTAGACATCTATTCGTAAATCCTTATCATCAATCTGTATCTCAGAGCTCTCATCTAATTCAGGTAACACTTCTGCCATTGCAAATGAGGTATGACGGGCCTGATCAGAGTCATATGGTGATAGCCGCACGAGTCTATGGACACCACTCTCTGTTTTTAGATAACCATAAGCGTATGGTCCTGTAATTTTTAGTGTGCTGTTTTTGATACCAGCCTCTTGACCAACAGTTCTATTTAAAACTTCCACTTTCCAATTTTGACGTTCTGCTAGACGTAGATACATACGCTCAATCATCTCTGCCCAATCCTGTGCGTCGACACCTCCAGCGCCGGCATAAATAGTAATAATAGCCGGACGTGTATCGTGAGGACCCTGTAGTAAGAGTTCAAATTCTAGCTGATTGACTGTCTGACCTAGTGTTAATAGTCGTTCAGTAATATCTGCGGTCAAAGTCTCATCACTTGCTAGAGATAAGAGATCAGTCAACTCATCCCGAACTTGACTCCAAACATCGATCTGGTGTTGTAAGCGGCCAGCCTCTTGGCTGATGTGCTCAGCAGTCTGACGGTCATCCCAAAAATGAGATTCCTGCATGCGCTCTTGTAGTCGGGCGAGTTGATTCTTTTTCTGGTCCAAATGCAAAGCTGCCCACGCACGATGTACGCGAGACAGCCAATTTTCTAATTCAGTAACTAATTGATTCACAGACTAAAATATTAATTAGTTGCTTTGTAGCGCTCTAGAGTAACTGAGATATCTTTTTCTTTTCCTTTGGAATATACATGAAGCTTAATGGTATCTCCTGGGTTGAATCCCGAAATAATTTTTGACAGCGTCGTAGTGTCTGAAATTTTCTGTCCGTTAACTGATATGATTATATCATTCTCTGTTAAACCTGCTTTGTCGGCTGGCGAGCCTGGTATTACAGCTAGCTCATCTTTTGTTTGACCCTTGCTAATCAAAGCTCCCGAGTTGACTGGCAATTTATTTTCTTTAGCCATGGTATCTGTAATCAGCACATAACGAACACCTAAATATGGTCTGATAATCTCTCCTTCAGCTAAGACTCCTTTGATTACACTTTTTACAGAGTTTATTGGTATAGCAAACCCAATGAGTTGACCTTCTTGAGAAACAGCTGTGTTAATACCAACAACTTCACCTGCAAGATTAATGAGTGGCCCACCTGAATTACCAGGGTTGATAGCAGCATCGGTCTGAATAACACCCTCAAGGTTCTCTGAGGTTCCACCGCCACCAGCTGTAACGCTGCGTCCGATACCAGAAACAACACCTTTGGTAACCGTGTTTGAAAACTGAGCCAAAGCATTACCGATTGCGATCACTGACTGACCAACCTGTAGACTATCAGAGTCTCCTACCTTAAGAACTGGTAAATTCTTAGCGTCTATTTTCAAAACTCCAATATCGTTAAACAAATCGGTACCGACTACTTTAGCTTCGTATTCCTTACCATCATTAAGCGTTACCGAATAGGTGGCTTTGTCATCACTGACGACATGTCGATTAGTCAAAATATAACCATCAGGTGAGATGATGAAGCCGCTACCTCCACCGACTTTCTGAATATTCGGTTCTGTATTTTTTGGTGTTGGCTGCGAGGGGATTTGATTACCAAAGAACTGGTTAAAAGGTGAAAAGAAAAATGGATCAAGTACTTGTTGTTGCTGTGAGATATCCTTCTTGATCGTGACAGAAACAACACTTGGCGCAGTACTTTTGACCAAATCGATAGTGACAGAGTCTTCAGTTACCTTCAATACCTTATTCTTATCATCTTGAATCATCGTTACGGTATTGCCACCGTTGTCATTATTACCGGTAACCCTAATCCATTTTTGACCGTAATTAATAAAAATATAAGCGCCAGCAAAGCCGCCGACGACTGCAATGACGAGAGTAAGAATAGAGGGAAGATACTTATTGTGCCACATAGATATTCCGCTTATTGTAATTGTTTATATTGATCTAACAAATTTTGAACTGAGTTGATATCAGCACCGCCCCCACCTGGATTCGTCAGTGCACCCAAACCTTCTTGCAACAAGGGCATAAGAAAGAAATATCCAACAATGAACGGAGCAACGAAAAGTATGATATTGAACCACAGGAACACTCTGCCCCAAAAAAAATGTCTATCAATCTTGTGGAGTCTCTGATGTATCTCAGCTATCTGCTTGTCATGCTCATCAAGACGACGTTGTAATTCTGGATCCATATATTTGAATAGCAGCCTGACGGCTGGTTTACTTTTTAATACTTAAAAAACGATGTTTTATTTCACTCGATTTTTCTTGGTTTTTTTCATCATAGCTATCAGCTCCCGTTGAAAACTAGAAGCGTCTTTGAAGGAACGGTAGACCGAAGCAAACCGTATATAGGCCACTTCGTCAAAAGGTTTTAAGCGTTTCATCACAATTTCACCCAACTCCTTAGTTGTGAGCTCTGACTTACGGCTCTTCTGGATATCGCGCTCAATTGTGTGAACTAAATTATAAAACTTATCTTCCGTAAACGAACGCTTTTCTAACGAACGTCGTAATCCGTGTGCTAACTTCTCTCGTGAATAAGGCTGACGTCTGCCATCTCGTTTGACGACCAGAATATCGAGCAACTCTGTTTCTTCCAGAGTAGAAAAACGGAATGCACATTTTAGGCATTCTCGGCGGCGGCGGATTCCAGTCTTGTCAGTGGTAATCCGCGAATCAATTACTTTAGTATCTCGATAGTTACAAACCGGACAATTCATCGGGGTAGGTTATTGGTAATTAGGTTACTAATAATTAGGCGTATAACAGTCTCCTCTGATAACCTAATAAGCTAACTGCTAATAACCTATTTCTTCATCTTATTGCGAATAAAGGTTGGCATATCATACTCACTCTTCTCTTCTTCAATAAGTTCTTCCCGTTGGGGCTTCACTTCTTCACGAGGTTTGACGAAAATTTTCTTCTCTTGTTGATCGAGTGAGTTAAAGATAGATTTGTTTGGTCGATAATTTGTCTCCTCTTCCTCGGTATTACGTTGATCTCTCAAATTCTTAAATCCAGTTGCAATCACTGTAATCTTTATCTGATCTCCCATGGCTTCATCTACTATAGTACCAAAAATAATCTTAGCTGAAGGGTCCGTACTAGCTGTGATAACTTCAGCCGCTTCTTGAACTTCATGCATAGACAGATCAGGGCCGCCGGTAATGGTAAATAATATACCCTTAGCACCTTCAATAGAGAGTTCTAGGAGGGGACTATCGATAGCAGCTTTAGCCGCCTCTACAGCTCTATTTTCCCCGCTAGCTTGCCCTATACCCATCAAGGCCGAACCAGCGTTACCCATGATCGCTTTGACATCTGCGAAATCAACATTGATTAATCCTGGAACAGTTATAATCTCCGAGATACCAAGTACTCCTTGTTTTAAAACTTCATCGACAATTGAAAATGCTTCTAATAAAGGAGTACGCTTATCGATAATCTGTAATAAACGATCGTTTGGAATGGTAATAATAGTATCGACACGATCCATCAGCTGCTCATAACCAGTCTCTGCAATCTCTCTACGTTTTGCACCTTCAAATCCAAATGGTTTAGTAACGACAGCTACGGTGAGTGCCCCTGCTTCACGAGCTAAGTCGGCAACAAAACCAATAGCACCTGTGCCTGTGCCGCCACCCAAACCGCAGGTCAAAAATACCATATCAGCACCCTCAATGCTTTTGGCTATTTCTGCCTCATTTTCTTCAGCCGACCGAGAACCCAAATCAGGGTCCATTCCAGCACCTAATCCTCTGGTTGTAGCTATGCCAATTTGAACTTTGCGATGAGCTAAGGACTGATTCAAGGCTTGAGCATCAGTATTAACAGCGATAAACTCAATATTGCGCACTTTAGACGCCAACATTCTATTTATTGCTGATCCACCTGATCCTCCGATACCAACAACTTTGATTTTAGCCAGATTCTCTGCTGGTGGTTTGACTTCGTGTGCGCTACGTTTTGACATGAAATATGAAATTAAATAGGTCTATGGAGTATTATACCTAAAAGCTTGATAAAAATAAACCAAGCTTGTTCACAGGCTCAAGGTAATAAATCTTTGAACCATTTTGACATGCGATCGGTCGCCAATTTGACCGAAGAAAAATTCGGCAAAACGCTACCAGACTTACTACTTCCCTGCAGGGCATAATACACTAATCCAAGGGCAGTAGTATAACGAGGGTCATCAATCTTCTCAATATGACTAGCTCCTAATATTGGCTTACCAATCATCGCTGGCAATCGGAGTTGCGTCTTAGCTATATCAACTAATCCAGACATCTTAGCTCCGCCCCCAGTCAAAACGATACCTGCTGGCAAAGCGGCTGAGCGATCAATACTACGCAGCTCTTTGTCCACCAAATCAAATAGCTCTTCTACGCGAGCGTTAATAATCTCTGCTACATGTTTGGTTGAAACCATAGTGCGAGGCTTCTCTGTCTGTGCATATCGACTCAAATCAAGCTCATCACGTTTAGAAATCTTCTCTACATCCTGACAAGCCACCTCGAGTTTAACCTGCTCAGCGACATCCAACGAAGTACGCAAACCAATAGCTAAATCTTGAGTAATGTGATCCGCTCCTACCGGTAAGACCGTTGCAAATAAAACATCCCCAGCTTCGTAAACCACCACTGATGTAGTCGCAGCCCCAACATTGATTACCGCTACACCGATATCTTTCTGACGTTTATCTAATACTGCTGAAGCAGTCGCTAAAATGGAAAAAACAAAACCCTCTACGTCTACTCCCGTACGATACACACATTTTGAGCAGTTTTTGACTTGGCTACTAAGACCCATAATAATTTGTGTATGTGCTTCCAGCCGGACGCCAGACATACCCACAGGATCTTTGATATTTTTTTGGTTATCAAGCGTATATGACAAAGGTAGTACGTGTAAAATTTCATAATTTGGTGGCGTAGCAACAGCCTGCGCAGCCTCCAAAGCGCGGTCAACATCAGAAGGATCGACTTGGCCATTAGCTCGTGAGACAGCTACCACCCCCTGACTCTGAATAACCTTCACATGGGTTCCGCTAATACCAACAACTGCCCGATCAATAGTCTGACCGGACATACGCTCTGCCTTCTCCAGCGCTTCAGAGATTGAAGTCACTACCTCCTCAACATCTGTAATATTTCCTTTGGATAGGCCTGAGCTGGCCGCCTCGCCTACACCAATAATCCGAATGCCTCCGTCGGCCTCTCGCTGACCTACCACGATGCGGATTTGGCTGGTACCGATATCTAAACCAGTTATTATGTCTTGACGTTTCATGCTTTGAATATAGCTCTATTTATTATATCTCGTACCACTGATAAATCTTACTTATTATAATGAAAAAATCGTTTTATTTCAAACTTGAGGTAATTTTGCCAGCAGTTTAGCTTCCCGTGCTTCCATGACCTTGGCTTCTGATAGTTTTTCATGGTCATATCCTAGAAGGTGAAGACAGCCATGAACAATTAAAATTTGCATTTCGCGCTCAAAGGAGTGACCGTGCTCCTTAGCTTGGCGCTTTACCACTGGCAAGCAAAGGAGCAACTCTCCAAGAAGCTCATCTTTTGGAGACTGTGCTAGATTAAACGACAAAATATCAGTAGCATAATCCTTCTGTCGCCAAGAAGCGTTCAATTGGCGCATACGGCGAGCATCGATACCAGCTATCGAAATATGTTGTCGTAGCTTATAGTGACTCTGAAGCATCTTTTGTAAAGACGCTAGCCAAGGATAGTTCGGAATTGGCGCAACACACGCTAGTAAAACTTTAGACATCTTACTGCACTGGAACTAAACTAAACGTTTGACGGACCAGCTTGAACACCGTTGGGTAATTAATAACCCCTGTAACCGCAGGATCATAGGTTACTTGGTATACATTCTGTCCGTCTAATAAATACCATGAAAACCCATCGGCCGATTCTAGAGCTGGCATATCAGCAACAGTCACGCGACGAACTGTATTGATAGCAGACGCTCCAAAGGTTGTAACATACCAGTCGTCTAGACCCGCTCCGGTGGCGTTAATTTCAATCTTAACAGTAATACTGTCCCCAAGAGGCGACGTCAATACTACTTCTTGATTGGTACTGTCTAAACTCCGCGAAACCCAGTCCTGAGGCAACCAAGCGTTATACCCATAGCTAGGATTGGTATAGAGCTTAACTAAGCCTGAAACGTTCAGGAAAGCTCTCTGACCTCCAATCGGACTAAATAAATTTATAATCTCTTCTCCATCCTTATACCCATCGCCATCTGTATCTGGATTATTTATATCAGTATGAAAATTAAGTTCTTCAGCCCCTGTGAGACCATCGCCATCTGTATCTTTGTTGTCACCAGTGACGACTGGCGTAGGAGTTGGATTAGCTGGAACGACTGGTATGGACGCTGTATCGTTAATACCCACCGGTGTCAGTCGATGAAGACCAGCTGCTAATGTCTTGTTATCAAAAATTACTTGACCCTCTAATATAAATTCTAAATGATAGGACTGACCATCGAGGTCAGCTCCGTAAAGATATGGTTGTGAAGTCTGTGGGTCTTTGGGTTCAGCCAAAAGATATTTCTGAGGCAGACCTGCCAACACCTGAGGGTATACCCTATTCTCTGAATAATAGGCCGCTAATGCCTGCTGGACTGTTGTAATATCTTTCACCCTAAGTGCGTCTCGTGCTTCTGGCGTAGTCAGACTTACTTCACTATTCGTATTGGGTGTGTTGGGCGTCGTATCATTCGCAGTATTTGTGTTTGTTGTCACAGGTTGTGCCGTTGGTGGCGATTGCTGCGACTGAACATAGAGAATGAGTCCTACAATAATTGCACCCAAAACAATAGCCAATCCACCCAGCAATAAAAAAAATCTACCATTACCGCTTCGTGGCTCTTTTGCTACTCGGGTATGACTTTTTGCGTCCTGATATTGTCGAGGCATCACATGTAAACTCTCTTCAGGAATAGAAAAAGTTATTGTAGCAGAACCGCCAGTAGAATTCTTTTGCTGATCCAATGAAGGATTTTGACTTGGCTGATTGTTCATAAGAACGTCATTCTTTAATTAGGAGTATTACTAGGCGCTGGCAAAGCATCTGCTGGAGCTAACTTACCTGGTCCTAGGGGATTGTATCCGTTACGAATTTCCTCTCCGTCCTGATATCCGTCGTTATCAGTATCAGGTAAACGAGGATTCGTTTTCCAAGTCATAACTTCCTCCCTATCATTAAGGCCATCGTTATCAGTATCGGGCAGCAATGGATCTGAGTTGTAAATCTTTACCTCTTCATAGTCAGTCAAACCATCTTTATCAGTGTCTGGGTCAGTCGGACTAGTAGCGAGAAATGATTCCTCAACATCTGGTAGACCATCTTGATCCTGATCAATCACAGGCGTAGCTGTCACTGGTTGAGACGTTGTCGGCTCATTAGTAGCTGCTGGTTGATTGGTATTCGTCTGCTGATTTACATTGTTATTACCTGTAGCTGGGTTCGGCGTATTTTGCGCTTGAAAAGCTGGAGCCAGATACGTAGTATAGGCATACCAACCTCCATAGCCAAGTACTGCAATCAAACCAACTGATAGCAACCAAATTCCCAACTTCTTCATCCAACCGGCGCTTGAGGCTAGTTGATAATGTGGTCCTAATTCAGCTAAGTTTTGCAGCGGTTGTGCGGGACCAACAGGTGGCATAACTGGTCCTGGAATCGGATTGCCCATTACAGGCTGTGGCGGTCTAGAAACAGCCGGCTGAGCATCTGCTTGCGGATCAACAGCATCAAACATATCCTCGGTGCTGTGAGGCAACCCTCGTGTATCCTTATTTTTGATGTCTTCAAACATATATACTGTTATATTATAGCATGAGCTTTTTCAAACTCTAAAAATAACCCAGTTAATTTCTAAAATCGCCACTGGCGACCAGCGTGCCCTTATCTGGATCAATAATATCTTTGCCTCTAACCACAACCAAATGGGTAAATTCCTTACCATCTCGATCACTAGAAGTATCTACTACCCATTTGCTATTCTTTTCAGTTAATGTGCCTAAGGGGATAAATTTCTTTGAGGTCGGATGAATAAGATAGGCGGTGTATTGCTCATTAGCATTAGTCAGTGTCACAGCCAATTTAACCACAAACTTATTCTGTAAATATGTTCGATAAGCATCGCCAATCTTTGCGCCATCCGTACTAGTCAATGTGATGAAATTCTCTGGCGGATAGGTCGATGGGTCCTCTACGTTTACCGGCTTCATCTGTACAGAGGGTAACTCTGCAGTTATTTGCTGGTTTACCGGCGCTGGTTGTTCGACTGACTTCTTAGGCTGACAGCCAGTCAACATAAAAATTACAGCGATTGATCCTAGTGCTAAACTTACTTGTTGCATTCTCATAAACACCATTATAACACGTGCACTTGATTAAGGATATTCAAATTAATTTGCCCAATACTTCAGACGACAGTAGAGAACAGTATCAGTACAGCCATTTGGGCCCCACATCCACTGATTGAACACCTCACTGCCTACACACCAACCGGAAATTCCTACACCGCTCGAACAGATCATGCTCTTGGTACATCCTGGAGTACCTGAGGTCTTCTGTGGTTGCCCCCACAACGAGTCATCAAAATTATAGTCATACCATTTCGTTGATCCCTGATCCGCAGCTAAGCCACTGGATTGAGTGACACATTTAAATGGGCTGGACTCATAGCTCATATGATAATTTGAGAGATAGTAGGGTTTGCCAGTCGATCGAGAGACAAATGTTCCTACGGCCCACACATTATTATTAATGCTGCCACCTAAGAATTTAAAGGCTACGGTATGAGGACCTGGGGTCTCCCAAGTAGAGATTGACTGAGGAGCCGCCGAATCGCCTGCGATAATAACATCATTATTAGCAACTCCGTCGCTTGGGTTATCAGCAGGAATATTTAGAGCTGCACAGCGATTACCAGCTGCTGGGAAGCTTGGAGATGGGTATGTCAAACCCTGTGGATCATTCGTACACATTTGAGGAGGGTTTTGTGGTGACAATAAGTATCGACCATCATAATAACTAACTACACCAGCAGTACTCCAAGCAATGATGCCGTTTGGCGTACAATTTGCTTTGACTTCAGAAGTACAGCTGACACATTTCTTGGCGCGTGCACCAGGAACTGTTGAATTATACGTACAGGGTTCTGATGAATAGGCTGTACCTGGCTGTCCGTAATCACAGAGCTCAGTACCTGTTACTTGATTATCGCCGCATGTCTGCGGGATTGGCACAGTACATTGTGTCGTATTAAATGTACAACGCTGACCAGCTGGTGCTGAAGCAGGATAGCAACTCAAGGTACCTGATGATCCAGCTACCACAGCTGCACAGTTTTTACCATTTAGATTAGCACCGTCACACTGCTCCGAACCATTAACAATACCGTCGCCACATTTATAACAAGCGTTCGTATTGATCGTACAGTTGCTATTACAGCTGAGATTTCCACCTTCAAAACCAGAACCCTGACAGCTGGCTCCACCAAAATCACTACCATCACATTGCTCATTACCGTTCTTAATACCATCGCCACAACTTGCTGCCACGATACCAGTGCAGGTAGTATTACATTTACCAATCTGACCATTAGCTGCACCATCATCACAACTCTCACCTGGATCTGGCGTACCACCGTTACCACAGCGACCGCTGCACCACTGATTACAATTACTACCAGGTACACCATTGTTTGGACCTAAATCACACTTCTCTCCATCCCCTGACTGGGCAGTTGCGGTATTACATGTCTGACTGACAATACTATCTCCACAATTTACAAAGTTAGTATTACATTGACAGAC
>CAYYYA010000006.1:0-9839 GCA_964475975.1 uncultured Gammaproteobacteria bacterium | reverse complement strand
TGAAACAGTAAGCACCAGTAAACTGACACTTTCCTTTCGGCTGTGGTACTGGTGCACTAGCATTACCATCACCACATTGCCAACGACAGCTATAGCAGGATCCAAGGTTAGCCTTCGTAATAAAATTACTGCTAGCAACGGTGCCACCACCGTTATCGCAGTTCTCTCCATTGCCAGACTCAGTTATATTATTACCACACTGACCAGCTACGCTTGGTGGTACCAAGACACAGCTAGCATTACACGACTCTCCTGCTGCCAACGGAACTCCACCTGTCTTACAGAAGTTTGTTGTATTGCTTGATGGTGGACATAAATCACAGGACTCTGTACCGGAAATGACATGATCACGACAAATCTGGGTAACCAAAGCGGTACAGGTGGTGTTACAGAGTCCTACCGCAGTACCATTAGCAGTACCGTTATCACAGAACTCATTGAAACCAGTTTGACTTGGTGTCGTATCATTAGGTGTCTGTTTTTGTCCATCGCCGCAGTATTTGGTATAACGGGTACAATCGGTCCAACAACTTCCTGCTGTACCATTTGCACTACCGCTATCACAAACTTCATTCAAACCAGCGTCATTTGGAGTGTCAGCATTTCCATCACCACAAATTTTTGCTCCCGTGACTGGGATTGGAGGAACGACAATACACTGATTAGAACAGGTGCTACCTGGTTGACCGTTCTGTGCTCCCAGATCACACTCCTCGTTGCCAAATGGTTGAGGTTCAGGAATACCATTACCACAGGATGCAGTGGTAGTACCGTTGCACATCAAATTACATTTCAGAGGTTGACCATTAAGAGGCCCATCGTCACAGGTCTCGCCTGGGTCCAAAGGAACACCCGGGCCACCGTTACCACACAGATTAGGACTAATCTGGCCGGTACAAGTACCGTTACAATGACCAACGGTTCCGTTCAAAGCTGAACCTTCATCACAAATCTCAGGTGGGAACTCAGGTGTACCTGGATAGCCACTAGCTGGACTACCATTACCACAGACAGGGCCAGATGGTGGTACACCGCCAGCAGTACAGGTAGCATTGCAATGTGGAGCAGGTAAACCATTATTTGGACCTTCGTCACAGACTTCATTACCAGCTTTGACACCATCACCGCAGCGATTAGCTGGCGTTACTTTGAGCTGACAGCTGGCCAAACACGAGGTACAGTTAGCCGTCAAATTATTACAAACTTCTCCATTCTTCAAATTACAAACACCCTTAGGTCCGTTAACCGGATCATCCCTATCTGGACAGTCGCTACAGGGCTGACCTTCAGGACACGTTGCTCGATTACATATCTTACTACTATCATTTGAACAACGATTTTGATTAGTGTAGTCACAGCTTTCATAGGGAACTTGTACTGTACCATCATTACAATATCCGCCCGTTATCTTACAGGCGAGAGCTCCAGCGGAAGTCTCACCGCAGACATATTGTCTATCAGTACTATTAGACTGCTCTGGTGATGGCGAAACATACAAATCTGGTTCACACTGCTCTCCATTCGCAGGCTCTACTACATTATTACCACAGACACCAGGTGTAACGCTGGCTGGACTCAGGTCTGAACAATCGCGTTGACAAGCGCTGTTACAGTATAGGCTCTGATTAGCTGGACACGAGTGTCCTGATAACCCTTGTGAGCCATCACACTCCTCTGTGCCGTTAACAACCCCATCACCACAGAATTCTCCGTAGCCAGAACATGTCGTATTACATTTATTATACCCACCATTAGCAGAACCGTCGTCACAGACTTCAGGCAGCTGCACAATCTGGTCGCCACATCTACCTTCATATGGTTGTCCGATGCTGCAATTAAACAAACACTGATTACCACAGCTGACCGTACCACCCAGACTACAGCTCCAGCCAGCAGGTACGAAGGAATTACCGCTAACGTCACATTGCTCAAATGGGCTATCTAATTGACCATTGCCGCAGGCTCCACCACAATTCAAACCCGGAACAGTCAGCCAGCCCTGACAATCAGGCCGACAACCAACTGTTTGCTGATTATTCGCTCCCACAGGACAAGCGTTAGTAAAGCCACCATCACAAACCTCACCCGACTCTAAAACACTGTTACCACAAATTCCTGCTTGAGGCGCTCCGGTACAAACAGCAGCGTTAGTAAAGGCCAAATTTTGATTTTCTCTTGCCCAATTAAAGCGATTATTAGTCTCAAGATTGGTTGATAAACGATAACTAGTATCCTGTTGTACTTGATAGACAAAGACTGAGGCATCACTTGGACAACTAAATTTGCGCGCAGCAGCATCCCAACAAGTCTCTGGGTCATATGGGGTGAAAGCGTTGTTTGCGCAGCTTTCAAATTTATTGATTGGATCGACTGGCTGCGTTCCTCCCAAAACAGTAGCAAAGGTTTGCTGCCACGATGGCCATTTACTTGTCGACATACCAGCGACATACGAACCCGCCGAAAGTTTAGGATAGAAAGGTAGACAGACTCCTCCTGCACCACACTGACTATTCGTCTGACATGGTGTGGTAGGGTTATTCTGGCAGAAGCGATGAGCTACAGCGTATTCATTCAATGACCGCCCAATAGAGCTAATACTGGTATATCGTGCTACGTCTCGTCTGATGATAGCTTTCTGACTAAGACAATAGTCACCAGTTCCGCATTCCTCGTCGGTATTACAGAGCTTATTGGTATTCACGTGACAGGTTGCCGGTGCACCGTTGAAATTATCACCATCTGTGAAAGAATCATTGAAACTCCATGTATCAATGAGCTGCTGTACTATTTTCTTAGTCGTCGTCTGTGCAGAAGCGTTGTAACTTATCAAATAAATATTCGTGTATACCGGTGCACCGTTGACGTTCCCTCCAGGGATATTGGCAGCTGCCACATAGGTAGTGGTACCATCTTGGATAGCGGGATAGCCATTCACTAGAAGACTGACTGGGCTACCGTTCGGATTTGGAGCATATTTTCGATACCATTCAAGAGGCGATAAGTGCTCAATGTTCTTCATGACACGAACAACGATAACATCATATGATTGACCTGGAGTCTGAGCAATCACAGTATCAACTAAACTCTTAGGAACGAGAGATAATAATTTTGTACCAATACTCTTGCTATAATCCTGTAACGGTGACAGCCATGAGACAGGGCGACGAACAATAACGGTCACTACAGCTGGCTGAGACCAGCCACCATTCACAGCTTTCGCCCTGAAGGTCACCTGCTTAACACCAACCTGAGTGAATGTGTGCTTAACAGAAAAGGAAACACCACTATTTGTATACCCTTTGGTCTCGCCACTGTCTTGGAAATCCCAAACAAAGGAATCTATCGTAGCACTTGGGGTCGGCAATAAACCAGCGGTAAAATTCTTCTCCTCTCCAACATTGGCATAGATAGTTGTTCCGTTAAATGGTAGCGCCATCGTAACTTTCGGTATGACAAGACTACTGCTAGAAGAATTAATTGTTAGCGTTACTGTTTTAGTAGCGACGTTAGTCGTTCCGTTGTTACGGAGATAGAATCGAGGAGCAAATGTTCCGGCAGTCTGCGGTACCCAGATGAAGACTCCATTATATGGATTGAAGCTAGCTCCGACTGGAAGTGTCGTATCATCTGCAGCCATAACAAATTGATCGCCCTCTGGATCAGTAGCCTTTAATTGGAATTGCACAAAATCTCCCACCTTAGCACTCAGACTCGAAGGTTCGGTATCAAAAACTGGATCTTGGTTAGCACCACCAACAACACTACCCCCTGCTTTCGTTGGATCAACTACGAAAACATGTTCCTTTAGTACATCTCCGCTGCCACTAGAGTCAGCTGTACGAATAATTGGCGCCGGTAAATTTGGTAAGTCATTTGATCCAGGAGACAGACTATCTTTACAATAACGGAACGAGAAGTCGTACTGACTATCAACATAAGGAGATAAGGTCCAAGGATTTTCACAAATATTTACGTTGATACGTGCGTGCCCTGTTGCTTGGCCAAGATCCTGACCTGCCAGCGTACCACTGGCCTTCACATAGGCATAGTCCGTACCATTTTTATTTTGAGAGGTAATATCGGCATTCTGAGTTGTCCATGCTGGTACGCTAATAATAGGACCCGTGTTCTGCGTCCAAAGATAATTAGCTCCCGAAATAGCTGTTCCATCACTAGCCTTAGCTTGACCCGTGAAGACAATACTAGAGTTAGGCGTTGTGAAGGTATATGGATGCGGAGTAACTTCCACGTAACCGATTTTACAAATAGAATCAGTAGTATGGAATGTCCACGTCTCATTAGGGTTACCAGTTGCTGCCCAGACCTGACCATAAATATCCCGCACACCTGTTTGTATTTTGACTGTAATATCACTATTTGCAGGCCAGAGACTTTGAGCATCCTTGAAGCGATAGAGAACTTTATTATTCTGAGTTACTGTACTGTATTGTGGGCAAGGTCCAGGATTACAAGATACCTGCCAATAAAATGAGAAGGGTCCTTCCAACTGATTATTATAGATAGACGATACTTCAGCATTACGACAGACAGGCGATCCTGTCGGTGTATGACCAACGAGAGCCAAAGGTGGCCCATTTACTGGCACGCCATTACCATTGGTTATATAGAGGATGCCGGAAGCTGGGGTGATAGCAGGGAAAGCATTTAAGCTAGCTCTTATAGCGACTCCCGTTGGTAGACTGAGACTATTCGCACTGACAACTGCTTGATTTGCATTACTCGAGGTAATAGCAGCGACTGTAGGGTCGGCACTACTCCAAGTCCAAGCGTAGCTGGCAGCGTTCAAATTGATCGTCGAACAATTTGGAATAGTGTTAACCAAAACACTAGAGCTGTAATTTATATTTTGTCCTACTTGAGCTGTGTAGGTATCAGGGGTCAGGCTAACAGCATCGGGCGTACAGCTTGAATTACCTGTTTTAAATTTCCAAGAGAAAGAATCCGGAAGTGCAATCGGATAGTTGAGATGAGTCAATGGTGTTCCATAGCTGTTGGTAAGCGAACCTTTGACGATAACACGATACCAAGTATCGGCCGAAAGATTACTGTCAGGCACAATCACAGCTCTCTGACCTGTTGGGTCCTGCTGATACGAAACCGTGACGCTGATCGCACCGCCCAAAGTTGTACAGTTAGCATCGGTACAAGGACGAACCTCAATGGCATTTACCTGTTCTACTGATGTTTGGCTCATCGGCATGTTGAAGTTGGCACGAATCTCCGAGTTCGTACAAGCACTGACACAGCTTGAACCTGGACTAAAGGTAGTAACGAAGGCATCGCCTGATTTCACTTCGAGATTCGCTTGACCAGCTGGCAATGGACTATTTACAAGCGTTGCTCGTATCGTACCCGAACCAATCTTATCTTGATCAGCAGTAACGGTTACTTGATTATTATTTGTATTCAGGCTGACAAGCGCATTCGGAGCTGCCGGCGCTTGGCTCCAATTCCATGTCAAAGATCCACTATGACAGAACGTACAAGAAGAACCGTCTAATGCTGCCGCAGAGTACTGAGCCGAGTTACCGAGATACAAGGTCTGATTACCAGGAGCAACGCTAAGAGATGTTGGCTGACAGGTCGCTTGTGCGGCATCTCGCGTACGGAATAACCAGCCAGTGTCTAAAGGAGAACTAAGCTGTAATCTACTACCATCACGCGCCAAGACATATCTAGCATTAGCATTGAGCTCAACTTTATACCAAGTTGCTGGTGCCAAAACTGCAGCAGAATCAAACATGAAACCTTTGCTACCAGCCCAAGGACTAAATGTGCCATCCACTGGATTAACACACGTTGCTTCGTTTGGTGTAGCACCGCTGTTACAGCGATAGATAACAATACTTGCATTGTTGCCTGTGCCAATACTGCTAAAATCCAAATCTGCTGTGAAGCGAGCAGCGATAGCACTATCAACAGGAGCATTCTTGCTGGCATCAGCAACATCATAAGACCCCAACTGATAGAAAGGATACGGTGAAGGTGATTGGCCAGTAGCAGTACATTGAGCGATGATATCGAGCGTGAAAGGATTCTGACCGGTGGTGAAGCTCCAGCGATATTTACACTGAGGACCAGCAGTAGGTGCGCAGCTGGTCTGACAGGTACCATCACCACAACACTGACTGCCATTTGGACATTGTGTGCTATTGGTACAAGAACCTACTTCAAAAGGCACTCCAGCACTCTCTACTGCCCCCAGAGTAACTTTGACTAATCCCGTCACTGCTCCACTTGGGACTGCTGTTTGAATTTGCTGATTGGACCAGCCATTAATCGCGGCTGTTTTATTATTACTGAAAATAACTTGACCCGGCGTAGCGAAAGCATCACCAGAAACAGTGACTGGTGTGTTTATCGGACCCTTGACTGGATTGAGAGCACAAATACCAGGCGTTAGGCTGTTACTATTTTTATTAAAATCTACGAGATTACTATCTGAGCCGCTCGTAGGATGCACTTGAACTTGATATTGACCAATGATAGCGGTGGCATCACTCGGAACTTTAACAACGATATGATCATTGTGCCAAAAATTGGCACTACAAGCAGCAGGGAAACCAGTGTCGCCGATAAACGTATCAGCGCCTTTGATAAACCGAACAACACCGGCAGTATTTCCAAAGTTACTTCCATAAATCTGCACATACTGAGCTGCTGGACCAGATGTCGGACTGATGTAGTCGATACGAGCCTGACCAGTCGCAGTAGTACCAACAACAAAAGACAACGGATTACTTGATTCGCTGCCAATTTTGGCCGTGACACCAATTGTCGCAGGTTGAATATTTGGAACTTTAGCCGAGCCAACAGTAGCACTAGCGAAGTTGACGCTATCACCATCGATACCGCCGAACTGTATAGTACGAGTAGGACCGGTGAAATTTACGCCTGTGACGGTTATCGCATCTTTAAACAAACCTTGAACTGGACTAAGAGCACAAAGACCAGGCCGTACAGTGTCATTGATATCAAAATTAACACTCCCGCTCTCGCCAGTAGTATTCTCAACAGTGACTGCCGCTGCGCCATTATTCGCTTGACCGATAGCAGCTGGTACAGCAACAACAATTTGTTTATCTCCCCACCACGTTGTATTACAGGCAGCGGCTGGTGGTGTCGTCACCGTGTAGTCTGTGGCACCAACTTGGAAATGCACTGTACCAGAGACAGAACCGAAGTTATTACCACGAATGGTAATAAAGTTTCCCACTTCACCATTATCAGGAGAGATACTACTAATAGATGGTACACCTGGGGGGTTATTATTCGCAGCGCAGACACTTGCTGCCTGACAGCTAGAATTACTACAACAGTTTGAAGCGCACTGGGTATTAGCAGTACAACTAACCGTAAAATACTGACCGTTACTGCTCTGACTACCAACCTTTACCGTGATGTCGCCAGATAGTGCTCGTTCAGGCGTATTGTTAGGTATAGTAATCTTGATTTGATCAGCTTGCCATGAGGTAATATTCGACGGACCAATACTGAATCGTCCGTTGGCACCTTCCATCTCGACTGTATCTTGGCTCTGACCGAAGTTACTTCCTTCGAGTGTCACAGCTGTGCCGCTCGGTCCGAAGGTTGGATTGATACAGTTGAGGTTAGGCTGACTGGTATTATTTACCGCCAATGTCTGACACAATCCCCCGACTCCGGTACATGATTGGGTAGCATTTTTGACTTCCACCAAGAAATTACCAGGGTTGATACTGGATGGCACTTTGAAAACAATTTTATTGTCAGTCCATTGTACAACGCTGTTGCATTGTGCGAACTCTGCTACGACAGGGGTAGCTGCTTGCAAGATGACTTGGCTCTTAGCAGCATCATACGCGCCAAAGTTATAACCAACAGCAGTGACGGTGCCACCTCGTCCAGCTGTACCCGCTGTTAATCCTTTTAATTCACAAACCTTGATAGGTCCGCCAGGGCCGGGATCGGTACAATTCGTAGGACAGGTTGGACATGGCGTAGGCGGAGGTGGCGGTGGGCCTCCAGGACCACCAGGACCAGTGGCTTGCTGAACATTAGTAATGATAAAAGCAGCGAGCGAATAAGCAGCTAAGGTGATAACCAAACCAATAACAGCACTGATAATAACTTGTTTGGCTTTTTCGATCTGTTGCTCATTGCCTTGCGAGGTCATCCAGAGGAAGCCACCATAAAGCAACAGCAGTACCAGTAGAATTCCGAGGAAGCCAAAAATAACTGCCACGATATTTCCTATTGATGTCTTGATATCTTGGGTACTTAATCCAGCGACATCAGTAGGAAGGCCGAGCGAAACTTGTGCATGAGTCAAGATTGGAGTTATTAATATCGCTCCACCTATCAAGAGGAGTAAAGAGGTAATTAAAAATGTATACTTTTTAATTGGCATTATTCAGCACTTGTACAATTAGCACCCGTACAGCCCGGAGCTGGGACTTTACATCCACAACTACCGTCGGTTGAATTACAGCTGCATGGGCTGTAACAATTTTGATTAATGTCTTTGACACCCGATGTGACGCTGATGTCATAGCCAGTATACGGCTGGAAAGGCTGATGTTGTATCAAAACTTGTGTCTTGCCAGCAACAGTACTACTTTCAAGCCAATAACCGGTGTTTGGCATAGTAATGGTCTGTGAATTCAAACTACTAATAGACATCTCCTTATTGAAATACACTTCAGCTGGATCCATAGTACTGACACCGGCTGCTCCTTGTGTCGGCGCTTGGTGTGAAATAACCGGAGGTGTGGTGTCGACTGCATTACTGGTTGAAAAATTCCACTGATAGTCAGCTGCTAATGGATTACCAGCCAAATCTTTGATGCCTGTACTAACAAGGCCGGAGAAGCTAGCAGCCGCAGCCAGACAATACACTGTGCCGCCACAAGAATTAGTGCCACAAGAATCAGTCGTTCGAAATTCTGCTGTCTTGTATTGATTGCCGATAGTATAGACACCTGCGACAGCAGTTGAAGGACTCTGCGTCACGGTGAATGCTGGAGATGGTCCTGTGATGCCACTGGGATCAATGCCCTCAGAGAAGTTAACCTGAACAATCGTATTACGAGGGACCGTACTGTTGGCAATTGGAATGACAGAGGTGATAGTCGGAGGTGTCGTGTCGCTGGCAGTGGAAACGGTGAATTGCCACTGATAGCCCAGAGGCAATGCAGCTCCACCGCTGGCTTTATCTATATTTTGTAGAGAAACTTGATATCTATTTTTGACACTTGGGGAGCCAAGTAAATTATTCGGTGTCAGTACATAGGTCAGCTGATCAACAGTGGCAATCTGCACCTCCCCAGCAGTCAGAGCTGGAGCACCGGTTGTCAGATTCTTAATCTGTACATTAGCAGCTGTCATAGAGGCCTGTGTTACTGCTTCTTTGAAGGTAATCACAATGCGAGTATTACGGGGAATATTCAAAGCGTTGACACCTGGGTAGTGACTCTCAATAATACCATTTCCCAATGCCAGACAGTTGACGCAGGGTCCGCCATCATCCCCTCCTCCGTTGCCATTACCGCCACCGGTGCCACCGACAAGTGAATTAACAATAAAGCTAGCGATACCAAAGGCCGATAAAACTAAAACTAATCCAATCACCGCGCTGGTGATAACCTTCTTAGCTCGCTCAATCTGTTGCTCATTGCCTTGCGAGGTCATCCAGAGGAAGCCACCATAGAGTAAGAGAAGCGCCAACAAAATCCCGAGGAAACCAAATATAACTCTAACGAGATTGCTGATAGTTGTTTTGAGATCCTGAGAACTTAATCCAGCAAGACTAGAAGGAAAACCTAATGAAACCTGAGCGT
>CAYYYA010000005.1:20493-37315 GCA_964475975.1 uncultured Gammaproteobacteria bacterium | reverse complement strand
TGCCAGCGCCGGGCTTCATCCCTGACTTACTCCAACCATTCGCAGCCATGCTGACGCAGGCTCATGGTGTCAGTATGATCTATGACTGGATGTACGACGGTCGGATGAAGTACGTGCAAGAGTTACAGAAAATGGGAGCTGATATGACAGTACTGGACGCTCACCGTGTCACTATCGTCGGACCAACGCCGTTGTACGGCAAAGAAATCACCAGCTTCGACCTTCGCGCCGGTGCTACCTTGATCATTGCTGCCTTGATCGCCGAAGGTGAGAGCATTATCACTAATATCAATCAGGTTGATAGGGGGTATGAGGATATTGTGACACGGTTGGCGCAGTTGGGGGCTAATGTGACTAGGAGTTAGGATTAACTTAAGATTATATTTCAACAATTTATGCCAAATCAGAGAGCGGCTGTTGTCCGAGAACAAGCAAATCTATCCTACGAGCAGAAAGAGGCTGCGATTTTTAAAATTGACAGAAGAATTAAGGATATAGATGACTTTGATATAAATTCTATTAATGATCGATTTGATCCCCGAATTGCAACTTTGGCCAATAAGCTGGATGAACTATTGGTTTCAATTTTTGATGCGAACACAGTGGAGTACGATCGCTATCGACATGCGGTTACACATCTTGATACGGCCGGTATGAGTATGATGATGGATACTCCAATTAGTGAGGTTCGTGACGGTCTACGTATAGGTTTGGACACTTCTAAGGAACAGCTTTTAGGTATTAAGTCTGGATTCATTGAAGACCTTGAAGATGCAGGTAGAACGGCTGCTAGTAAAACTCTTAAAGCTTATAGTGGATTAGAATTACATCCAGCAATTGAGCGAGCTGCTAGTAAGCTTTTTCAAGATGGACATTACGCAAATGCAATTGAGGATGCTGTCAAAGCTTTAAATGCATTGGTTAGGTTAAACAGTGGGGTGGAGGATAAGGATGGTGTTACTCTAATGGAAGTTGTTTTTAGTCCCCATAACCCAGTTTTAAAATTCAATGATCTCGCGGATAGCTCTGACAAGGAAGAACAAAAGGGGTTTATGATGATGTTTTCAGGTGCTGTTGCTGGTTTGCGTAATCCAAGGGCACATAAAATAATACAGGATGATCCCGGGTTAGCTTTGGAGTTTATTGCTTTTATTAGTATGCTGGCATCGTTGGCGGATAAGGCAAAAAGATAAAAATAATTATGCCCAAAACCTTCAAATCAATCCTCGCAGTAGTCGCAGGTTTCATCGTGATTGCAGCGTTAAGTATTATCACTGATACTATATTAGAAGCGGTGCATGTGTTCCCGCCGCTGACGGAGAAGTCGGCTGATTGGATGCTCGTGTTAGCTCTGGTTTATCGCTGCGTTTATTCTATTCTCGGCGGTTATGTCGTAGCACGTCTGGCTCCGAGTAAGCCAATGAAACACGTAATTATTTTAATCATTCTCGGTACAATCGTGGGTACGCTTGGAGCGGTGGCCAACTGGGATAAATCTGTGGGACAAGAATGGTATCCTGTTTTGCTAGTACTATTGTCTATACCGGCCGTGTGGTGGGGTGGGAGAATGAAGAAAAATGTTAGTTTGAGAACTATTATTTCTTGAGATTGGGTGCTCAATTAACCCTTGACAAACGCTTTTCTATTGGGATAGGATTCGCCTGAGTTGTACCGTTCTAATCAAAAAGGAGGTATGCGAATGCCGGAAGGACTGTCACTTACTGCGGATCAAGTGCTCAATGAAGTTCTCGCGCTTCTTCTTGCGAAGTGGGAGAATGAAGCGACAGACCTCGAATCGCCGATTCGTGTGGAGGTTGCTGATGATAGCGACTACCATCGAACCAGAAAGGGCTATTTTCGATACAACAGGCTGTACGTTGTAACCCTACCGCGTCATCGCTGGATCCTCGGTAAGGGCGTCAACGCTGGCGGATATCCGGCTGACGGACTCGTCAGTGATCTACTGGCTCGCCAGTTACCGTCTGTTCTTCAAGCGGACCACAAGACGATCATCGGAGTGGTCACTGGGAGTGAATATTTCAGTCACTCTGTTATGGTCGTCAGGGAGGGTGGGGAATTTGCGGTCGCCGGATCACAGCAGCGACAGGCCGAATATCGGCGTCTTTTCCGAGCGGACGCCAAAGAAGTTGTGGCGTCGGAGGGAAAGGTCAACACCGAAGTGATGACCATGTCTCTGGAGCCGGTCTTCGACAGCGAGACACTCTGGACCCGGCGAATGGCCGAATTGATGGCTGAGACAATCGCACAGATTCTCCTGAAGGAGGACGCTGACAATCCGTAAACCTGAAATCCTTCTTTACAGTGGTACCGGCCGTCCAACTTCTGCGTACGCAGAGTGGGACGGCCGGCTTTTTTTGTTGTTCGTTTTGAATTTAAAGTTTCGAATTTTGGATTTGTTTAGAATTTAGAACTTAGAATTTCGGGTTTGACCGTGAGCTTTGCCTCACGGTCGAAATACGTTATAATGCGTGGGTATAAATCCATGCCATCTACACCTGTTGAAACAACTATTCCATTTCATCACCCTCGGCGCCTTTGGTGGCCGTTACTTATTTTAATCAGCTTTTTGCTGGGCTATGTTGTAGCCCGTTTTGATGCTGGTACGGGTGTCACCTTGGGACAGATCAACCTGCAGGCTTGGAGAGCAAATACCACGTCGGAAGCCAAGAAGCGCAATCTTGATCCTAATCTATTTTGGAATGTCTGGGATGAGATTCAGGCAGAATACGTAGATCACGATAAGATCAATAATGAAGCGTTATTCTACGGTGCTATCAAAGGCATGGTACAGGCGGTCGGTGATCCGTATACTGACTATTTCGATCCCAAGGCAAATGCGCAGTTCAATCAGGACTTGGATGGTAATTTCGAAGGTATCGGTGCCGAGCTTAGTAGCAAAGATGGACAGTTATTGGTAGTGGCTCCGCTGCCATCAAGTCCGGCTGAGAAGGCAGGACTACGCGCCGGAGACGCTATCGTGGCTATCGACGGTACCTCAACCCATGATATTGATCTCAATCAGGCTGTGGACAAGATCCGCGGACCCAAAGGTTCAGTAGTTGCTCTGACTGTCATTCACTCTGACAGCAAAGACGCTCAACCAGTAACCGTCAAGATAACGCGGGACACTATCTCATATCCGACAGTGACCTGGAAGAAGCTGGATAATAACGTGGATTATCTGCAGATCGTCAGCTTCAATAAAGACGTGGACAAAAAATTCGTCAAAGCGCTGCAGGAGATTATCAAGCATAATCCCAAAGGTTTGATCATTGATCTGCGTAATAATCCCGGCGGTTTCCTCGATGCGGCCGTGACCATGTCCAGCTCTTGGATTGATAAAGATCAGGTCGTAGTGAAAGAAACCTTCACTGATCAAGGCAAGAATGTCGATTACAAGGCCGAGCAAACAGTCAAAGCTCCCGAGATACCGACTGTTATCCTGATCAATGAAGGTTCGGCTTCGGCTTCGGAGATTATGGCCGGTGCTTTACAAGATTATGGCAAGGCTATCATCGTCGGTACCAAATCATTCGGCAAAGGCTCTGTTCAGAATCTCTTACCATTCTCTGACGGTTCGGCTCTGAAAGTGACTGTTGCCAAATGGTTGACGCCCAAAGGCCGCACGATCCAAGGGGAGGGTATTCAGCCTGATGTCGTCGTGGAGAATCCCACAGCTTCCGCTACCTCTACTGATGTACAGCTGAAGAAAGCGCAGGAGATCATTGCAGACAAATTGAAATAATCAACATGAAGGTAACGCTATTACAAACAGTCAAAGGATTGGGTGTACGAGGGGATACCAAAGAAGTAGCTGACGGCTATGCCCTGAATTTCCTACTGCGACAGAATCTGGCAGTAGCAGGTACGCGGCTGCCGGTCAACGCCCAGAAACAGCCGGTACAGACAGGCGGCAAGCAAAGCGCTCTGAAACGCCAATTGACAGCCAAAGCGCTCAATCTGGAGGCTCTGGTGCATGATAACGACGAGCTCTACGGCAGTATCGGGGCAGAAGAGGTGATCAAAGCAGCACAAGAACAAGCCGGAGCGACCCTGCTGAAAAAACAGCTGACCGGAGGACTGCCGTTGAAAACGTTAGGCACACACGAAATTGAAGTAACAGCAGACGGCCAAAGATTCATCGTTATTGTTAAATTAAAAGCCCTCCATGGTCAAAAAAAATAGATTTATTTTTGTCGTTGGCGGCGTGATGTCAGGAGTAGGTAAGGGAGTTACCACTGCTTCTATCGCCAAGATTTTGCAGAGCAAAGGTTTTGTCGTCACCGCCATCAAAATTGATCCCTATATTAATGTCGATGCTGGCACCATGAATCCAACGGTTCATGGTGAAGTTTTTGTCACGGCTGATGGTGATGAGACAGATCAGGATATTGGCAATTACGAGCGCTTCCTCAATATCAATATTCTGCGTTCCAACTATATGACCACCGGTCGCGTGTATTCTACTGTTATCCAGCGTGAGCGTAATCTTGGCTACGACGGCAAATGCGTAGAAGTAGTACCGGATATACCGAATGAAATCATCAGTAGGATCAAGCGAGCTACCAGATTAGCTAATGCTGATTTTACTATTGTTGAAGTGGGTGGCACGATTGGTGAGTATCAAAATATGATTTTCCTGGAAGCTGCTCGTATGATGAAGTTGAAAGCGCCAGAAGACGTTCAGTTCATTTTGGTCAGTTATTTACCAGTACCACCGAAGGTAGGAGAGATGAAGACCAAGCCGACGCAGTATGCTTCTCACACGTTGAACAGCGCTGGTATTCAGGCGGACTTCATCGTCTGCCGTTCAGAGCAGCCACTCGACCGCAAACGCAGAGAAAAGATAGCTACGTTTTGCAATATCAATCCTGAAGATGCTATCTCTGCACCTGATGTGGACAGTATTTATGATATCCCTATTAATTTCGAAAAAAACGATATCGGCAATAAGATTCTGGCCAAGTTTGGTTTGAAGCCGCGCAAGAAAGATATGCATGATTGGCGGGCGATGGTCAAAAAACTAAAAAGTCAAAAGTCAAAAGTCAAAATTGGGGTGGTGGGCAAATACTTCCTCTCGGGTGATTATGTTTTGTCTGATGTCTATATTTCTGTCATTGAAGCAATCAAGCATGCCGGTGTGGCAGCAGGTGTGAAGCCCGAGTTGCATTGGATTGATTCTGCTGATTTCGAGTCAGGCGAACGTGGCAAAGCGCCGAAAGTACCGCTGAAAATGCTGGATCAGATGGACGCTATCATTGTCCCTGGTGGTTTCGGTGCACGTGGTATCAAAGGTGTGCTGAAAGCCATAGAATACGCCCGTACCCATAAGATACCGTATCTCGGACTGTGCTACGGCATGCAGCTGGCGACTATAGAATTCGCCCGCAACGTAGTAGGTATCAAGCAGGCAGATACGGTGGAGATTGATGCGGCTACACCGGATCCTATCATCCATATCAATGAACAGCAGGCCAAGAATCTGGCGGCCAAACATTTCGGCAATAGTATGCGTCTTGGTGCTTACCCTTGTGTCTTATCCAAGAATTCTCTGGCGCGCTCTGTCTATGGTACCGGACGCATCAGTGAGCGTCATCGCCACCGTTATGAGTTTAATAATAAATATAAGAAGCAGTTAGCGAAAGCTGGTCTCGTTTTCTCCGGTATCTGCCCTGATAATGATTTAGTGGAAATTATTGAACTACCTCGTGAAGTTCATCCATACTTCATCGGTACGCAATTTCATCCAGAGTTCGAATCCCGCCCGTTGAAGCCGCATCCGCTGTTCGTGGGATTACTCCAAGCGGCAAAAAAACGACGATAATAATCGCCATTCTACACCTATTTGACCATCGAGCAGGCTAAAGACCTGCTTTTTAGTTAATGACGTAATAGCATTGGACAGTTACCGTCTGTATATGTATAAGGTCGAATAATAATTCGGAATAGTATTGATAGATCTCGCAGGATACATTGATCTATTCCACTAACAATTAATGAAAGTATTACTATGAAATTAAGAATTAAAAATAGATTAGGCAAACAAACTATGGCTATTGCAGTCATAATGATGCTAGCTTTAGGTAGTTTTTTTGCTAATCACATCGTTCAGTCTCATTCCGATCCCTCCAACTGCTCGGCTGCGGGTATAGGAATGTCTCTGACGGTCTATCGCGCAGATGGTATCACGCCTATAGGTAGTTCGACCGTTACCGCGGGCGAATCTGTTGTCTATAGAGCTACACTGAATCATTTGGGCGCTTCCTACTGTAACTATGAGGGTGGAACGTTGAATATCACCAAACCAAACGGCGTAGTCTCGAATGTTACAGGAACGGGCATCCCTTTGATTACTAGTGGTAATCCTTTGGTCTCAATGCCTGTTGCATACGTGGTTACTGTCGCTGATGTCGGTAGTGATAACGATCTGGACGCAACTGCGACATATCTTGGCGGTACGTCACACATGGGAGCTAATAATGTCAGTCCTGTCAGTGCTACTGTTGGAGTGGCTTCCAACTTTGATGTACAGAGACCATTTATCTTGACCCAAATTCATAACAATCAGCATGCTGATATTACAGGTCAGACAGCAGTTGTTGGAACGGTTATTCATGATCAAATCATCATAACGCCTACGAGTACCAATAACGTCATGGCTACGGGTACGGTTGATTTCTTACTGTACAACAACGCTACGTGCGCAGGACAACCTGCTATGTCAGAAAATAATATACAGCTAGTAAATGGTCAGGCAGAGTCAGCGACTACAACGGCTGCTCTGTACGCTATTTCCTACCGAGTACATTATGACGGTAATAATGATTATGCACCGATGACAGCTGACTGTGAATGGTTGCTTGTCAGTCAAGCACAAACTACAGTAACAACTGAAATTCATTCCGCTAATCATACAAACATTACGGATGGCTCTGTAGTGGTCGGAACTCCAATTCATGACAAGGTGACTATTACACCATATAGTGCTTCTACGACTACACCTCCGATGGCCTCAGGTACTGTTGATTTTCAGGTATTTAATAATGAGGCTTGCATTGGTACACCAGCACTCTATCAACACAATGTGCCCTTAATCAATGGCACTACTGAATCAAACACTATCCCAGCAGCTATTTGGTGGGTATCATATCGTGCTCGCTACAATGGCGACTCGAACTATCCAGCGATTACCGCTGACTGTGAAGTGGTTAATGTGACACGTCCTACGGATCGACATCAAGTCGACGTAGCTTCACAAGTTCACACCAGTGGACATGCTGATGTTACTGGACAGTCGGTAATGGTAGGGATGCCAATTCATGACAAAATCATGGTGACATCAACCTCTACGGTGCCAACTGGGTCAGTGACTTTCAACTTCTTTACGAACGGTACCTGCTCAGGCAATCCGTTATCAGTACAGAATGATGTGGCACTCGTCAACGGTATGATGGAATCCGCTACACGTACACCCGCTGCTGGCTCCTACAGCTATCTAAGTAACTACAACGGTAGTGATAGCTTTATCGAGCACGTCGGGGTCTGTGAGCCAATTACCGTCACGCCCTTGGTTCAACCTACTGTTCAGCCGCCTGTGAAAGCTAAAGGACTTTTACGAGCAATACAAGTAATTTCAGATCGCCTTCAGGGACGTTAAACTTCCTACCAAAAAAGAGCCATCAAGGCTCTTTTTTGGTTTGTTGTATGGACTATTTTGTCTCTGTTAGTAGCCGTAGCTTCTTTAGTGCTCGGTGAATTTGCACAGTTACAGTATTGATTGATTGTTTATTGATAAGAGAAATCTCTTTCAGGGAAAGACCTTTTTCAAAACGCATACGCAATATTTTTTGATTCTTGGCAGACAACTGATTGAGTAGGAGGAAGGCTCTCTGACCGTCAAGCTGGTTGGTTAGACGCTCAGAGTCATCGACACTGGGCTCAAACCCCTTTTCTCGTAAACTATCTAGTGAGATTCTCTTACGTTTGCGGTATTGATCGACAATGAGATTATTAAGTATATGAAAGAGAAAGGCTCGCATTTGGTCGATTTTGCCGCCTTTGACCAGATAGGCCCAGGTTTTGACAAACGTATCTTGTACCATATCTTCGCCAATCAAGTGGTCACTAGTGCGAAAATAGGCGTGAGTATTCAATGCTTTAGAGAAATCTTGGTGCGCCAAAGTTACTATTTTATCTAGCCTCAGCCTTTTTCGTGTCGATATAGTCATATATAGTAAGCCGTGAGCACTAACCGAATATTACAAGGTTCTGACACTAAACCTATAATAATCAAAGAAATGCTTTATATTTAGAGTATTTAGCTGTAAATGTAAGGCAACTACTTTACAAGGGTATTACTACAATAAAGTAGTCTGATACCTCATTCATACCACTCGGGCCACTATATAGCAAATGTAATATATTACCTCTTACTGCGTCATCATCTGTATAAGTCCTCTGTTAAGCATTTTAATTTAATCCCACAGCCATGAAAAATATTCAAACGCCATCGGATAAGAAGGTAAGTACGGTAGATCAAGATTTTTTTGAGCGCTTTTGGGAAGGTAGTTGGACCTATGTCAAGACTATTGTCGATGTCGTGCGTGAGCCAGTATTGGTACTCGATAAAGATTTACGTGTCATGGCGGCTAATGAACCTTTTTACCGTACGTTTCAAGTAGAAAGAAAAGATACCGAGGGTAAAATCGTTTATGAACTCGGTAACGGACAGTGGAATATTACTGCTCTACGACAACTACTGGAAAATATACTACCGAAGAACACCTTTTTCAAAGGCTTCGAAGTGACTCATGACTTTCTATACATTGGCCGCAAAAGCATGATTCTCAATGCCCGACAGATTCATTTCAAGGACGAAGCCCACCTAGAGCACTGTCCCGAGATTATTCTGTTAGCTATCGAAGACGTGACTGATCTTATGGTAGTAGCAGAAACAATTGCTAAGCACACAACCTCAATGGAAGTCGAAATACTTGAACGAACAGAAAAGATGGAAACAGAAATCACCAGCTTGAAAAAAGAAATCAAGGGGCTCAAAGGCAGCAAGAAAAAATAATTACAATTTTATCATTAATTACAATTCCTATTTAAGGAATATATAAATCTATGGAAGCATCAGATTCATCAAGAACAAAGCCACTGTATCGTGGTACACAAGTAGTCTGGTATATCATCGGATTACTGGAGACTCTCTTAGCCATTAGGTTTGTCCTAAAAATGTTAGCAGCTAACCCGACAGCAGGGTTTAGCGCCTTCATCTATGGTATTACCTATCCGTTTGCTATCCCTTTTCTAACGGTCTTTCGGCTGTCTCGGGTCGAGGAAAATGTTTTTGAATGGACAACGTTACTAGCCATGTTGGTCTATTGGCTGATTGCTTGGGGCATTATCAAGATGCTGGTCATGAGTAAGTCAGTCACAACACCTCAGGCTTCGGCTAAGCTAGATCAACAAGAATAATTACTTAATAAACAAATATATGGGATTTATACTTTGGATTATCCTCGGCGGATTGGCCGGTTGGATCGCCTCAATGATTATGAAGACAGATGCGCAGCAGGGAGTATTTCTGAATATTATCGTCGGTATCATCGGAGCAGTGCTCGGTGGCTGGCTGATGAATCAGTTCGGTGAATCAGGCGTAACGGGATTTAATATCTACAGTTTCGTCGTAGCCATTGTTGGTGCAGTTGTTCTGCTGGCCATCGTAAAGGTTGTCAGACGAGCATAACTACTGTGAAGTTCTTCTCAAAAAATTATCGATATTCTGAATCACGAGGTAGTAAACTTTGTGCAAAGGATTTATGGGGACCTTGGGCTGCTCATGTCGATGATCGATACGTTTGGAGAAGAGTAAATCGTAAAGCCCACAAAAGATTTTTAGTCATATTTTGGCGCTAATGAAAAAATTCATAAAAAAATTCTTAATACTAGGAATTCTATTCATAGCGGTACTTGGTCTTAGTAGGGTTATTACGATTATCATGGCTCATCAGATATTTTTGTTCAATTCAGGGTAAGCTCGTCTCACTATTTTGACCTCTAAATTCACATCCTTTGATTCTGGATTTTTAATATAAACCGAAAAAATATTATTAATATCAGTAATCAATGGATGTTTTTAGTTTGACAAAAGTACCAATATTGCTAGTATCTGCACGTAACGATCTTTTTTTCTGACAGTCCACCGCTGACCGAAAGGGGAAGACAATGAGCACGCATATTAACGCGGAACCCAATAGCTATGCCCCGACTGTTTTGTTGCCGGGAGATCCGCTGCGCGCACGGTATATTGCTCGCAAGTTTTTTCTCAATCCTCAAAAAATCCACGACGTGCGTGGAGCAGCCGGCTACACTGGAGTAACACCCGAAGGTCGGCCTATCAGCGTTCAACCCACGAATATGGGGATGCCGACGCTGTCAATCTACGTCAACGAACTGCTGGCAAACTTTGGCGTCAAAAGACTCATTCGTGTCGGAACCTGTGGTTCCTTTCAGGAAGACCTTCCGCTGGGAAGTCTGATCCTAGCACAGGGAGCCTGCAGTGATTCAGGCATGAACATTCCTCGTTTTCCACCGGGTGGTACCTTCGCGCCCGTGGCGAACTGGAGACTCCTGTCGCAGGCGTATCAGATGGCTGTTACTATGAGTCTCAAGGTTGCGGTTGGCAATATTCTTTCCACCGACACGTTCTATCAGGAGAATCCCGACGCTTGGAAGACGTGGGCCAAGTATGGAGTGCTGGGTGTAGAGATGGAGTCGGCAGAGCTCTACACTTTGGCAGCCAAGTATGGCGTTGAAGCGTTGTCGATCCTGACGGTTAGCGACAGTCTCGTGACAGGTGCGCAGATGACGCCTGAAGAGCGTGAGCGATCAGTGGCGCCTATGGTAAAGCTGGCTCTGACACTGGCGGACTAGGAATAGCAGTTAAGAAACGAAAACCCGAGGTTAATGACGTACTGGTCAGACCTCGGGTTTTTTCTTATGTACTCTTTATATTGAATTTCGTCGTTTAGACCGTATTCGTTTTTTTTCAGCTGGTTGTAGGCGAACATGAAGTAAGAATAAAAAAAAGGAGCTGGTCAGGCTCCTTGTTCGCGTGGCGCGAAATTTAACGACCGTTTCGGTTAGACAACTTCTACAGCTTCGGTGGCGTGGTATTGCTCCCACTGCTGTCGGAATTCCGGACAGATTTGTAGCAACTGATCCAAGCTGCCACTGGCCAGCAATTTGCCGCAGCGGAAGAAATGAATCTGGTCAAAGTGCCGCAGCAGATGCAGGCGATGGATAGAAGCGACAATCGTCCGGTCTTGGAAATAGCGGAAGATGTTGGTAAAGATGGTGGCTTCCGTCATTGGATCTTGGCTGCTCGTTGGCTCATCCAGAAGGATGATGTCTTTGTCTTCGCAGGCCAGCAGACCGCGTGCCAAGGCCAGACGCTGTTGCTGACCGCCACTGAGATTAACTCCTTTCTCTTTGATAGAGGAGTCGAGACCCTTGGGGAGCTTGGCAATATCTGCTGTGATACAGGCCATGTCGGTGAAACGTTCCACCACATTCGGCGCGTGGTTAGCGCCGATGGTGATATTGTTCAGGATAGTGGTGGTGAAGATTTCAGCATTTTGCGGAATCAAGGCGATTGCTCGCGCTATACCGCTGAAGCCGTCTGGGACTTCCTCACCGTCCACCTTCAGGCTGAGGTGATCCGGATCATGAAGACCGCGAATCAACTTCAGAATGGTAGTTTTGCCACTGCCGCTTTTACCGACCAGCGCTACCCGTTTTCCTCGCTGGAGTTGCAAGGCAATCCTGTCCAGATGAGGCTCGGGCTGGTCTTCCTGTTGGTAAGAGAAGGTGAGATCAGAGATTTCTAGCTGTCTCCAGTTGACCGGCAACACATGGTTTGTCAGGTTACCGGGAAGGAAATCAGCTGAGAGCACTTCCGCGTTTTCTACCTTGGAACGTCTCATGATCACTTCTCCATACATGCTGGTGAAGCGAAAAAAGACGTCGTTGATATTGCGCAGATAGGCATACAACAGTCCCAGCGGTACGACCAAGTCTCCGGGTTTGCTATCACGATGCTGCCAGAAGTAGACCAGCAGCACGATGACAGTCATAACCGTGCAACAGACATTCGTCAGGAACCATTTCCATTCCGTATAACGTCTGCTCATCTGATGCAGTGAGTAGGGCTCGTCTATCTTACCGGCGATGGTTTGATACACAAGCCGCTCAACTCGCAAGATGATAACGGTGCTGATATTGCTGACAGCATCGAAGATGCTCTCGGAGATATGATTGTCCGCCTGATTGAGCTGTCGGTACTGTCCCACAAGGATTCGGTCGAAGTGGATCGTGATACCCACGCTGACAGCTAACATGGCGAGCACAATAAGCGCTGCCGGCCAGCTGAAGTAGATCAGCACCAGATAGCTGCCAAATAAACGGATAGCAGCATATATGATTTCGAACGAGTACTGTGAGAACTGCGATAAGGCACTGGATCCTTTCTCGATTTTATCGATGACGTCTCCGGAGTGATGTTCGCTGTGCCATTCCATCGGCAAGTTCATTACTCCTTGGAGTAAGAACTTCCGGTAGTTAGCAGCGGATTGAAACGCGTTGCCTTCCTCCATGACGCGTGCCGGACCATGGAGTGACCAAGTCAAGAACGGCTCGATAAGCATTAGTCCGAGGAATACCAGTAGTAGGTTGACGACACCGCGATGCAAGATGATATCCATGATCTTCGCCCAGACGAGCGGGGGGACGATCAACTCGAACAAACCAACACCCAAAAACATGATGTAGACCGTGATGACGCGCTTGCGATCGGTGCAATAATGCCACATCGTTTTGAATAGGTAGAGCAGGGGGTTTCCATGCTTCTGGTCGTTCGCTTCAGGGACAGTCATGAGACACCTCCAAGAGGGAGAAGAAGTTGTTTAGGAACAGATAGACCCGAGCTTAGGTTGGTCTCCGCTTTGGAGAACCAAAAAACACCTTAGCCGGTCTGACCAAGGTGTTCTTCAAAAATGTTAGATATTACTCAAAATTTGAAAAATAACTTGGTCAAAACAGCATCAGCCGGCTTCTGCAAGCCGGATACGCGTAAAGTCGAAATTGACATTAAGTTAGTCATATTTGATTTATAACATTAATTGAAATTTATGTCAAATAGGTGATAAATAATTGTTATTATTGACATATATTATCTAAAATGGTAAAAACTTTTAATTACTATGGTAGTCGTCTAGTAACGTACCCTTACAAGTGAGGTGTTTCGTGTATCATGTTGTCTTCGAACGCATCAAGGATGGAGTCAGGACGAGTTCGTGCTTCGATGATGAGGCGGATTTCAAAGCGTGGTTTAGCCCGGAGTTCCAGTCTCTGGAGAGACCATTGGCCCAAGGTGTGACCGCCGAGGATGCGGAAATGCTCTGCATGCGAACGCCTCTGAAGTGCTATGTCCAATCTGTTTTGGATGAAGTGGTCGAGGAAGAGGGGGTGGCACTTCCCGAGGATCGGGATATGGCGACGCGCATGAGGCTGGAGACTATCATGGCAGTTTATCCTCGGCCATTCGCGTCTGAGTTGGAACTTACCGCTTGGTTGGTACGTGAACAGCGAAAGCCGGGACAGACTTGGGTGACCGAAGTGATTAACTTGCGTCGGTTGCCCTTGCTGGTCGAGCGGCTGAAGCGCGTCGTCAAGTGTGTAACGGCGGATGGTAACGTGGATAACATCCGACTCTTCGTCGCACTGAACACGATTCTACAGTCTCGCTGAACCTCAGTCAGATTCATGCAGCACCTTTCGAGGTGCTGCTTTCAATTAGTTCTTCCGGCTTCTGCCCCACAGGCGCTAATGTATCTCCGCGCGCGTCAGTAACAGCCAGATATATTTCCGTGGTGATCGCTTTGTTATTGAGAGCGGCGAGAGCCAGAGCGCAGCCGCGATGCATACCTTCGGCTATGACAATTCCTTGATCCGTAAAGAAAGCGGACATCGTAGTAGTACCGGGAAAATCGTCATACATGCGCAACATCTTGGCGTATCCTGGATGCGTCTGGATATGCGGTCCGGTGACAATATCTTTGAACGTAGCAAATTCTTGATCTTGATAATAAAATTTCCTCCACGTTCTGAAGGGTCCACCACGCCAGTCAGAAGCAACATCTAATGGATTGATCACGCGATAGAGCTCCCATTGTCTGGTCTCACAGTGCCACGGCTCGGCAAAGGTACGTCGCCAGTCTTCCCACGAGGTGAAGCCTTTCTTCTGATAATGCTCTTTCCAAGCAGAGTTAGCTTCTTCATTAGCTCGCCAGTATTCGAAAACTTCGTTCCAGGTCACGGGTTTGATGAATTGATAGTGAATAGAGTCGGGTAGTAGCATATGGTCTATAGATTAGAATTTTATTGACTTTTGGTCAATAAAATATTATAGTTCGTGCGTTACAAATTAAACGTTCGGGGATCGTCTAAAGGTAGGACAGCGGGTTTTGGTCCCGTCAATTGGGGTTCGAGTCCCTATCCCCGAGCCATCGGCCAAAGGCCGATTAGATAGAGCTTCGAGAGAATCACAAACTTTTAAAATTTAAACTGAACACTAAGGGACGAGAAGTTTATCCCGAGCTCGTCGAGGGAAGTCCCTATCCCCGAGCCAGCGAACGAAGTGAGCGCAGCTCGGGTCTCATAGATCTGAACCGCAGGTGAAGCAACCAAAGATGCCGAGCAATAGCAAGGCGCCCCGAGCCAAAGTAGAATCGAATTAACAACCAGCCGAAAGGCTTTTTTTGATAGAAAAAAACCGCCCGTTCCACCGAATTGGCGGAACGGGCGACTGCGCTGGCGCGCAGTAATACTTGCGGATTATCTAGGGCAGGTGGCGTCAATATAGCCACAGATCTTTTTCTTCCACTGCGGAGAGCCATACTCCCAGAAGCCACCCATGATGGCAAACTGGGGATCGACCATTCGGTCGATCCGGTGCCAGATGGCAGGGCCTTCCCAGGTGAACCAGCGCATGCGGATGTTCCGGTTGACCTGATCGACTTCGGTCACGAGGTGGTACCGGCCGTCGAGAAGGACCAGATCACCTCGCTCGGCAGTCAGCAGTGCTTTCGTGTAATCGACTGTTGCCGTGTTGATGGCGACGTCGATGTGGACGTTGTCTGCCCTGGTCGGCATGGTCGGCGTCTCTGACCTGTCGCATCCCGTCAGAAGGGTCATAACTGCCATGAGAACCAGGATCCTTGGACTCCACATCATATTCAAATTCCTCCTATTGCTGGGGAAAGGCTGACGAACGCTAATCTGGTTCTAGTTCAGCTGCTGATCATGCTGACAGGGGATGCCCTGCTCAGCGTGATTGACGCAGCCGCAGTTCGCGCGGGCAATGAGGCTCTTAAAGATTGCCTCATTGAGTTCGACGCCGCGATCGATGGGGGTTGCGACCTCAATGATTGCGGGTAGGGATGGTGCGGTGAAATGAAGGACGACAACGTCTCCATCCTCACCCCTGGCACGGAAGATAAATCCGTGTGCTTCCATGAACTTGATCACCTCTTCGACCTTCATTTTCCGTCCTCCTGAAAGACTTAGATAGCGATGAAGTGATCGCCGTCACTGTCGGGCCAGATGTTGGCCGGACCGCAGGAGACACCGTTTTCGGTGGAGAGCGTCGGGTAGTACCGGAGATCCGGCACGTCGACCTCCTGCATGAAGTGCGGGAGGGTACGATCCTTGGGCCGGAAACCATCGATGCGCTCATACTTCGCGCGGCTCACGGTGTCGTGTCCGCAGAAGCGACCGCTGAACTTCTTCGTCTTACCACCGGGGAGCGTGATGAAGGTGGCCATCAGTTCCTCCAAACAGGTTTTATTTCTGTCAGACTATGATGCCCGAACTGGGACCGTTAGGTTGAGTTATTTCCAACCACAATTATGAAGCTCATCTTCTTGACCAGAGGCCGAAGAAGTCAACGGCTTAACACCTTCAGAAAGAAGTTGCAGCCAATGATGCAAGCTCGAGGTAGCAACGAGACGAATCCAGTTGCTATCTACGATCATGATCATAGTGAGCTTCACGATTGTGATTGGAAATGGTTGTAAGTTGAAAGTTGTAAGGAACTAAGTCACTTCTAAGCGCTCAAGTTCATATAGAGCTAAAGCGCTTGGAAGTGCCCCGTACCAAATGTTTGCACATTGGTACGGGGTAGACGGCAACCGTTGCGGTTTGCCGTGGAAGCCCAACATTGCTGTCAGGCATCAGTAATTGCGAGTCTTGTCGGCGAAAATCCATCCAAAGACCAGATGGATGCCGCCTCCGATCAGGGCACAGGCTCCGCCGATGTTCAGGGCGAAGCGAATCCCCGTGGCCGAGTTGCCGCCGGAGACAAGATAGGCCGGAACGTAAACGATGCTTCCGGCAATCAGGAGTACTACGAATGCGGTCTTGAAAGCATTCCACAGAGGTTTCATTTATATCTCCCTTGTCCGATTGCCACGGGTGAAATGTCCAATGGCGAGTAGACCTGTGAAAACCGCTAAGGCCCAATGGAATGGTGCGATCGGGGTGTTCAGAAGTGCGGCAAAGACACAAGCTGAACATATCACACTAGAAATTATGCCGTGTGCCACAGAGACTCCTTTAGTTGACAAAAACTGACTTCGATCCTCACTACCTCTCTGACGGCCAGTATATGTATCGCCAGGGAGATAGGGAGGATGGTTGTAAGGTACTTGGCCAAAATTTAGCTAGTTTTAGCCTTTAA
>CAYYYA010000005.1:18826-20393 GCA_964475975.1 uncultured Gammaproteobacteria bacterium | reverse complement strand
TAGGGAGGATGGTTGTAAGGTACTTGGCCAAAATTTAGCTAGTTTTAGCCTTTAATATAGTATTATAGCATTAAATATCATATCTGTCAAGTAGGTATATTGCTCATAGTTTGATAGTCATCTATACTATGAGCAATTAATTAACTAAGCCTTTGGCTTATGAAATATTGGAAATTTATCGTTCCTGCAGTTGTTATTATCCTCGTTGGCGGTATCTATTGGTATCAGACAACTAAGACAATCCGTGAAGCTGCCTGCCCTCAGGATGCTATGCTTTGTCCTGATGGCACACCCGTTGGACGCAGCGGCTGGAATTGTCAGTTTGCGCCTTGTCCATCAGCACCCCAGAAGAATATTACCCTCGAGCAACCAACCGAAGGTGCTGAAATAGGTTTGCCGTTAGTGATCAGCGGACAGGCTCGAGTGTTTGAAAATAATTTGAACTATCGTTTGAAAGACAGTGATGGCACGGTGTTGGCTCAAGGCTTCACCACTGCTAACGCCCCAGACATTGGACTCTTTGGTCCTTATCGTGTGGAGGTCTCGTATCCTCAACCTAAAGGCACTACAGGTACGGTGGAAGTTTTCAGTCATTCAGCTAAAGATGGTGCGGAAATAAATTTGTCTAAGGTTGCTGTTACCTTCGGTAAAGTTGAGTCAACCAAAATTAAAGTGTTCTACCCAAATGGCATCAAAGATCCGAATGCTTTGTATTGTGACCGAGTCTATAGTCTTGAGCGACGTGTAGCCAAAACACAAGCAGTCGGTCAAGCTGCGCTGGAGGATTTACTGAGCGGTCCGCAAACGCAAGATGTCAATAATGGTTATTTCAGTGCTATCAACCCTGGAGTTAAACTAAACAGCCTAACGATTGACAAAGGTGTAGCTAAGGCAGACTTCAGCGAATTACTTGACGTCAATGTCGCAGGCTCCTGTCGTGTGGCTATGATTCGCGCGCAGATTACACAGACACTGAAACAATTCCCAACAGTAAAATCCGTGGTCATTTCAGTTAACGGCGTTTCTGATACTATTCTCCAACCCTAAGTGTGAGACAGCAGATTGCCGATGTCTTGGCGCGTATGGCTGAGCATGAAGCAGGCTTCAGCTCTCAGTTTGCAGTGCCTGCGGAAGTTGGTGAATATTTGCAAAGGTTAGTCCTAGAGCATAAGCTAACGAGAATTGTAGAATTAGGGACGTGGCGCGGTGCTTCTGCAATATATTTAGGGTCAGCACTGGAAGAGTTGGGCCAAGGTCAGGTTACTACGGTAAATTTACCTCACGAAGAGGCCAACATTCAGCAGGCGAGAGACAATATTGCAGCTAGCGGTCTTTCAAACTATGTCACACAAGTCTTGCAGTCGGCTGAAGATTATTTACAACAGGCGAAAGAGCAGGGTGTACAATTCGATTTAATCTTCATTGACGCCGACAAAGGCCGTGTTGACAGCTATGTTAGATTAGGGTTAGATGTGCTATCACCGTCCGGATATATCGTGGTGGATGATTGGAAACTTCTTAATAATCAACAACAAGCGTTCTTTCAACGTTTACAACAGGAAAACAA
>CAYYYA010000005.1:0-18726 GCA_964475975.1 uncultured Gammaproteobacteria bacterium | reverse complement strand
AACTTCTTAATAATCAACAACAAGCGTTCTTTCAACGTTTACAACAGGAAAACAAACTCAACCTACGGGTTGTGGACATAGGAAATGGTTTGCTGGAGATACACAGCTAACATAACCGCGGGAGGATTTATGTTCTGCCATAATGTGGACACTGAGGTTAAGGTCGTGCAGAAACGCTGCCCCCGTTGTCACAGGGCACGTGACGTTGCGGCTGTTCCTGTTCTGGCCTTCGGCTGCGCAGGAGCGGTTCCCATCGGCTTGCATGAGGCAATCGGTATCGGTCCGACGGCCTCTGATCCCCAGCGCTGTTCTGTCTGTTCCACTGTTCTGGCCACCGTCGGCGAAATTGTCGACCGACCCACTGGTAATCAGGGGTTGATCGCACGTGTCCCGTACGGCGGCGGCATCCACGCCTAGGGTGTCATCCGAATGAAGCGCAAGTGCCTCGGAGTGGTTAAACCACTCGGGGCACTTTTTTTAAAACATTCTTGAGATTAGGCTGACAATATTGTATAATATACGATATGCAATTATCCGCTGGGATTAAAGATTTATATCAACGGCTACAAGCTATTGATAGGTTAGACGCCTATAGTGACGATGTCTCAAAAATTGAAGTTGATGAGATAGCCAGTCGTTTAGCACGTCTATACGAACAAATTCGCAACACCATAGATTACAAAGAAGACTATGTGCTTCGGAGGTTTGCTATGGAGCGTCTGGTACGCCGCCAGCTCATCACAGGACATCTTGATCCCAAGATAGCACGTAGGATGCTGGAAGAGCTGATTCGCGGACATTATTTGCCAAACCAAACACTACCAGAGACTATCGTTAATGATATAGAGGTTATCCTTGAGAAGTATAGCTATCTTCTCGTGCTCTTAGCTGAGCGTGATTATCCAGCGAAAGACAAAAGTAAATATCAAGACTGGCTCGTCAGTATCTTGGCGTGTGAGATTGATTTGTTCCTCTCACCCGAGAACAAAAACGACGCCCTGATTGAGGCTGCTTACCAATTTGTCAAAGATCGGGTGAAAGTACGCGGACAAGGACTATCGCTGAGAGAAAAAAATATTCAAGTCTACATAGCTATTCATCGAGATTTAGTAATGTCTGATAATGCTATTATTGGCTTCCATTTGTTTCAGTTGTATTTCCCTGACTGGACGAGTAAAAGTGACCGCAGATTAGTACAGTATGTAGCTGACAAATTCCCAGCTATCTTTGTTGGTATTCAGCAGCATCTAGCTTATCGTGATCAACCGAAAATAAAAATTGCACTCCGGAAGGAGATGGCAATTTTTAAAGTTTTGAAACATATCATTTTTGTTGAAAATTTAGATCTGACAGAGCTCTTAGCTAATCCGGATAAATTTAAGCAACAAGTGGGCAAATCGCTCAATGCCTTGAACAAAAGGATTAAGTCGAAGATAACACGTAGTTCATTCCGTGCGATATTTTATATCTTTTTAACCAAGATGTTATTAGCGCTGTTGCTAGAATATCCTTATGATTTATTGGTAGCTAAGCACGTGAATTACACAACACTGGGAATTAATATTCTTTTCCCTCCTATACTGATGTTTTTGATGGCACTTAGTGCTCAGATGCCGGGAGCCACCAGCCAAGCGGCTATAACAGACGGTGCTATGAGCTATGTCTACGGAGAGCCTGAGAATAAAACCCTGATATTGTTACGTAATCCTCGCAAGCGTGGCCCTATTGCCTCACTCATTCTCTATTTGGTGTATCTGATATTGTACGGCTTTGTCTTCGGTCTGATTATTTTCTATTTACATAAATTTGGTTTCAACTTGCTTAGTGGAGGATTATTTATCTTTTTTGTGACTGCTGTCAGCTTTTTCGCCGTTCGTATCCGCCAGCAAGCCAAAGAGTTTAATGTTATTCAAAAACGTGAAGGAGTCATCTCTTTCCTATTAAACTTTTTCTCATTACCAATTATTAAGCTGGGGTCATTATTGTCGTCAAATATTAGTCGAATAAATGTCTTTATCTTCCTCTTTGACTTTGTTCTAGAAGCGCCTTTCAAACTATTTATAGCGTTGTTAGAAAATATTTTTGGCTACGTCAAAGAAAAGAGAGAAGAAGTTTATAAAGAATAAAAATATGTTAGGATCACATCAAGATATAACCTCGATAGGGAGCGCAGTAGTAGATATTTTTTTCTATACCGAGGAAGGTGAGCTTATTGCGAACCCTAAGGATGTAACTAAGCAGAAACTTCTCGCCTTTGAATTTGGAGCCAAAATTGTTAGCGATCAGGCATATGTTTGTCTGGGCGGTGGAGCTTTGAATACCGCCACAACCTTCGCTCAATTAGGTCTCAAAGCCTCAGTATTTAGTAGTATTGGTAGTGATTCCTTAGCAGATGAGATTATTCGCCGCATGAAATCTCTTAGCCTGGGCACTGCCTTGATGCAGCGTCAGGCCAAGCTGCCGACCGCCATCTCGTGTATTGTTTCCAGTCAGAAGCGAGGTGAGCACGTGGCTTTTTATTATCCTGGAGCTCGGACGGCGATTCTGGTTAATCCCAAAACGTTACGAGCTATCAAAAGTGACTGGATATATTTGTCATCGTTGTCAGGTTCGCCACGATGCTTATCGTCTGTACAACAAATTATTATGTACGCAGCACGGAAGGATATCAAAGTCGCTTGGAATCCTGGCGTCGATGAACTAAGTGCAGGCTGGCCTAAACTCAAGAAGCTATTTCCTCTGGTTGAAGTATTGTCAGTCAACTTGGATGAAGCTATTCAGCTGGCTCTCAGTAGAGGAGAAAAAGTCCAAGGCATGAATGCTCGCGTTTTGATTAAGAAGATTCACCAGTTTGGTCAGGCGATAACGGTCATAACCCAAGGTTCTAAAGGTGCACTCGTCTACGATGGTAGTAAATTAATTTTTAAATCAGCTCCAAAGATTAAGGCTATCAACAGTACTGGCGCCGGCGATGCTTTTACCTCAGGTTTTGTTACTGGTTTGATTCGCTTCAAGGGCAATATCAGTCGCGCATTAAGTTTGGGTATCCATAATTCTGCTTCGGTTGTGATGCATATCGGAGCCCAAAAGGGAATATTGAGCGCCAAGGATATTATTAAGCTAAATATCTAATGTCATTAAAACGGTTATTTGAACCCCGTTCAGTAGCGGTGGTTGGAGCCTCTCGTACCCCAGGCAAGCTGGGCCATGATTTATTTGTTAACGTTAAGCAGGGGTATAAAGGCAAAATCTACGCCGTTAATCCTCATGGTGGTAAGATTTTGAACCAATCGGTCTATCGCTCAATGAGCGAGATCCGTAAGCAGATTGATCTAGCTATCATTATTGTGCCTGCTGCAGTTGTTTGTGATAGCGTGGAGGAGGCTGCTCGGGTTGGCGTTCGCAATTTTGTCATTATTTCTGCCGGCTTTGCAGAACAGGGTGAGGCAGGTAAAAAGCTGCAGCATAACCTTGATGAGATCAAGCAGCGGTATCATCTCCATTATTTAGGTCCAAACTGTTTAGGATTTATCAATACTAAGGCGCGACTCAACGCTTCGTTTGCTCGGATGAATGTTCAGGCCGGAAATGTTGGCTTGATTTCGCAATCGGGCGCTATGGCAGTAGCTACCCTTGATCTGACGAGTAAATATAAGCTTGGAATCAGTAAAATGATCTCCATCGGCAATAAAGGTGATCTCACTGAAATTGAGTCATTGCAGTATTTGGCTGAAGATCGAGAGACCAAAGTTATTGCGCTCTATTTAGAACAGGTTAGTAGACCAGCAGAATTCCTACAATTAGCACAACGAGTCGTCAAACAAAAACCAATTATTATTTTGAAAGCCGGAGTGACCCAATCAGGTCAGAAGGCTGCTTCATCACACACGGGCAGCTTAGCTCAGTCTGACAATATTATTAGCGCTGCCTTTCATCAGGTAGGTATTATACGAGCTCATACTATTGAGGAGCTTTTTAGCCTGACACAGGCTTTTAGTCTCATGGCCAAAAAAGCAGATGGTACCAAGACGGTTGTTGTCAGTAATGCTGGAGGACCGGCTATTATAACTGCTGATGCTCTGCAGACGCAGAAAGTAGAACTATCGAAGCTTTCAGTTCAAACGAAGAAAGCCTTGCGCCAGATTGTTCCAGCTGCAGCGAGTATAGCTAATCCTATTGATCTGCTCGGGGATGCTGATCTTCAGCGGTTTACCTCAGTCTTGAATTGTTTGCTTCAGGCGCCAGAAGTTGATGCTGTGTTGTTACTCGTAACACCGCAGACGATGACCCCAGTAATGCCTCTAGCACGGTGGTTAGTGAAACATGCTGGTAAGCGTTCCAAGAAGACTGTTATTACCTGTTTTTTGGGTCATGATTCTGTTCGTCAGGCCCAAGAATATCTCTGGGATAACGAGTTGCCATCATTTGATTATCCAGAGCAAGCTGTGCGTTATTTAGCGGCCTCATTTGAGCGACTTCAGACAACAGGTTATCAGGCTGATATCTCCAGCTTTCAGACGCCGATACGGTATTTGGATCCCTTTGAGAGTCAGAATTATCTTAGTCGCAGTGGTTTACATATTATTCGTGGACGATTACTTCAGAGCAAGCAGCAGCTGGCCACTATTCGTAGCTATCCGATAGCTTTGAAAGTTGTTGCCTCTGGTATTGTGCATAAGGCCGCTAGCCATGGAGTTGCTGTTGACTTATATGATCGGCGTGAAGCCGAGCAAGCGTGGAGTCGTATGATGGTAGCCGGCCAGTTAAAAAACAAGCAGAAAGGCTGGCGTGGATTCTTAGCTCAGCCAATGGTACGAGGAGGAGTAGAATTTTTCATCGGAGCTAAGCGTGATAAAGAATTTGGCACGGTTATTATAGTGGGACTTGGAGGAAGTCAGTTAGAATTAATTCATGATACGGCGGTCAGGGTTGGTGCTTTGACTAGGCAGGAGGCAGAGCATGTATTAGGCTCATTGCGCAATCAGCAGTTATTAACTTCTGCAAAGCGTCGTATCCTGATACAATTACTACTCAAGGTTCAGGAACTGATGAATGCTGATAGCACGATCCAGGAGCTCGATTTCAACCCTATTTTAGTGACGGATACTTCTTATTCTATACTTGATGTTCGCATATATGTTGTCCAAAAATAATCTTTACACCTTAGCGGGAACCATTATCACTTTTTGTTGTTTGTTGCCCATCAGCGCTTTTGCTGCTGTTGATTTAGGCGTTCAGACATCAGATATTACCTTCTCAACAAATTCTTTTGTCGTGGGGCAGAAAGCCAAAGTCTACGTCAAAGTGCGTAGCTATGGCGATCAGGATGCCTCAGGTTTGGTTAATCTTTATTTGAATAATCAGCTATTAGACGCTGGATTGGCTGTCTCTGTTGTATCTTCTGAACCAGACACCGTATACTCAGAATTCACTATCCCTGATAAAAATTTCAAAATTTCCGTCGATCTGAAAAATGTTTATCCATCTGAAACTCGGTTGCAAAATAATAATGCTATCACCGCTGAGCAAGTGGTAGATATTGATACCGATGGAGATGGTACTGGTGATAACACAGATACTGACGACGACAATGATGGTTTGTCAGATATTGACGAGGGACGTATCGGGACTAATCCGAAGAAAGTAGATACTGATGGCGATGGCTATGGCGATGCTCATGATGCCTTTCCACTTGATCGTAATGAATGGTTGGATACCGATGGAGATGGTACTGGTGATAACGCAGATACAGACGATGATAATGATGGTTTGACCGATAGTCAGGAAGCAAGCATAAAGACAAACCCCAAGAAAGCTGACAGCGACGGCGATGGCTACAATGACAAAGATGATGCTTATCCACTTGATCCAACTCGACATGTGCTAGCTGTAGTAGCTGTTCCAACGCCTCCCAAGGCAACTACGAATACGCCGCCAGCTACTCCAACTCCAGAACCTACAAAATCAACTCCACCAGCTGCTCCTGATCAGGTGACGTCTACTCCAGATGCCAGCGAGCAACCGGCTGAAAACGTTGCTACCAAAGGGGAAGATCCTCTCGATAGCATCAAAGAAGATCTGGATAAAATTAAAAAAGGAGAACCACTACAACAGACTTCAGACACAATTTTTCATGTCAATAAGCCGGGTTTCTGGATTATGCTCATTGGGTTACTGCTCGTGATGTTTATCTTATTGAAATTACGCTCGCGCGGCGAGGCAAAACCACAGCGAGCAAATACTATAGGTAAAGACGATTTTGAATTACCGCCCTCAGTCCAGAGGCGTCGAGTAGCGGAGATTTCTGAGCCTGAGGTACCAACGAAAGAGCCCATACGTAAGACCGTCAGCGTCAAAGTTAAGAAAGTTTCAACCAGAAAATAGTAATGTCCGAGTGGCGCGTACTACAACCAGAGTCCGCAGATCCGTATGCGGAGTTTCCCGAAATACCCAGCTGCCTTCTGCAGCTGTTATTTCATCGTGGTTACAAAACACCCGAAGCTATAGAGTCCTTTCTGCACCCTGATTATAGTCGAGATGTTTTTGATCCTTATTTATTTCGTGATATGGCTAAAGCCTGTGACCGTATTTATCAGGCAATTGAGGCTCAAGAAAAAATTGTGATCCACGGAGATTATGACGCTGATGGAGTCTCTGCTAGTACTATTCTTAAGACCGTCTTAACCTCATTAGGAGCCGAGGTAGATGTATTCTTGCCGCATCGTGAGAAAGATGGCTATGGTCTCAATAGTCACACGATAGATGATTTCGCACAGCAGGGTCAGAAGCTCATCATCACTTGTGATTGTGGCATCAGCAACGCAGCAGAAGTCCGACAGGCTAAAGAGCTTGGTATTGATGTTATTGTGACTGATCATCACCAGATTCCAGAACAATTACCTGAAGCTCTAGCTATTATTCATCCGCGCGTTGAAGGAGAATCATATCCTTTCAAAGAGCTGGCAGGAGGTGGGGTAGCTTTCAAATTAGCTCAAGGATTGTTACGACATCAAGGTAATAATTTAACCGAAGAACAGCGTGAAGCGAAGGAGAAGTGGCTCCTTGATTTGGTTGCGCTCTCATCTGTAGCCGATATGGTCTCTATGACTGGTGAAACAAGGACGCTGACAAAATACGGTTTAATCATCATGAGGAAGAATTTACGTCTGGGTTTGGCCGCTTTGCTTAGGAGTGCTCGCATTGAGCCAAAAAATATTACAGAAGAAACTATCGGCTATCAGATAGCACCGCGCATCAACGCTGCTGGTAGGATGGATCACGCTAATGCGGCCTATTTTCTCCTGATGGCCGATAATGAACAACAAGCTGATGAATTAGCTGAGGGTCTCAATCAGGCTAATCAAGAACGGCAGCGCCAAACAGAGCAGATGACTACGCAGGCCAAGAAGCAAGAGATTAATCCCGATGATTCTGCACTTTTTTTCTTTGACCAAAGTTGGCCATTAGGTTTGACTGGTCTTGTGGCGGGTAAGCTCGTTCGTACCTATAACAAGCCTTGCTTCGTCATGGGTCATGACGGTGACAAGATTGTTGGCTCAGGACGTGGACTAGAAGGGCTCAATATTTTAAAAGCCATCACGGAAGCTAAGGATTTGCTTGTAGCCTTTGGTGGTCATCCTCAAGCGTGTGGCTTTCGCTTGCTTGAGGCCAATAAGGCGCAGTTTCAGCAGATTGTGAATGCTGCCCTAGCACAGCAGATGCAGCAGGTAGAGACGTTAGACGAGTTAGTTATCGACGCTGAGATTCAGTTGAGTGAAATCACTTGGCAAGTAGTTGATTTGCTGCGAGGTTTCGGGCCCTATGGGATACAGAATAAAGAGCCAATCTTCCTCAGTCGAGGCGTTACTTTGTTAGGTTGTCAGGCTGTTGGTAAAGACTCTAGTCATTTGAAATGTAAGCTCATGCAAGGAGAGCGAGCATTGCCTGCTATTGGCTTTGGTCTGATGGCCAAGGTGGCGGATAGCGGACTTCCAATGGATGTTACGTATACCATTGGCATCAATGAGTGGAATGGTAATCGTGAAATTCAACTTCAGATTAAAGATATCAAACCTACATAAATTTTATGGCACAATCACTTTTTAAATCAGCAGCAAATACCTCCGCGTTCCACCGCTTGTTTACCGATGGAGGCGCACGTGGTAATCCTGGTCCAGCTGCTATCGGAGCTGTCCTTTATGATGAGCAAAAGCAAGAAGTTGCCCATATCAAAAAATATATCGGTAATACAACTAACAATCAGGCTGAATATCGTGCTTTGTTGGCGGGACTAGAGCTGGCATTGAAGCATGGTATAACCTCCATCCACTGTTACCTTGATAGCGAGTTGGTTGTTAAGCAGATTCAAGGTCTCTATAAGGTCAAAGAGGTCTCACTAAAACCGCTGGCCGATGAAGTGAGGATTTTGCGAAGCAAATTTTCATCATTTTCTATTGAACATGTTGCTCGTAAGTATAACGCTCGAGCGGATGCTTTAGTAAACGAGGCACTTGACGAACTATAACTTGTTGTAGTCTAGTAAATATGCTAATCTGACTGCTATGAGAGCACCATTTATTGGCCATAGGATACAGCATACGCTCCTACAACAACAATTATTGGCTTCCGAGGCTCGGGGAGCTTATTTGGTGTATGGTCAGACAGGATTAGGTAAAAATTATCTCGTGAGCACGCTGATTGCTGATACGCTTTGTCCCGAAGCAGAGGAGGCCTGTGGCCAGTGTTCTGACTGTCATTGGTTTGCGCAGAATAGTCACCCCGACATCTATCGATTAGCCGTCAGTGAACCGTGCACAGTCGATCGAGCCCGCGATATTAGTAGCTTTGCGAGAACCAAGGCCGTCAGAGCTAGTGGTCGTAAATATATTATCATCGAAAAGGCAGACTCTATGACGACTGAAGCTGCTAATGCTTTGTTAAAATTATTAGAAGAACCTCCAGAGGGAGTTGTGTTTTTTTTGCTGGCAGAGCGCAGTCAGGCGGTATTAGCAACGGTGCGATCACGTTGTCAGTTAGTTAAGCTTTTACCGCTATCTGACGTAGATATGCGGCTTATCGTGAAGCAGCAAGGTGTGCCAGAAGATCAGATTGATTTGATACTTGGTTTAAGTCTAGGACGACCAGGAAGGGCTCTGGCGCTGGCTCGAGGGCAAATACAGGAGTATCAAGCAGTGGTGCCAGAGATACTGAGATGGCTCCAAGGTGATGTCACGTCGAGTTTCCGCAGCTTAAAAGAGTGGTTAGATACTGTAGTAAAAGAACAAACATCGGCAGATGCCAAACAAGCAGCGATGACGACTCGTCTTAATCACGTAGAATTATTGCTTCGTGATTTAGTATTCTATCAAGTGCAAACAAGTTATGTTGTTAATAAGAGTCTTGTATCTGAAATCCAAAAGCTGTCTCAGCGCTATTCATTGTCAGGGCTCATGCTGATCTTGAAGAAAATTAGCTATTTAAGGGTGCAATTAGCTAATAAGAGTGCTAACCAGCAGCTCCATTGGGAAAATTTTATTTTAAATATTAAACAAATTTCACAAACCTCATAACTATGAAACGTCTACTTTTTATATTTTTATGTATACCTTTGCTGGCGGGCTGTGGCATTATCCAGATAGGTGGTAGCTCGAAGACGGCCAAGGACGCTCCGCTTGCTGGTTTTTATCGTACTACTGATCGAGGTGATAGCTGGACATTGCAATCAAGTGTCTATAGCGTCAATGGAGAGGGTCGTAGCTTTGCCGGCTCAAGTGTACAAACAATGACTATAGATCCTACTGATGAGAGTACAATCTACGTTGGTACTGCGGATAAGGGACTATTATACACTCATAGTTCAGGTGATGCCTGGTTTTACACGTTATTAGGTCAAGGTGTCGTTAATGCTGTTGCTGTAGATCCAGCAGATCGCTGTACTTTATACGCAGCTGTATTTAATAAAATCTATAAATCAACTGATTGCGCTCGTGAGTGGAAAGTGGTTCATCTCAGCTCGCTTGAAGGTGAGTATTTTACCGCTATCTCGGTAGATCCAGAGAATAGTCGTATTGTCTATCTTGGTACGCAACGTGGCACATTGATTCGTAGTCTTGATTCTGGATTCTCATGGGAGGCAATCAAGTTCTTCCCAAGCCCACTGGTGAAAATTATTGTTAACCCCAAAAATTCCCAAGCGCTCATTGTGGCTACGAACTCTTCAGGTATTTATCAGTCAACAGACGGTGGTAGTAATTGGTCAAATCTCATGGAAAAACCTGTCCTAAATGCTGCTGAGCTAGAAAAAACCAAGCTGAACCCTGATCAGAAGCCAAATGATAAACCTCAACAATTAAAGTCTCTCGGAGGCGCATCAAATTACTTTGATTTGATCCAAGATCCGTCTGATTTGAATCAATTGCTTTACGCTTGTAATTATGGTATTTTCAGGCTGTCGGCTGACGGTATCTGGCGCGAAATTTCAATTTTAAACAAGCCTACACAAGAGAAAGTAGTGGCTGTCGCCCTAAATCCTGCAAATAGTCAAGAGCTATTCTTTGTCACTGATGGCGCGTATTATCAGTCTGCTGATGGAGGGGTTAATTGGACCGTTAAGCCACTGCCAACAGCAGGAACCCCGCGTTTTCTTATTGTTAAGCCTAGTAATGTTCAAGAGGCTTATATAGGTTATTATAAAGCAAAATAATTATGGATTATCGAGTTGAAGCAAAAAAAGAGTTTGATATAGCGTTCGAGCATTTGAAACAAGAGGCTGGAAATTTACGTACAGGGCGGGCTCATGCTTCCCTCGTGGAGAATATTATTGTTGAGGCTTACGGAGCCAAAAGTCCTCTGATGCAGTTAGCAAGTATTTCGGTGCCTGAGGCTCGAACTTTGGCCATACAGCCATGGGACAAAGGTCTGATGAAAGATATTGAGCAAGCGCTGCAAAAAAGCGATCTAAATCTCAACCCCGTTGTTGATCGAGATATGATTCGTTTGAATTTTCCTGCGCTTACTGAAGAGAAGCGCAAAGAGTTGGTTAAGCTACTCCATCAGAAGGCAGAAGCCTGTAAAGTAACGATAAAGCAACGTCGAGAGAAAATGCGCGATCAGATTGCGGCTGATGAGAAATCGGGTACGATAACTGAAGACGCAAAATTTCGCGCTTTTGATGACTTGGATAAAGTAGTGAAAGAATCACACGATGAAATCAAAGTTTTTGTTGATGCTAAGGAGCGCGATATCATGACTATCTAATGATACTAACAATTGTCACATTTATTATCATTTTGGGAGTGCTTGTTTTTGTACACGAACTGGGTCATTTTTCTGTCGCGCGCAAATTCGGTGTCAAAGTCGATGAGTTTGGATTTGGATTTCCACCTCGTATCTTCGGCATCAAGCGTGGTGAAACTTTATACAGTATTAACTGGATTCCCTTAGGTGGGTTCGTTAAGATCAAAGGTGAGTCAGGTGAAGCTAAAGATCAGCTTGATAGCTTCTCGGCTCAACCAGCGTGGAAACGAATTATGGTCTTGGCTGCTGGTGTAATGATGAATTTTTTGTTGGCCTACGTGCTGTATACTGTCGGTCATCTTATTGGTTTGCCCCAACAAATAACCGATAAAGAGGCAGCTACATTATCTTTACGTGACTCACATGTCGTTATTGCTTCTATCGCGCCTAAGAGTGCGGCAGAGCAAGCTGGAATACAGCCAGGTGATTGGGTGATACAGCTTGATGGCCAAGCTATGACGACTGTTGATGGTACGCAATCATATATAGCAGCTCATAACCAGAATACCATAGACTTTACTGTTGATAGACAAGGAGAAATAAAAAAATTCCAGATTCAACCAACCATAATTGAAGGTAGTAAAGAGCCGATGGTAGGTGTCGGGCTGACCCGAACAGCTATTGTTAACTATAGTTTTTTTGCCGCGCTCTGGCAGGGACTAGTAACAACTGTTAATGTTATGTTAAGTATTTTGGCAGCTTTTTGGCTTCTTATTAGCTCATTAGTGACCACTGGAGGAGCGGGCGCTGATCTCTCGGGGCCAATTGGCGTTGCTGTTATTACTGGGCAGGTTGTCAAGTTGGGTTGGAGCTACGTGCTGAGCTTTGCCGCGATTTTGTCTATCAATTTAGGTATTGTAAATATTCTACCTTTTCCTGCGCTGGATGGTGGTCGAATACTATTTGTTATTATTGAGAAGATCAAAGGCAAGCCCATGAATGAACGTGTCGAGCAAATAGCTCATACTGTGGGTTTTTCACTATTAATCGCCCTTATGGTATTTGTTACCTACCAAGACATTGTGCGATATGGTCTCCAAATACTTGAGAAGCTAAGAAATATTATTCCATCATGACGATAAACGTGCCAGCAAATCAGGCGCTACCCGAACTAATCAGAAAGATTGGTTATTTTCTTAATGACAATAATTCAGGAGAGATAAACTGCGTTAAGCGCTTACGAGCTGGTCAGCCGTGGCCGCGGTATCACCTGTATATTAAGCAGCAGGACAAAAACTTTATTCTCAATCTTCATGTTGACCAGAAAGCTGAGACAAGGCATTATAACCCTACTTCAGCGCACAACGGAGAATATGATGGACCATTAGTAGAGCAAGAAATTAATAGAATTCAATCACTTCTATGACAACAAGACAAAGTCAATTATTCGGAAAAACCCGAAAGGATATAAGTGCTGATGAAGTCAGTACAAATGCGAAATTACTGATGCGAGCCGGATTTATAGAAAAAAACATGGCCGGTATTTATACCTTACTGCCACTTGGCTTTCGCGTCTTCAAAAAAATTGAGCAGATCATCAGAGAAGAGATGGACGCGCTTGGTGCACAGGAGCTCTTGATGCCTGTTTTTCAAGACAAAGAAGTCTGGAGCCAGACAGGAAGATGGCAAGATAAGGTAGGCGGTGTGATGTATCAATTCAAAGATAGTAGCGGCAAAGAGCTTGGACTTGGCCCAACGCATGAGGAAGTAATTGTTGACTTGGTCAAGAAGCAGGTTAAGTCATATAAGGACTTGCCGATGTATGTCTACCAAATTCAAAATAAATTTCGTGATGAGCCACGTGCCAAGTCGGGAATGCTGCGCACACGTGAGTTTTTTATGAAAGATCTTTACTCGTTTACTCACAGTGCAGAGGAGACGGCCGAATTTTATCAAAAGGCGCATGATTCGTATTTGAAAATCTTCAAGCGCCTCGGTCTCGTAGCGTTTTCAGTAGAAGCTTCTGGTGGTAGTATGAGCAAAAAGTTTTCTCACGAATTTATGGTAGTTACTCCTGCAGGAGAGGATACCACAATTTATTGTAGTAAATGCGGCTGGGCTCAGAATACTGAGATCGCTCAATTGAAAGCCGGAGATCCTTGTCCTACCTGTTCGACTAAGTTGGAATTAGCAACTACTGTAGAGGCTGGTAATATTTTTGACCAAGAGACGCTCTACACAGAGAAGATGGGTGCTTTCTTCACTGACCAAGATGGTAAGCAAAAACCTATTTATATGGGTGCTTATGGTATTGGGCTCGGAAGAGCTTTGGGTACCATCGTTGAGGCTAGTCATGATGATAAAGGTATTATTTGGACACCTGCTACAACACCTTACCACGCGCATATCTTACTCATATCTGATAAGGCAGAGGTTAAGGCGGCTGCACAAGCTCTGGCTCAAGAGTTATCTCAGGGCTATGACGTACTATTTGACGACCGCGATGTCAGTGCCGGACAGAAATTTGCTGACGCTGATCTGATTGGTATACCAGTGCAGATTATTTTCGGTGACAAGCAGAGTCCTAAGATTGAATGTAAGCTAAGAAAAACAGGTGCAACTGAGATTATTGACTCACGTGATATTAGTAAGTTAATGACAGATACATATGCTGAAGGCGTTCTTCGGTAAATTTTCAAAAGACCTCGGTATCGATCTCGGTACCGCCAATACCTTGGTGTATGTCAAAGACCAGGGTATTGTTATCAATGAACCGTCGGTTGTTGCTATTAATAATCGCACTGATCAGATTTTGGCTGTGGGTCAGGATGCTCGTATCATGGTAGGCAAAACTCCGGGACATATTACCATCATACGGCCAATGGTAGACGGTGTTATCTCTGATTTCGAAGTTACGGAAAAAATGCTCAAGTATTTTATTGATAAAGTCCACAAAGAGAGTTTTACCCTTATGCCTCGTCCACGTGTAGTCGTAGCTATTCCGCTTGATATCACTGAGGTTGAGCACAAAGCCGTCGAGGACGCTGCCACGAGCGCAGGAGCTCGTGAAGTAATGTTGATTGAACAACCAGTGGCAGCTGCTATCGGCGCTGGGCTACAGATTCAGGAAGCTACAGCGAATATGATCGTTGAGATAGGTGGTGGTACAACTGAGATAGCAGTAATCTCACTTGGAGGTGTTGTTACTTGGAAATCATTAAAGTTAGCAGGTGAGAAATTTAACGAAGCTATAATTCAATACGGCAGGGATAAATTCAACCTCATTATTGGCGAGCGTACAGCAGAAAAAATTAAGATTGATGTTGGTTCTGCTCAACCATTGAAGGAACGACTGCAGGCAACGATTCGAGGTCGTGATGTAATTACAGGACTTCCGAAAGAAGTTACCATAACTGATATTGATATTCGTGAAGCCTTAGCTAAACCGTTGAGAATAATTTGCGAAAATATTAAATTGACCATAGAAAACACACCACCAGAATTAGTAGCTGATCTGTATCAACGGGGTCTAATATTATCTGGTGGAGGAGCGCTATTACGCGGATTGGATAGTATGATCGAGCATGAGACCAAAATACCGGTGACAGTCACCAATGATCCGCTAACCAGTGTTGTTCGTGGCACGGGCGTGGTCCTTGAAGATTTCGATAATTTGAAAGAAATCCTCTTACCGTCCACTCGAGATGGTCGGTGGAAATAAAGGAGGACTATGAGTAGACGCCAAAATAGAATAGTAGCAAGTAGCTTGGCTATTTTTATTTTTATCTTATCATTAGTAATTGTGCCGAAATTTTTTACCTCGAATCCTGTTCTGGGTGGTTTGTTTTCTTTAGAATTCTCGATTAGACCTACGAAAGGCGCTGAAGATGATAGTGAGGTCAAACAGTTGTCACTCAAGCTGGCTGCTCTAAATCAAGAGTCACAAGAAAATGCTCGCTTGAGAGAGTTGTTACATTTTTACTCAAATCATGACTACACACACGTTGTTAGCTATATTACCAGTCATGATCCATTGAATACCAACTTGATTAATTTGGCAGTGGGTAGTGCTGACGGAGTTGCGGTGGGCCAAGCTATCATTGTCGATCAAGGTATCATTATCGGAAAAATCATCAAAGTTCAGGATCATAAAGCGATTGGTGAATTATTAACAAGCGATTTTAGCAAACTTACTGTCAGTTCGGCAGAATCTCAGGAAACAACGGGCTTGGTAGTTGGGTCTTTAGGTAACTCTTTGACAATGCAATTTATACCTACTACAACTAATCTTGAACCCCGACAGCTTATTGTCACTTCAGGTTTGGAGACGGCCATACCTCGTGGTCTCGTAGTCGGCCTTGTCGAAACTATTAGCTCTCCAGATTCTACTGTCTATAAGGTGGCCAGCATTAAGCCAACAGTCAACTACCAAAACTACTTTTTGGTCTCGGTCATTACGCAATAACCTATGAAAACCGCCTTGCTATCTATACTAGGAATGCTCCTAGCTATAGTCTATATAATATTTTTTTCAGCTCAGGCTGCTTTTTCGCTCATTCTCATACCAATCTCATGGGTTGTTATTGTCTGGATGTTACATGGTTTAAGTAGAGCCTATATCGTAACGCTAGCAGTTGGTATTTTATTAGACTTGCATTACTTCAATTTTGGGTTAATGACTGTTATCTTACTTGCTGCCTTATCGGCAGTCTACTTTATCCATATTACAGTGATTTCTAGTACCAATGCTGCCTCAACACTCAGTTTAGGTTTTATCTTTGCGCTGATTGTTTATGTTTTACTTTTGCTTAGTTCAGGATTGACCAACGGCTTCCACTATTACAGCTTGAGTTGGGGTCTGATATTACAGATGCTTTTGTCAGCCCTCGTGCTGTCAGCAATTTCCGCTCTGTATTGTTGGCTCTATAAGCGTTTACGTACTAGTATATGATAGATAATCCCTTTAAAATTCAGGAGAATTCCTTCCGTGAAGGGAAGATTCAAAATTTCACCGCTGACCGTGAAGAGGGGGATGCGGTTTACTTTTCTAACTCCAATTCGTGGATTGGCAAAAGTCTAAAAAGCCAGACAACGTATCTTTTTTACGCTCTGGTCGTTGCCTTATTATTAGTACTGTTTTCACGAGCAGTCTTTTTGCAAATTACTCACGGAGCACAATATTTGGCACAGGCTGAAGGAAACCGATTGAAAGAAGTGGTTGTCAGAGCACCACGTGGTATTATTTATGATCGCAACGGTAAACCACTGGTCTACAACAGCTCGTATTTCTTTTTATATATTAACCCTTCAGATTGGCCCGAAGATGAGCAAGCTCGGAGGAAGCTAACTGAGTCAATTGGCTCAATTTTGAAACTTCCGGATTGGCAGCCGGCAATTGATACTTCTAGCTTTCAGCCAGCTCTCGTAGCCGAAAAATTGCCGTACGAGCAAGCCTTACAGCTCTTGGCGCTCTCACGGACCGAGCCTAGCCTACAAGTAACTCTCGAACCAAGCAGGAGCTACATTTCTGACTTCGCTTTGTCTCATGTTATTGGATACACAGGTAGTCTGTCTGATGCTGACAAGAAGAATCCTGTTCTAAAAGATTATGCACACAATGATTTTATAGGTAAAACTGGTATAGAGCTTCAGTATGAGGATAAGCTTCGAGGGCAAAATGGTTATGAGCAGATAGAAACTGACGCACTCGGACGTGATTTGGAGCGAGTAGCTTCAGAGCCTCCTGTTAAGGGTAATGATATCTATCTGACGCTTGATCTAGATCTACAAAAAAAATTGTACAACGCGCTTGAGACTGTTAGTACACAATATGGTAAGAAGCGATCGGCAGGTATTGTTATGAACCCAACAAACGGTGAGATTTTAGCTGCCGTCTCCTTACCGAGTTTTGACAGTAACTTGTTTAGCTCTCGCTTGAGTCAGAAAGACTATCAATCTTTGGTTACTAATGAAGACAAACCCCTGTTTATGAGACTTTTTAGCGGGGAATATCCACCAGGGTCAACCTTTAAGATTGTTATGGCTAGTGCCGGTCTGCAGGAGAAAGTTATAGACACTCAAACTACGGTAAATAGCACAGGTGGTGTTAAAATCAATAACTCATTTTTCCCTGATTGGCGACCACAGGGTCATGGTATTACTAACATCTATCACGCCTTGGCCGACTCAGTAAATACGTTTTTCTATATCTTAGGAGGCGGAGATAATAAGTCAATTGTAGGTTTGGGGCTTGATCGAATACGAAAGTATGCAGCACTTTTTGACCTTGGAAAACCAGTAGGCATTGATTTTCCTGGCGAGGCTGACGGTTTTGTTCCGTCGGCGGATTGGAAACAGCAAACGAAGGGTGAGCGCTGGTATCTGGGGGACACGTACAATCTGTCAATCGGCCAAGGTGATCTGACAACCACCCCTTTACAAGTAGCATATTATACCTCTATAATTGCCTCTAAGGGCAATGAAATAAAGCCCCATTTTTTGAAGGCTGTGAGCCGTGAAACAGGTGATCCCGCTGAGGCACAGTATCCTGTCACTAGAGCTTCATGGCTTAGCGATCAGACTATTTCTACCGTGACACAGGGTTTGAAAGATACGGTAATCAATGGAACAGCCAAGAGCTTGCAAGCAGTGTCAGTGCCTGTGGCGGGCAAGACTGGGACTGCTCAATTTAATAGAAATAAAGTGCCACACTCTTGGTTTACTGGCTGGGCGCCAGCTGACAATCCTGAACTGCAGATAACTGTTTTGGTGGAGGAGGGCGGAGACGTTGGTTATGCTGTGACCGCCAGTAGGCTTTTCTTACAATCTGTTTATAATAAATAATTAACTACTAACCACATCATGAGTGATACTATTGTACTTTCTCCTGCGGGGAAGAAAAAATTAGAAGAAGAGCTAGAAGATCTGAAAAAAAATAAGCGCAAACAGGTCGCAGAGAGAATAAGTACCGCTAAAGAATTCGGTGACTTGTCTGAAAATGCTGAATATCATGAGGCCAAGGAAGAACAGGCTTTCATTGAGGGAAGAATTATAGAGTTAGAGCACATGCTGAAAGTCGCAGAAGTTGTGGAGTCAGCAGATTCAACGAGTGTAACTGTTGGATCAAAAGTAACGCTAAGGAAAAATAAGGATGAGTTGCATATAGAAGTTGTGGGTGCGACCGAAGCAAATCCTGGTCAAGGCAAAATTTCATTAGAATCTCCACTCGGCCAAGCTCTCTTAGGACGTACGATTGGTGAATCCTTTGATTTAGAAACTCCAGGAGGAAATAATCATTATACTGTAGAAGTCATTAAATAAAGTCCGCATGTTTGTAAAGAAGATTGCTATTGATCTCGGAACGACCACCACGCTGGTAGCCCTGCCCAAGCGGGGTATTATTATCAATGAGCCATCTGTGGTTGCTATCTCAGTGATTGACAAAAGAGTCATGGCAGTCGGTGATGAAGCGAAAGAAATGATCGGAAGAAC
>CAYYYA010000004.1:30617-43676 GCA_964475975.1 uncultured Gammaproteobacteria bacterium | reverse complement strand
CTTATGAAAAAACTTCAAGAAATCCTCAATTTGGTCAAAGAAACTGGCGATAAGCTCATCGTCATGGATCCGGAGGGAGATCCCTATATTGTCATGAATTTGGCTAACTATAGGTCTTTATTGCGTGAAGAATCTAAGGTTGTGCATCTGACAGAAGAGGAGCTATTGGAGAAAATTAACCATTTAGTGGCTTCGTGGAAGTCTGGACAGCCTGATTTAGCTGACTATGATTTGGCCCAATTTCGGGTTAATTCTATCCGTCAGCAGCCAGCAGGCGTCGACCAGAGGAAACCAGTAGTATCAGCGCCTACGTATGAGCCTGTGGCTGCTCCGGAGCCAACACCAGCCGAGGCCAGACAAGCTAGACAAGAGGCTTTATTAGCTCAAGTTATTGACAGTCCTGAGCCCCCAGAGTTCTCAGGGGAATTGAAGGATATGCCAGGACTTGATAGCCTCGAGGATGAGCAGTATTATCCTGAGCCACAGGAGGAGATTCTCTAGACAGTAAATTTGGCTAATATAAGCCAAAAAGCTGTGGTTTTTGAAGCAGAGACCTGAGCCCTTGCAAAATATACAAAGCGGTGCTATAATCTTTCTGCTTTATCTACAGCCTTTTTTCTTTATAAAAAGTAGTAGATATACATTGCATTACATATAATTTAATAAATACAGGCGACTGGGTAGAAACCTTGAACCATTATGGCTCAGGGGTTGCCTCAAGGAGTATCAAAATAAATGGCACAAGCATTTGATCGTTCTAAGACACACGTTAACGTCGGTACTATCGGCCACGTTGACCACGGTAAGACCACCCTGACCGCTGCTTTGTTGCACGTGTTGTCAGCAAGTGGTAACGCAGCTACTGCGAAGGGCGTAGACGAAATCGATAAAGCCCCTTACGAGAATTCTCGCGGTATTAACATTGCTACCGCTCACGTTGAGTACGAAACAGAAACACGTCACTACGCACACGTTGACTGTCCAGGTCACGCCGATTATGTGAAGAACATGATTACCGGTGCTGCTCAGATGGATGGTGCCATTCTCGTAGTTTCTGCTGCTGATGGTCCAATGCCTCAAACCAAAGAACACATTTTGTTAGCTCGCCAGGTTGGTGTGCCTTACATTGTTGTTTTCTTGAACAAGATTGACCAAGTAGATGATATGGAATTGGTTGAATTGGTTGAAGAAGAAATTCGTGACTTATTGAAAAAGAACGGTTACCCTGGCGATACTACTCCTATCGTTCGTGGTTCAGCTCTCAAAGCTCTCCAGAACCCAACTGGTGAAGATGCTAAGCCAATCTTGGACTTGGTTGCTAAGTTGGATGAATACATCCCAGATCCAGTTCGTGAAGTTGATAAGCCTTTCTTGATGCCTATCGAAGATATCTTCTCTATTGAAGGTCGCGGTACCGTTGTTACCGGTCGTATTGAACGCGGTCAGGTTAAGATCGGTGAAGAAATGGAAATTATCGGTTTACATCCAACTCTGAAAACTACTGTTACTGGTATTGAAATGTTCAACAAACAGTTAGAGTCTGGTATGGCTGGTGATAACGCTGGTATCTTGCTCCGCGGTACGAAGAAAGACGAAGTAGAACGCGGTCAAGTATTGGCTAAGCCAGGTTCTGTAACTCCACACACTGAATTCACTACCGAAGTATACATCTTAGGTAAGGATGAAGGTGGTCGTCATACCCCATTCTTCAAAGGTTATAAACCACAGTTCTACTTCCGTACTACCGATGTTACAGGTGAGGTTATCTTACCAGAAGGTACTGAGATGGTTATGCCTGGAGATACTGTTACCTTGAACGTTAAGTTGATTGCTCCAGTTGCTATGGAAGAGCAGGGTCGCTTCGCTATCCGCGAAGGTGGTCATACTGTAGGCGCTGGTGTGGTAACGAAAATTATAAAATAATATCTAAAACAGCTCACTTCGGGAAACCTCGAAGTGAGCTGTAGTAGCATTTTGTACCTTGAGATCAGTTCATTACTAATATTTACATGGCAACAAGTACGCACAAAACAACCGAAGGAACACCCGAAGTACACTCACGTATTCGGATTAAGATTAAATCGTTTGATCATAAGATTATTGATCAATCGACAAAGACTATCATTGACGCTGCTTTACGGAGCGGAGCTAAGGTAGTCGGTCCAATCCCACTTCCTACGGAGAAACAGAAATACACAGTATTGCGTGCGACCTTTGTTCACAAGAATGCTCGCGACCAGTTTGAAATGCGTACACACAAACGGTTGATTGACATTATTGATCCTCAGGCAAAGACTATTGATGCTCTAACGAGTCTCTCATTGCCTGCCGGTGTAGATATTGAAATTAAATAATACATAAGTTAGTAAGGGATTCCTATTGTTTGTAGCCAACTCTCCTGAGCTTGCTCGCCTCGATAAGCGAGAGCGAAGCGGGTCGAAGGAGAAAGTAGATACAGGGATTTGAATCTCAGTAAGGAAAATCGTTCGGCAGAGTGCTAAGCTCTGCAGTAGACAGTCATCAAATAACTCAGGCGAAAGTTGTCGCCTATTTGGTAGCCACGATTTTGTCCTTAACAATATGCGTTAAGTATAGAATCGTGGTTTTCATTTAAAACCACTTAGAGGCAATATGAAATTTATTCTAGGACAAAAAGTTGAAATGACCCAGAAGTTTGCACCTGACGGTACTGTTATGCCAGTGACCGTGGTTAAAGCTGAGCCAAATACTATTACTCAGGTAAAAGGAGAGAAGGACGGTTACACAGCTATTCAGGTTGGTTATGGTCATAAGAAAACTTTGAGCAAGCCATTACAGGGACATCTAAAGAATTTAGCAAATTTCCGTTGGCTACGTGAGTTTATCGCTGCCGACAAAGTAGAACGCGGTCAGCAGATTGATCTCTCTACCTTCGCAGTTGGTGATAAAGTCAAAGTGACTGGTGTTTCCAAAGGTAAAGGTTTCCAAGGTGTTGTTAAGCGTCATGGTTTCCATGGTGCTCCGAAGTCTCACGGTCACAAAGACCAAGAGCGCATGCCGGGTTCTATTGGAGCCGGTGAACCTCAACACGTTTTCAAAGGTAAACGCATGGGCGGTCATATGGGCGATGAGAATGTTTCGGTTTTAAATTTAGAAATTGTAGAAATTGATCAGGCAAACAATCTGATTTATCTCAAAGGTGCTGTACCTGGAGCTCGCAATGGTTTGGTAATGCTACAGACTGATGGAGATTTAGTTATACGACAAGTTGCTACTCCAGTTGTAGAAAAGACAGAAGAAGTAAAAACTGATCAGCCAGAAGCTAATACAGAGATTGTTGAACCAGCAACAGAAAATCAGCCTGTGGCTGATGAACCAGTAGCTGAAGCGCCAGTAGTAACAGAAGATCAGCCTGCGGTTGAAGAAGCAAAATAATCATATGTCAGAAATCAAAGTACCAGTATACAATATGACGGGAGCTGAAGTTGGCAAGCAGACATTGCCTGCTAGACTTTTCGGTGTTGTTTCAAAACCAGTTTTGATCCAGCAGGTAGTTGTAGCGCAGCAAGCGGCAAGCCGCGCTTCTATCGCTCATACCTTGGGTCGAGGTGAAGTTCGTGGAGGTGGTAAGAAACCATGGAAACAAAAAGGAACTGGTCGTGCACGTCACGGATCTACTCGTTCGCCAATCTGGGTCGGTGGAGGTGTCACGTTTGGTCCTACGAACGAACGCAACTATCATTTGGATATTAATAAGAAGATGCGTCGCAAAGCTTTAGCTATGGTTTTGTCTGATAAAGTTAAAAGCGAACGTTTGATTATTGTTGACTCTATGACTTTAGGCGAGAGTAAGACCAAATCATTAAGCGGTGCTCTACAAAAATTTCCAAGTAAGGGTCGCAAGGCTATGATTGTGACAGACGCAGAAGATGCTTCCGTTATCCGCGCAGCTAAGAATCTACCTCGGGTTCAGACAATCGCCGCTCACAGTTTAAATGTTGTTGACTTGATGAAGTATGAGTGGTTGATTATCCCACAACGGTTGTTAGAACGTTTAGAAAGTATATATCGCTAATATGGGAATTTTTAATAAAAAAACTGAAGAAAAAGTAGTAGCTACATCTGAAAAAAAGGTTGTAGCCAAAGATTCAGTTACAGAAAAACCAGCAACGGCTGATAAACAGGTTTCGCGTTACTCTCTACAATCAATTATTCTTGGACCAGTAATTTCCGAAAAATCAGCTCGCTTGCACGCGCAACACCAATATGTGCTGTCAGTAGCACCACGCGCTAACAAAATTGAAGTTAAGAAAGCGTTGAAAGCTATGTATAATGTTGATGCTGTTTCAGTGCAGATGATTAAGATTCAGGGTAAGAATGTGCGTCGTGTTAGCGGTGTAGGACGCACAAACGCAGTCAAGAAAGCTATTGTTACACTGAAAGGTGATCAGAAAATTACTGTTTTTGAGGGAGTATAAAGAAAAAGTTAAAATTCAAAAGTCAAAATTAAGGATATGCCGATTAAATTATACAGACCAACTACTTCCGCCCGCAGACACACTAGTGTTCTGAAGGATGTGATGATCTCAGATAAACGCCCTGAGAAGTCTTTGGTATATCCACGTAAGAAATTTTCAGGTCGCAATAACACGGGCTCTATTACTGTTCGTCACAAGGGAGGCGGGGCTAAGCAGTTTATCCGTATAATTGATTTCAAGAGAGATAAATTTGATATCCCAGCAACTATTGTGGCTCTCGAATATGATCCAAACCGCAACACTCGCATTGCTTTATTAAACTATGCTGATGGAGCTAAACGATACATTCTGGCTGGTCAAGAGATGAAAGTGGGAGATAAGGTTATGTCTTCAAAGAACGCTATCGCTATCCAAGCAGGTAACCGTATGCCTCTTCGCTTCATCCCAACCGGTATGTTGATCTATGATGTAGAGCTGGCTGTTAACGGTGGTGGTAAGATTTGTCGCAGCGCTGGAAATTCTGCAACCTTGATGGCTCTGGATGGTGTGAAAGCGCAAGTGAAACTGCCATCAGGCGAAATTCGTTTGCTTAGTCAGGATTGTTCAGCTACTATTGGTGTGCCAAGTAATCCAGAAGCCTTCAACGTACGTTGGGGTAAAGCTGGACGTATGCGCCATCGTGGTATCAAACCTACTGTTCGTGGTAAGGTAATGAACCCAGTTGACCATCCTCATGGTGGTGGAGAAGCTAAGAACTCAATTGGTTTGAAGTATCCTAAGACGTATACTGGTAAGCATGCTTTGGGTGTTCGCACTCGTAAGAGTAAGAAATACTCCAACAGATTAATCGTTAAACGCAGAAGTAAATAATTTACCGCTATGTCAAGAAGTTTAAAAAAGGGACCTTACGTTGATGAACGCCTACTAAAGAAAGTAGCGAAGTTAAAAGTTGGCTCTCAAGAAGTTATTAAGACTTGGTCTCGGGCTTGCACTATTACTCCTGAGATGGTCGGATTTACCTTCGGTGTACACAACGGAAAGAATCATATTAACGTCTTAGTTGTAGAAAATATGGTTGGTCATAAGCTCGGTGAATTCTCACCTTCTAAGAAGTTTATCAATCACGGTGGTAAGATGGCTAAAGCAGAGGCAGCGCCAGCCAAGAAATAATTAATATCCAAGCATAACGTATTAGATTACAAACATGACAGAGATCAAAGCACAATTACGACACGTACGAGTTTCCTCTCGCAAAATGCGATTGGTGGCTTCGGCTATCCGTGGTTTATCTGTGCTTGAGGCTGAGCGACGCTTGATGTTGATGAGCCAGCGCAGCGCACCACTGGTTCTCAAGACTTTACGTTCTGCAGTAGCGAACGCTAAGCACAATGCAGAGCTTAAGGCTGAAGATCTATTTGTTAAAACAATTTTTGTTAACCAAGGTGTAGCTTTGAAACGTATTCGTCCTGCTGCTATGGGTGCAGCTCATGGTTATAAGAAGCATGCCGCTCATCTGCACATTATTATTGCCGCAAAGCCAGCTAAGGTAGCAAAATCCGATAGCAAACCGCAAGCAGAATCAGTAAATAAGGTTGAATCCGTAGCTAAAACACCGGTGAAGAAAGAAGCTAAAGCGCCGAAGAAACCAGCTGCTAAGAAAGCGACTGTTAAAAAGACCAAATAAATATATGGGACAGAAAGTAAATCCAGTAGTATTTCGCCTCGGGTTGACACAGCAATGGTCTTCCAAGTGGTATAGTGGTCAGGGATATTCTCAATTACTTGAGCAAGATATTAAGATTCGTAAATTTTTGAAATCAAAAATTAAAGAGGCTGGTATCGACCGTATTGAGATTGAACGATCACGAGGAGAAATCACTATCAATATTACTGTGGCTAAACCTGGTTTGGTAATTGGTCGTGGCGGTACTGGAATTGAAGATTTAAAAAAGATTATCGCGCAAAAATATTTACCTCCAAAAGTTAATTTAAAGATAAACGTAGTTGAAGTAGATAAAATAAATTTATCACCAGGCGCTGTCTTACAGATGATGGCTGCTGATATCGAGAAACGTATTGCTTTCCGACGTGTCATGAAGCAGACAATTGAGAAGGTAATGAAAGCGGGAGCAGAGGGTGTAAAGATCGTTATTAGCGGACGTCTCAATGGTGCTGAAATTGCTCGACGCGAGACACTGACCCAAGGTAAGATTCCCCTTCACACCCTACGAGCTAATATCGCTTATTCACGAGGAGTAGCTCAGACAACATACGGAACGATTGGTATAAAAATTTGGATTTATAAAGGTTTGCAATTTGAAGCAAAAGAAGAAAACAAAGTGAAACGAGAAGAAGCTAAAAAGTAATATACAAGACTACTTACCTATAATATGTTAGCACCAAAGAAAACTAAATACCGCAAAGGAATGCGCGGTGATCAAATCAAAGGTAATGCCACGCGCATGACTACTATTAGTTTTGGTCAGTTTGGTATCAAATCTTTGGATGCTGCTTGGGTTAGCTCACGTCAGATTGAATCAGCTCGACGCGTGATGGCAAATTACACTAAACGTGGTGGTAATATTTGGATTCGTATCTTCCCAGACAAACCAATCACCTCTAAAGGAAATGAAATGCCGATGGGTAAAGGTAAAGGAGCAGTTGATCATTATGTAGCTGTCGTGAAGCCGGGAACCATGCTATTTGAAATGAGCGGAGTGGATGAAAAAATTGCACGTGAAGCTATGATTTTAGCTGGACATAAGCTACCGGTGAAGATTAAGTTTATTGTCAAATAATATGAAATTCAAAGAATTAGCTACATCTGATGTTCGTAAATTACATGAGACTTTGAAGGAATCTCAAGTGAAGCTTCGTGAATTGAATTTTAGCTTAGCTAATAATCAGATGAAGAATGTCCGGGAGATTAGACAGGTAAAACGCCTCATCGCTCAAGTTTTGACAGCTCTGAATCAACGTAATCAAGCTGATAAGAAATAAGTATATGGAAAAGAAAATCGCACAAACACGCAGACTAGAAGGTACCGTTGTCAGCACAGCTATGGCTAAGACTGTCGTGGTTCGTGTTGATCGTGTAACCTATCATCCTAAATACCACAAACAGTACACAGTTTCCAAGAAGTACAAGGCTCATAATGAGGATGATGCTATTCGCGTAGGGCAGGTAGTTACGATTGAAGCTTGTAGACCAATTTCCAAAGACAAAAAGTGGAGAGTAGTTAAGAAGTAGAAGCAAGAAGATAAAGTAAATATATGGTACAAGAACGTTCAATGTTAAAAGTAGCTGATAATTCTGGCGCTAAAATCGTCCAGGTTATTAAGGTACTTGGCGGCTACAAGAAACGGTATGGACAGATTGGTGATATTATTACCGTAGCTGTTAAATCTGCTCAGCCACATCAACCTGTGAAAAAGGGTGAAGTTCATCATGCAGTTGTGGTGCGCCAACGCAAAGAAATCAGACGTAAAGATGGTACCTATATTCGCTTTGATGAGAATGCCTGTGTCATTATTGATAAAAAAAGTAAAGAACCAAAAGGTACACGTATCTTTGGACCGGTTGCCCGCGAGCTCCGCGCCAAGGGATTCATCAAGATTAACTCATTAGCTCCGGAAGTTTTGTAATCATATGGCCAAGATTAAACTACACATTAACGATCAAGTCCAAGTATTAGCCGGTAAGGACCGTGGTAAGAAGGGTAAGGTAATGCAGGTATTGCGTGCTGATAACTTAGTCGTGGTTGAAGGTGTGAATACGATGTATAAGTATATAAAGGCTCAGCGCAAAAGTGATAGCGGTCAGCGCGTGGAGTTCTTTGGACCAATTCATGTCAGTAACGTAAAATTATTAGAAGCTGCAGTTCGTGAAGCTAAACCAGCCTCTGCTAAAGAAGCAAAGAAAGCGTAATTATGAAAGATTTACAACAACAATATCGTACAACCATTGCTCCTGCTTTGCAGACTGAGTTGGGTTTGAAAAATATTAATGCCGTTCCTAAAATTAAAAAGGTTGTGCTTAATATTGGTTTAAGCAAATCATTAACCGATAAGAGCTTTACAGAAGTCGCCGTTAATACTTTGCAGCGCATTTCTGGACAAAAGCCAATCTTGACTAAGGCCAAGATTTCTATTTCAAACTTTAAAATTCGCGAAGGTATGGTTGTGGGTGCTACGGTTACTTTACGCGGTCAACGTATGTATGATTTCCTTGAGAAATTAGTGAATATTACCTTTCCTCGTATCCGTGATTTCCACGGATTAGAACCGCATAAAGGATTCGACGGACATGGCAATTTCAGCGTCGGTTTCCGCGAGCACATTGTCTTTCCAGAAATTAAATCTGATGAGATTGAGAAAATACACGGATTAGAAGTAGCTATCAATACGACAGCTAAGAATGATGTTCAGGCGATTGCTTTGTTACGGGCCTTTGGATTTCCTTTTATGGCGCAATCATCCAAGGTAGTGAAGAAAACTAAAAAGGTAGCTAAGAAGAAAAAATAATTACTATGGCAACAGAAGCACAAATTGTAAAATCAACTCGATCGTTAACGAAACCGAAATTTTCTACTCGGGTTGTACGACGTTGTTGGCGCTGTGGCAAGAAATCAGCCTATATGCGTAAGTTTCGATTGTGCCGCATCTGTTTCCGAGAGTTAGCAAATAAAGGTGAGCTTCCAGGTGTGAAGAAGTCAAGTTGGTAAGATTAATACAATAATTGATTCATTGAATAATTGATATGTCAGATACAATAGCAGATTTATTAACACGGATTCGAAATGCTATGGCTGTAAAAAAGCCAGAGATAGTTTTGCCATACTCAAGACTTCGTTTTGAAATTGCTAAGTTATTGGAGACGGAAAAATATATCGTCAAAGTAGAAAAAATTGATCGTGAAGAGCAGGGACCACAATACGATCAGATGCGGTTGGTTTTGAAGTATCGAAGCAACGGTACTCCAGCTATTCGTCATATTAAACGTGTCAGTAAACCTAGTCGTCCTGTCTACGTAAGCTCAAAAGAAATTCCTACGATATTAAATGGTTTAGGATTGGCAGTAATCTCAACTTCTAAAGGTTTAGTTTCTAATATTCAAGCCAAGAAAGAACACATTGGCGGAGAATTAATGTTTGAAATTTGGTAATAATACTATTATGTCTAGAATTGGAAAAAAAATAATCACATTACCAGCTGGTGTTACCGTAACGATTGACGGTCAGAAAGTCAGTGCCAAAGGTCCAAAAGGAACATTAGAAGTAATGACACACCCTTGGACTTCAATTAGCCAGACTGATGAAGGTTTGTCCGTGGCTATTGCCGATGAGGAGACGAAGAAGCAGAGAGCTATTTGGGGACTTACTCGCTCTCTGATTCAGAATATTGTTGAAGGAGTTGCTACAGGTTTCAAAAAGCAACTAGAAATTAACGGTATTGGTTTCAAAGCTGCTATGCAGGGCAAAGACTTATTACTCAACGTTGGTTTTTCTCATCCCGTACTCTATAAGGCTCCAGAGGGAATTACCTTAAGTGTGGAGAAAAATATTATTACTATCGAGGGTATTAATAAGCAAGTTGTAGGCCAGACCGCAGCTGAAATTCGACATATTAAGGAACCAGAGCCATATAAAGGCAAGGGTATACGTTATACTGATGAAGTTGTCCGTCGTAAAGCTGGTAAAGTTGTAAAAGCCGGAGGATAATTTCTCTAAATCATATATATGAAAGATCAGAATAAAATTAAACGACAATTAGGTATCCGTAGACAAATTCGAGCTCGTGCCAAGCTCTCGTCTTCTGATAGACCACGCTTATCTGTTTTTCGCAGTTTGAAGCATATGTATGCTCAGATTATTGATAAGCAGGGCAAGGTATTGGTGGCTGCTCGTGATGGAGAAATTAAAGGTGAGAAGATGAATGGTGTGGCTCGCGCTGCAGCCGTTGGAACTTTAATTGCTCAGAAGGCTCTAGAGAAGAAAGTTACAGAAGTTGTTTTTGATAAAGGCAGATTTAAATATCATGGACGAGTCAAAGCTCTGGCTGAGGCAGCCCGTGAAGCAGGATTAAAATTTTAATTATGGCAGAAGAAAAAGTTCCACAATCAGAGCCAGTAGCAGCAACAGAGAACAAACCCCGTTTTGGTCAACGTCCAGGACAACGACCAGGCGGACGAGGTTCTGCTGGTGGTCGCGGTCGTCGCCCAGAACGCGAGAAGGATGAGTTTGATCAGAAGATGATAGACTTGGCTCGTGTTACTCGTGTGATGGCTGGAGGTAAGCGTATGCGCTTCCGTGCATGTATCGTTGTTGGTGATGGTAAAGGACGTCTCGGTTGGGCATTAGCTAAAGGTGCGGATGTTTCTATCGCTATGAATAAAGCTGCAACTAAAGCTAAGAAAAATTTGGTTACAGTCAGAAGCGTCAATGGTACAATCCCACATGTAATCAAAGTTAAATATAAAGCTGCTCAGATTCTATTCAAGCCTGCTCGCAAAGGTACGGGTATCAAAGCTGGTGGTGCTGTTCGTTCAGTTTTGGAGTTATCTGGTATTCAGGATATCAGCGCTAAGATTCTAGGTACTAATAATAAGATTACTAATGTTCATGCTACCTTTATTGCCTTAACAAGCATGAAATACGGATCATCTCATGACGAAGCAAAAGAAAAAGTAGTCATAGTAGAATCAGAGGCTAAAAAAACAGTTTCTAAGAAAGCTTAATTACACTTATGTTATCCTTACATTCTCTAGAACCAAGTCGATCAACCAAAGATGCTAAGCGTCGTGGCCGTGGTAATGCGAGCGGTCGCGGTACCTATTCTACGCGAGGTATCAAAGGTCAGCGCGCACGTTCCGGTGGTCGCGGAGGTTTGGTATTGAAAGGTGTACGAGGATACATTTTGAGAGTACCGAAGAGCCGTGGTTTCAAATCACTAGCCCCTGAGATGGTTGCTATCAGTTTGCGTCAATTGGATGGTGCTTTTCAAGATGGTGAAGTTATAACTTTGAAAAAAATTCAACAGGCCGGTTTCACAGCTAAGGGAGCTATGACCCGCATTAAGATTATCGGCGGCGGTTTGCTCAAGAAAAAATTACAAGTCAAAGCACACGCCTTTACTCCTTCAGCGCAAGAAGCTATTATTAAGGCTGGCGGTAAGGTAGAAATATTGCCTGTGCCAGTGCCTCCAGTGAAAGTCAAACATGGTGCTTCAGCCGAAGCAGAGCCAGAAGCATCTATTGCTTAATACTCAATGAACAGATTACAACAAATTTGGAACGCTAAAGAAGTTCGTAACAAGATTCTTTTCGTCTTGGCTATGCTTTTTATATATCGCATTGCTGCTCATATTCCAATTCCAGGTATTGATGCAAGCCGACTAAAAGACTTCTTCGCTAACAATCAAATTTTTGGTTTGGTTAACGTCTTTTCTGGTGGTGGTTTGAAGAACTTCTCTGTGGTCATGCTTGGTGTTGGTCCTTATATTACTGCTTCAATTATCTTGCAGTTGCTCGTGATGATTGTGCCAAGACTGGAAGAAATGCAGAAAGAAGGAGAGTCTGGACAGAAGCGTATCAACCAGTACACACGAATTTTGACAGTGCCATTGGCAGTGATTCAGGCTTATAGTTTTATGATTATTTTGCAACGTCAAGGCCAAGGATTATTAGGTGATTTGAATTGGTATCAATGGGCGAGCGCTTTGATAGTGGCTACTGCTGGTACTATGTTTTTGGTCTGGATTGGTGAACTGATAACCGAGAAGAAAGTCGGAAACGGAGTTTCCTTGATCATTTTTGCCGGCATAGTTGCTTCTTTACCAACAACGATTAGCAATACGGCTGCAGTATTTGATCCATCGTCTCAATTAGTCAATCTAATAACCTTTGCGATTATTGGTTTGATTACCATTATTGCTATCATTGTTATCACCGAAGGTCAGCGTAACATACCGGTGACCTATGCTCGCCAAATGCGAGGTAATACCTCTTCAGGTGGTGTGAATACGTATCTGCCTCTGCGGGTTAATCAAGCAGGAGTTATTCCGATTATTTTTGCAATTTCAGTGGTCTTATTCCCACCTCTTGCTGCTCGTTTTTTTGCCACTTCAAATATCCCGTGGGTAGCTAATGTTGCTAACGAAACAATACGGTTGTTCTCTGATCAAACAATTTATGCCATTCTTTATTTTGTTATGGTTTTTGCTTTTACCTATTTCTATACTGCGGTTGTCTTCAAGCCAGAGCAGATTGCAGAAAATCTACAAAAACAGGGAGGTTTTATTCCTGGTATTCGTCCAGGTGCTCAAACAGCGCAGTATCTCCAAACCGTGATGAATCGAATCATCTTGGCTGGCGCCTTATTCTTAGGCTTGATTGCGGTCTTACCTGTTATTATTCAGCAGATTAGTGGCATCGCAACTCTGACTGTCGGTGGTACGAGTCTTCTGATCGTTGTGGCTGTTATTATTGAAACGGTCAAGCAGATTGATTCGCAGTTGGTGATGAGAGATTACGAAATATAGGTAGTGGGCGAGTGAGTGGTAGCTTTTTAGGATTACCGTTTGGGAGACTGGACGGTTTTTTGTT
>CAYYYA010000004.1:25579-30517 GCA_964475975.1 uncultured Gammaproteobacteria bacterium | reverse complement strand
CTTTCCGCTACAATGCCAACGTATAATGTCTCATAAAGATTTACGCCTCAATCTAAAATTATCTTTCCTTGGCCCTCAAGGGTCAGGTAAAGGAACCCAAGCTCAGCTCCTAGCTGATCATTTTGGCTATACGATTCTTGGTATGGGAGCAATGCTTCGTGAGGCAGCTAAGGCTCAGACTCCTGAAGGAGCAGAAATTAGGCGTATTACGACGGCTGGAACACTTGTGCCTACACAGTTGACTATTGATATTTTGGTAAACCATCTGTCTCAACTTAAGGCTGGTCAAGGTTATGTCCTTGATGGGTTTCCGAGAAGCCTCGATCAAGCTGAGACACTAGAACAGATGAGTCCATTGGATAGTATTGTGCTGTTTGAAATTAGCGACCAAGAAGCTGTCCGTCGTATTGTTACGCGTGTCAATTGTCCGCACGGACATATTTTTAATACTTTAACTCACCCACCGAAAGTAAAAGATATATGTGATTATGATGGCGCCGAATTAACTCGTCGCGAAGATGATCATGAAGAAGCTGTTCGTCAGCGACTAGCTATCTATCACAGTGAAACAGAAAAGGTAATTGGCTATTATGAATCGCTCGGCAAATTAATACGCGTCAATGGTGAGCAAGAGATTGATCATATCGCTCATCATTTAGAATTGTTATTAAGACAGTTATGAAGAATTATTTTACCGCTGACGAAATAGAAAAAGTTGCTCAAGGTGGTAAAATCCTTCGTGATACGCTTCATACGGTCGTTGGTTTGGTACAGCCTGGAGTGACAGGTGTGCAACTTAATCAGGCAGCTGAAGCGCTTATTAAGCAAGCAGGTGCAAAGCCAGCTTTTAAAGGCTATGGACAGCCGCCGTACCCCAACGCTCTCTGTGTCAGCATTAATGATTGTGTAGTTCACGGTATCGCGACTGATAAACCATTGAATGATGGTGATATCGTTACTTTGGATCTCGGTGTGGTGTATCAGGGTTACTATACAGATATGGCTATGACCGTACCCGTCGGTACTGTTTCCAAAGAAACAACAAGACTTATCACCGTTACTCGTGAAGCTCTACAGCTCGGTCTTGATGTTATACGACCTGGTATCAAGACAGGAGCTATTGGTCAAGCGGTCCAAAGCTATGTAGAAAAACATGGTTTTTCCGTTATTCGTGAATTTACCGGTCATGGTGTTGGCAAAGCAGTGCACCAAGAGCCATCAATCCCAAACTATGGTAAACCCCAAGATGGGGTAGTGTTAGAAGAGGGCATGATTTTGGCTATTGAGCCGATGGTAGCACAAGGCGATTGGCGTGTAGTAATCGCTCCAAATCATTGGGATGTTATGACGGCTGATCATTCTTTAGCAGCTCACTGGGAGCAAACAGTTGCAGTAACGGCTGATGGCTATAGAATTTTGACGTAATTATGTATTTAGGCATTGACTACGGAAGTAAAAGAATTGGTCTGGCCCTAGCAGAATCAACTGGCCCTGCTTTACCATGGAAAATTATTGATTATACTGGTGATGATGCTCTGATTGCGGAGATAAAAAAAATTATCATCTCGGAACATATCGATCGAATCGTTGTCGGATGGCCGCTTAGTTTGCAGGGTAAGATTACAGAGCGTACTAACGCCACGGACGCTTTTATCAAAGCATTGCAGTCTAGTGTTGATAAAGAGATTATCATGGAAGATGAGCGTATGACCTCTGGTGGGGCTGATGTCCGACAAGATGGTAAACCTATCGATGATGTCTCAGCGGCACGTATTTTACAAACCTTTATAGACCGTCATCATGAGATGGGCTCTTGAATATTTTTTTATATTCTCTTTAGCCGCTGTCCTAGCAGGTTTGTTGACTGGGCTGGTTCGTAGGTTAGCGCTTCATTGGAAAATTTTGGACTACCCTACTTCAGAACGTAAAATTCATCGTCAACCTGTCCCGTTATTAGGTGGTTGGGCTTTGTATCTAACGATGTCGGTAATCACAGCTGGGCTTTGGTTTGCTGGTAAGCTAGTCGGCTCACAAGTGAGTGGTACGTTATTACTAGGTTTTTTCATCGCTGGAGCAGTGTTGATGCTGGGAGGATTCTTGGACGATCGTCGCGCTCTACACTGGTATCAGTCGCTGTTTTTTCCTATAGTTGCAGCCGTAATCGTTATTGTGGCAGGACTACAGGTTGCCTACGTGACGAATCCTTTTGGAGGATTGATTTACCTTAATCAATGGCCCGCAGGACGATCCACTTTTTTTGGATATAGTCGCTTATGGCTGCCACTGGCTGATAGTTTGGCTTTCTTATGGTTATTAGCCACAATGTATACGACTAAACTATTAGACGGTCTTGATGGACTAGCTACATCAGTCTCGGGCATTGCAGCTCTCGTTATTTTTGGAGTTAGCTTGTTCTGGGATATACCCCAATCGATCACCTCATACATTGCTATCATCTTAGCAGGATCATTAGTTGGTTTTTTGTTTTGGAATTGGCATCCTGCAAAGATATTTTTAGGAGAGTCAGGCAGCACCTTCTTGGGATTTACGTTAGGCGTGTTGTCGATATTGACCGGAGGTAAGATTGCCACTGCTTTATTAGTTATGGGTTTGCCAATGTTGGATGTCGTCTGGTCAATTGTTCGTCGACTTCGCAGCGGACACAATCCTATGGCTGGAGACGATGGGCATATTCATTTTCGTTTCCTGCAGCTTGGTTGGAGTCAGAGACAGGTAGTATTATTTATGAGTTTTCTCGCTTTACTCTTCGGAAGCGTATCATTCTTTACTACTTCAATTGGCAAGATTATCGCTCTCGGTGTATTAGTTTTAGCTATGATATTTTTGCTTTTCATTATCACACCAAAAAAATCGGCATGATAAAAAAAACCTTAGCTTTCTTGTTTGCGCTAGCTATCATTGTTGTGATTGGTTATCTTTATACGCGTGATGGTAGGATCCGCTTCGTCGATATTGGTGGGCAGACTGTAGCTGTAAGGTTGGCGAGTACTCAGGCCGAGCTAGAACGAGGACTGGGAGGTGTGGATCATCTGGAATGGAACGAAGGGATGCTGTTTCTTTTTCCAACCGCATCACATTATCAGTTTTGGATGAAAGATATGGTTATACCACTAGATATAATATGGCTTCGAGGATCGAAAATTACTCAAATATCTGAAAATATTCAACCACCTGCTGATTTGCAGCAGCAAGATAATTTACCAATCTATTCCTCAGAGCAGTTAATAGATACTGTCTTGGAGGTTCCAGCCGGTTTTGTGCAACGGTATCAGATCAAGGTGGGTGATACAGTTCGATACCACTAGGCTAACCACGGTAGTGATTTGACCAACATGCTCCGACGCCACCAGGTTGGCGTCTCTGTTATTTGTGGCCAGATAAGGAAGAGTAGAGCGTAGACAATGTGTTCATCGATGAATGGATTGTTTACCAATGGTAAAAGTGCCAACCACATCAAAACCATCAAGAAGAACCCGCTGACAGCAGCTACTTTTAGCCCAATGCCGAGGATAAGCGTTAAGCCTAAACCAAGTAGTCCAAGCATAAAGAGCCAATCAACCCATAGCTGACCACTCAGACTATGTACCAACGCGTTTGGTGCGTGGCTGAGGAAGCCTGCAGTTGGAGAGCCTCCGTTGATCCAAGCTTGTGCTGGCTTGGTAGCGTAACCCCAGCCAAAGACTTTATCAAAGAACGCCCATAAGAAAATCCATCCTTGGGTTAGGCGTAGAACCGTAAAGATGGTAGTTTTTTTGTTTGTCATATGCAGTAAGTATACTGCATAGATAATCATCATGGAAGATATGGGTCAAAAACCGCCATAAAGCCCCAAAAGGTTGACAAAATATCACGCTTAGCGTATACTTCTGACACTTAATCTATTGAAATTTATTATGTTCGCAATCATCAAAACCGGCGGAAAACAGTATAAAGTTACTGAAGGCCAAACGATCAAAGTAGAAAAATTAACCCATGACGGCAAGAAATTCAGTTTCCCAGAGGTACTGATGATAGCTGATGATAAGGGTATTACTTTAGGTAGTCCTTATATCAAGGGTGCTGCCGTCGAAGCTGAGGTCGTCCGCGATGCTAAAGCCAAGAAAGTAACGGTAGTAAAATACAAGTCAAAGGTTCGCTATAAGCGTACCGTTGGTCATCGGCAGCATTTTACTGAAGTGAAGATTGCTAAAATTAGTTTGTAGTAATTAAAAACAGACCGTTGAGGCGGCTGTTTTTTTTGTATGAAGTATAAGGTAGTAAGTATTAAGTATCTCTCTTATTAACCACAGTGGTTTGTTCTACTTCATACCTAATACTATTCTAAACTTCTTTTCTATTTTCCAAAGCCGACGACAGCGTCACCTCATCAGTATACTCAATGTTACTACCCATAGGCAATCCGCGAGCTGGCTTGGTAACCTTTATTTCCAGTGGTTTTAGTAATTTTGCAAGGTACATACTCGTGGCTTCGCCTTCCATGGTCGGGTCTAGACCGAGGATGATTTCTTCCACATTTTCATCTTTGATACGTTGGAGTAATTCTTTAACTTTGAGCCGATCAGGTGTAATGCCCTCGAGAGGGTTGAGCGTGCCGTGGAGGATATGATAGACGCCATTATAGCTACTGACTCTTTCTACGGCTTCCAAATCTTGGCTTTGGGCTACAATGCAAACCTGCTGCTGATTACGCTGGGGGTCGCGGCAGATAGAACATAAATCCTGGTCAGACAGATTAAAACAGCGTTGGCAGAAAATCGTTTTGCCACTAGCCTCAAGGAGATCGTGAGCAAAGCTCTGAGCTTCACCCGAGTCTTGCAGCAAATAAAAAACTAGCTTGGTCGCAGTTTTGGGGCCGATACCAGGCAGGCGGTCGAAATGAGTGACTACTTTTTTTATGAAGTCCGGTAAATGGTTCAT
>CAYYYA010000004.1:21346-25479 GCA_964475975.1 uncultured Gammaproteobacteria bacterium | reverse complement strand
CATGCCTGGGATGTTGAAACCTCCCATATCTTTCATTTTTTCAGCCATCAGACGCTGAACCTTTTTGATGGCTTTATTTGTGTTGTCGGCTATTTCATTTTCTAATTGGGCCTTCTTACCAGCTTCGAGGTACTCAGCATTAATTTTTACGGATTTAATTTCCTGATTGCCATCCATGATAATAGTGACAGCTGAGGATTCTGTTGTTACTTCTTCCTTAGCTAAGATACTTTTGAGATCGTTAGCTTGCTTACGAAGATCATTGAATTGTTTGAGCTTATTGAACATAGCTTTAAATTAAGAGTTAAGAAATAAGAATTAAGGAAATGGGGCTAGTTTACTTGAGGCACAGCGCTGAAAGGGAGATCAGTAGGGCTTTCATAATAGCGGGGCGGTGGAGCCATATTGGTCGTGCCTACTGGGGTAGAGGGCTGTCTGTGTTGGTCCATATTTTTAAATGACACAGTATTCTCATCGAAGAACAGTTTGACGATACCAGTCGGACCGTTACGGTGCTTTTCAATATGAATTTCTGCCATATGGCGTTCCTCTTCTGGGCAGTCGCGGCCTTTATCTTTAGCTCGGCGATAGATGAACATAACCACATCAGCGTCTTGCTCAATAGATCCAGATTCGCGCAGGTCAGCTAACTTTGGAATAGCTGGTGAACGTGATTCAACAGCACGGGACAGCTGTGACAGAGCTAATACCGGTACTTGCAGTTCACGGGCGATAGCTTTCAGCGCTCGGGTAATCTCGGCGATTTCCTGCACACGATTGTCCAGACTGCGGCCTTCCATCAGCTGCAGGTAGTCAACGATCAGTAAATCAAGTCCGTGCTCCAGCTTCAAACGTCGCGCCTTGGTTCGGACTTCCATTACATTCGACGAAGCAGTGTCATCGATAAAAATTTTCGCTTCAGATAAGACACCCATAGCCTGACCGATACGCGGGAAATCATCGTCTCCTTCGCGGTCGGAGAGTTTGCCGGTACGCATTTTCCAGAGATCAACTCCAGCTTGAGAACAGAGCAATTTATCAACGAGTTGTTCTTTGGACATTTCCAAACTGAAGACGCCGACAGAGGCTTTACTTTTCACCGCTGCATGACGCAGGATATCCAGTGCCAGCGTGGTTTTACCGACGGATGGACGGGCGGCTAAGATGACGAGGTCAGATTTTTGTAGTCCGGCCAAGATATTGTCCAGATCATGGAAGCCTGTCGGTAGACCGCGCATTTGGCCGGCTTCACGATGAAGCTCGTCGATACGATCGAAAGTTTCTGTTAGAATGCTTTTGATCGGCACGAAGTTTTGTTTCAGATAGCGCTGGGAGATTTGAAAGAGTTTTTGCTCAGATTTATCTAATAATCCATCGACATCCTGATCTTCGAGGAAACTGTATTCAGCGATCTCTGCAGCCGCGCGTTCTAGCTTGCGCAAAGTAGATTTCTTCTGAATGATTTGTGCGTAGTGCAGTACATGCGAGGCAGAGACGACACCTTCGGCCAGAGCTGTCAGGGTGCTGGTCCCGCCGATTTGATCCAACCGCTTAGCGTCCTTGAGCTTACTGGAAACAGACAAAACATCGATTGGTTCGCGACGTTCATAGAGATCGATCATAACCTCATAGATGTCGCCATGTTGGGGTTTATAGAAATCCTCCGGACGGATAAGATCAGCCACTTTGGTGACTGCCTCTTTGTCGAGCAGGAGGGCGCCGAGGAGGTTAGTTTCAGCTTCTAGGTTATTAGGCGGGATACGGCTCATAGTGGGGTCATTGTACTCTGTGGCTAGACTATTATCAAGGTCAATTTTGTCAACAATTTATTAACTGATATATGGCCCCCAGTTCAATATATTTGGTTGACAGGTCACTCATAATTAGGTATTATTCGCGCGTTATCTCAAATTTGGGTCGTTAGCTCAGTTGGTAGAGCAGTTGCCTTTTAAGCAAACGGTCGCAGGTTCAAATCCTGCACGACCCACCAATACATAAAAGTTAGTCAAAGTAAGATTCATAATTAATGAATCTTTTTTGTTTTTATCTGAAGTTTTCATGCTATACTTATATTATATGTCCTCCCAAACGCCGTGGCACAGTTTGTCAGTGAAAAAAGTTCTGGCTGAAGTAAAATCTTCCGCTGATGGCTTGACTCAGGCTGAAGCAAAAAAAAGACTAAAGCGCGACGGCTTGAATATTCTGACAAAAGAAAAAAGACTATCAGGATTAAAAATATTTTTCCTGCAGTTTCATAATGCCCTAATTTATATTCTACTAGCAGCCGGCTTAGCGAGCTTGCTTTTAGGAGATGTTCTCGATGCTGAAGTCATAGCTCTGGCTATTATTATTCAGGTTGTTATGGGTTTTATTCAAGAGTATAAAGCGAATAAGGCGTTGGCCGCACTCGCTGATATTGTCCATCCGCGGGCTCGAGTGATTCGAGATGGTAAGCAGATGGATATTGCCGTAGAAGAAATAGTCGTGGGCGATGCTATAGTAGTTTCAGCAGGAGATAAAATACCGGCAGATATTCGGTTATTGACGGAGATAGATTTGCATATCAATGAGGCGCCACTGACAGGTGAATCAGAACCAGTGAAAAAACAGGTAGAGCCAGTATCAGTGGGAGCTGTTATGGCGGACAGGGTTAGTATGCTTTATAGTTCTACCTTGGTTACTGAAGGAAGTGCGCGTGGTATCGTTGTAGCTATCGGCGGTCAGACCGCTATTGGAGAAATTGCAACATTATTGAAATCAACTCGTGACGGTGAGACGCCGCTACAACAACGGTTGAATAGTTTTAGTAAACATGTAGCACTCATAATTATTATAGTCAGCTGCCTAGTATTCTTTTTTGGTCTCATGAATAATTACGGCATTGGCGAGATGATTAGCTTATCAGTGGCTTTGGCCGTGGCAGCAATACCAGAAGGATTAGTAATAGGTCTGACTGTCGTGCTTACCGTTGGTATGCAGCGTATACTTCGGCGTCATGGATTAGTAAGAGCTCTGCAGGCAGCCGAGACACTGGGATCAACGACAGTGATATGTACTGACAAGACTGGTACCTTGACCTTGGGGCAGATGCGCGTCATAGAACTCGTAGTACATAATAGGCACCTCTCATGGAAATCTGACGCTGCTCTACCAGATGAGGGAAAACATCTTATTGAATTAGCCGCACTGTGTAATGATGGTCTTATAGAGGGTACGAAGGCCGGTAGCCCGACAGAACGAGCTCTGCTCATAGCAGCCGAAAGCTATGGTCTTAGTAAGTTACGACTTGATGCACAATATCCACGATTAGATACTGTATCTTTCAGTTCTGTTCGTAAATACATGGTTACCCGCCATCGCCACGATAATAAGGAGTTAGCAATTATCAAAGGCGCAGCGGAGATGATCGTAGATGGTGTTGGTTACTATTTAGAGAATAATAAGGTGAAGTTATTGGATGCCAAAGTTCGGGCTGAGCTCATTGGTCACTATCAAGCTATGAGTAAGCGCGGTTTGAGAGTTCTTGCCTGCGCTTATGTTGAGGGGTCAAGGCTCGACATCAAACCATTAAAAGAAGTTAGTAACTTTCAAGACTATGTTTTTGCTGGGTTAATTGGTATTCAGGATATTCTGCGACCTGAGGCAGCAGCCACGATTCTTCAGGCCCAGCGCTCAGGAATCCGCACTGTAATGATAACGGGGGATAATATTCTTACTGCTCGGTCAATCGCCAAGCAGCTGGGATTAGCAGTGACGAGCGATAGTATCATTGACGGTAAGGCTTTATCTCAATTATCAGATCAAGAACTCAAGAAGCGGGTAAAAGATATTGTTGTATATGCTCGTGTGACGCCGGCTGACAAACTTCGAATCGTCCGCGCTTGGCAATCTCGGGGTGAAGTGGTAGCTATGACCGGCGACGGAATTAATGACGCGCCAGCTCTCAAAGCGGCTACTATAGGAGTGGCTCTTGGTAGTGGGAGCGAAGTAGCCAAAGAAACGGCAGATCTCGTATTGTTGGACGACAATTTTCAGACCATAGTCACCTCAGTCAAAGAAGGAAGAGTTATTTTCGATAATATTAAGAAAGTTATTCTGTATCTGATGGCTGGAAGTTTTTCGGAAGTAGTTGT
>CAYYYA010000004.1:19879-21246 GCA_964475975.1 uncultured Gammaproteobacteria bacterium | reverse complement strand
TTGGGCGCTCTAGCAATATTTTGGTTAGTCTGGTATACAACTGGGATTATTGCTGTAGCGCAGACAGCTACGTTTGCAGCGCTTGGTACAGCAACATTAGTCTATGTGTTTAGCTTACGTAATATTCGTTTATCAATTTGGAGACACAATATATTTTCAAATTGGTATCTTAATCTAGCCATTGCTGTTAGTTTTGGTCTCCAATTAGCAGCTATATATCTGCCTTGGCTGCAGCATTTGTTAGGAACAGCAACGCTAGAGCCATATATGTGGACGTATATAGGAGTGTACGTTATGATAATTGTCTTATTGATTGAATTGATAAAAATGTTTTTTAGTCATAATCAGAAAAAAAATGAAGTCAAGAAATAGTTGGTGGGGTTTTATTGCTGTAATAATCGGTATATTTTTTTTATGGATATATCAGATTCCTTGGGGTGGAGAGTTAGCTCATTATACTGATACCGATATTACCCCAGATCTTGTAGTAGAGAGTCAGCCAGCTGGTACTTTTTTTATAGTCAAACGAGCCACAGTACCTACTGGTGGATTTATCGTGGCACACCAAGATTTGGGAGGACGACCAGGAGTGGTCCTTGGTTCTAGTAGTTATCTTAGTAAAGGTGTGAATACTTCTATGGCCGTTGTATTGAATGAACCGACGTTTGTCGGACAATCAATTTTGGTAACTCTGTTTGCTGATAACGGTGATTACCAACTTTCAGAAGGTGATCAACCTATGGTAGACGCAGCTGGCAAAACTATTACCAAGCAAGTAGTTATTGTTAATCAGGATTTGTTATCAGGACAATAGCGTATAATAAACAACGACCTAATGCCCTAAGGCAAAAGGTCGTTTTCATTTTTGTGCACGCTTACTGACGTATAGGGTTGGTCACTCCCAACTGATTGATGACAGTAGTGACATCATCATTGGAGACAAACACCGTAGAGGCAGAGCGCTGAAGATCCGAGTTCACGTGTGGCGAGGGCGCTCTCCAGCCAAGACCAACATAATCGACCTGGACGTGAACAACGAAAAATATCCAAGTCTGACCTGTCGGGTCTGTCTCACGTCCATCCCAAATGACGATGTCGTGACTACGCGCGGCTAGTGTCCTCCAAGCTTCCTGTCGGTTATGTGCTGTCACCAGTTGCAGAGTGCTCGGTGAAGCTCCTTCAGCTCGGGTCATGAGTCTTTTCCTCCTTGTCAGCTTCAGAGAACGTGGAATTATTGAACTATAAAATATATAGTTTTAAAGGTCAATAAGCAGACGAAAGAGAGCGGTTTAGTTGTATGACTTGACCGTTTTTCAATTTCGTATTACAATAGATTTTCGTTCATTTCGCAGGTTTTACCTGCGTTT
>CAYYYA010000004.1:0-19779 GCA_964475975.1 uncultured Gammaproteobacteria bacterium | reverse complement strand
TTCAATTTCGTATTACAATAGATTTTCGTTCATTTCGCAGGTTTTACCTGCGTTTGTCGCTAAACAACGTTACAAGGAGGTTGGCAGTTGGCTCAAGAATTGGAGGATTTGATCGCAATGGGTGAGTTGGGAGAGGCACTGGATCGCCTGCATGAGCTCATGCGATCCAATGACCCGCCTATCCTGACCTGGACCGCTAAGTCACTGTTTCAGATTTTCCAGGCCTCAGTGCGCCATCGCGATTTGGTAAGCGCCCTGCGGGTTCTGGCTCTGACCGGAGATAGCTCAGTTCGGCAGACGCGTCAGGAATTGCTTTTCGTCGGTTTTCTCGACGAGATTCTGCTCATGGACCGTAAGATCCATGAGCCTGAAATGGCAGTCTTCGCCTAACGTCAAGTCGCGACACTGTGCATGAGCCCCGCTTTCCTTCGGGAGGGACGGGGCTTTCTTTTTGGTTGGCGAATTATTTCAGGCGTGATACACTGCTAGCGATGTCAAAATATTATAATCCAAATAGAACGTCTAATGTCTTTGACCCCAAGTCCAAGGCGCCTTTTCGCCTGTCTCGATCCAAGATTGATTTATTTTTAAACTGTCCACGCTGTTTTTATCTTGATCGCCGCTTGGGCATCGGTCAGCCGCCTGGATATCCTTTTGCGCTCAACTCGGCAGTAGATGCTTTATTAAAGAAAGAGTTTGATATTCACCGAGCTGCGGCTACCAAGCACCCGCTGATGAAACATTATAAGATTGACGCTGTACCTTTAGCTGATAAACGAATGGATGAGTGGCGTGATGCCTTGCGCGGTGGTATCACCTATCTCCATCCAGCTACTAACTTTTTCGTTACCGGTGGTGTAGATGATATCTGGATCAACCCACAAGACGAACTAATTATCGTTGATTACAAAGCCACCAGCAAAGATACCGAAGTCAGTCTGGATGCTGACTGGCAAATCGGCTACAAACGTCAAATGGAAGTGTATCAGTGGCTCTTCAAGCAAAATAAGTTCAAAGTTTCTCCAGTTGGTTATTTTGTCTATTGTAACGGTAAGGCTGATAAGGAAGCCTTTGATGGTAAATTAGAATTTGATATCTCAGTTATTCCATATACAGGTGATGACACGTGGATTGAGCCAGCATTGATTGCTGCCCGTAAATGTTTGGACGCAAATGCACTCCCAGATCCGGGCAGTGATTGTGATTATTGTAAGTATCGATTAGCTGCCAAGAGAGTAGAGAGCTAATTTTTGAAACTAAAAACTACAGTAGTATTTTTACCAGCTGTAGTTTTTAGTTTGCGTTTATTGTTGGAGAGTAATCTGGGCGACGTTATTCTGCGTGCCGCAGTTAATTGTCACAACATGAGGTAATTTGGTAGAGCTGAGCTTGACGAGGATGTAACCTTCAGCGGCTATTGTGTACGCTTTGCCGTCAACCGTGATTGTACGTTTACCAGCAGAACGGTTGTCAAACATTACAGTAGTGTTATTTTTATACGTTTGTCGACTAGGAGTAGGCTGGCACGCGGTATTAAACTGCATACGTACATCATCGTACTTGGCGACTGCTTGCTCGTAGGTAAGTGTTCCGGTCGTAGTTTTCGTTGTTGGTTTGGTTGTAGTTTTCGTTGTTGGTGTTGTTGTAGCAATCTCTGGTAACTCAGCTTCTGGAGCAGAAATAGGGTTTGTAGCTTTATACTCAAGGGCAATAGCAATAAGTGCTACGAGAGCTATGATGCCGAAGCCGAGCACCATTGGTTGATTCTCTTTGAAATTTATTTTCATAGTAGAAAGTTAGATGAGTTTGATTATACCGTTAGTATACCCTAGATAGCTCTATAACAAAACCTCGCGGTCAAGCGAGGCGTTGTTACTGGTCTTATATATTGAGGTCATTACCTCGCCCTATACGTTCTTCAAGTGAGCTACTGAGCCCACAAGTCTTACGGTCTGTGTTGTAGGTTTTCCATGTTGCTGTTCTTGCCTCACGAAATATTTTCTGTGCTGCTTTACGGCTATCCTGAAAGGTCTGCCAAGCAGTACGGACTGCTGTTGCGCGTTCTTGGCTGTCAGTGATGGCCCAAGCAGATTTAAGTGCTGTGCGCCGTGCTGCTAAGGCAGTCTCCATTGTGTTGTAATAAGTATCAAAGGCAGTATCAATGGCGACTTCGCGTTTATCAACGGCTGGTTGGATACAGCTGATGTCCAGCTGTTTTACCTCTGGCTTTTGGCTCTTGTGTTCAATCTCAATCTTTTCTGCTCTTTCAGAGCTGTTCGCGTTGACTTGAGTGATGCCAACACCAGACGCAATAACCATGACTGCGAGACCTACGGCAAAAATTTTTGATCTGAAGTTCATATAATAATTGATATAAATGATAAAATATATGGTTCGACCTTTTGTATAGTATCTATGACGATGTCGGTAGCCTATTCTTACAACCTCAAATAGGTAATATGGATTTATTATAAAATATAGGTTACACTATCTGTCTGTAATTATGAGATTAAATATTGTCAATATGAGAACAAAAATTATCGCAACCATCGGACCAAAATCAGAATCCCCAGAGACTATTACAGCTTTAGTCAAAGCCGGCATGTCAGTCGCTCGGATGAATTTTTCTCACTGTACATATGAAGAGTACCAAAGACGTCAGAAGCTATTGCAGGCAGCTGCTACTAAGCTCAAGACTAAGGTGGAAATTATGCAGGATCTCCAAGGACCGCGTATTCGAGTCGGTAAATTACCGACGGAAGGAATCGAGTTGAAAGATGGTCAGGTTTACCAATTTTCCTATGCTAGCTCTGGTAAATCATCCGACAAAATTATCGCAATCAGCGATAAATATTTGCACGTCGATATTCAGAAGGGTGATCCGTTCTTTTTAGCGAGCGGAGAGCTTGAATTGCGAGTCGAAGCGGTGAAGCGCGGAGTTATTTTTGCTCGGGTTGAGCGGGGTGGGATACTTTTTTCTAACAAAGGTATCAACGTGCCACAAACAAAGATGCGTGCTGGAGGTTTGACACCCAAAGATATCAAAGATGTTCGTTTCGCGCTGAAGCAGAAGGTTGATTATATTGCCCTCTCATTTGTTCAGGGTCCGGAAGATATACTCAAATTGCGCAAAGTTATTGGTAAAGCCCCAGTCAAGATTATCGCTAAGATTGAGCGGGCTCTGGCTTTGCGGTATATTGATGAAATAATTCAGGCATCAGACGGTATCATGGTAGCGAGAGGTGATCTGGGAGTAGAGATGCCAATGTCCGAGCTGCCAATCATTCAGAAAAATATTATTCGCCATGCTCATTGGCATACTAAGCCAGCTATACTGGCTACCCAGATTATGACTTCGATGATTACCCATCATCACCCAACACGGGCAGAAGTCAGTGATATCGCTAATGGAATTTTTGATGGAGCTGATGCGCTGATGCTATCCGATGAGACAGCTGCTGGTCAATATCCAGTCAGAGCGGTGGAAATGATGAAAAAGATTATAGTCAGGATTGAAAATTATATTAACGCCGATAATCTTTTAACGTAATATTATGAAGCTTGTATACGCCTCACTTATAGCGCTTCTCATGCCGCTGAGCTATTTGCAGGCCAGTGCTCCGGTCATTACTGGTTATACACCAGAGGGCAGTCCTGCTGATGTTTCTGTCCAAGTTGAGACGATACCTGTTGCCACGACGACCACGAGCGGAAATCAATACTTTGCCGAAATTGTGATTGATGTGGCATCTGCGCGCCAACACTTGGCCGACAAAATCGCCACCTCAACGAGTGATGTAACTGTGCCAACAGTGGCCACATCAGCAGCTGAGCTGGAAGAATACGCTAATTTTTTGGCGGGCGCTCACCCGGCTATTACTAATGTCGTCATCACTACGCAAGAAATTCGATTAGGGTATCAACTTCCAGCTACTGTGCTGTTTGTTATTCCCGTACACTATACAGCTACGGCTGTGATAGATCAGCAGGGTCATCTCCAGAAATTTTCAACGCCATGGTGGTTATCTTTAGTCCATGATCAAGCAGGTGCTACACGGGTGGCTGTTGACACTGCGTTAGAAAAATTAGTTACAGCTTTAGCAGAGTCTACGAACGAACCGCCAACAATTTTTCTGTTAAAACAAAAGCAACTAAGCGTTGCTATCGCTGCGTTGAAGACAAGCGCGCAGTAATTTATGTATGTCCGCCAAATTCAATACTCCTATTGAGCGCCTAGGTCACGCTTCAGGTATTACAGGCTGGGGTTGGTTTTTTATTATCCTTATCATAATTATAGCTGGGCTGGCTGCTTGGTTTGGGTATACTGCTTGGCAGCAAAAGATTGCTGAGCTCGATCATAAGGCTAAGACAGGGTTACAGCAGAGTCAGGCAAATTTGGTTTATATCAACTCAATAGAAGAACAGGATGGCAGATATTATGCCACGATTGATCCAGTAGAATGGCTCACTGGCTCTCAAGCAGAGCAGCAGGCTAAAGCAGATGGTGCTTGTCAGGCTAGTAGTACAGATTGTTTATCTAATGGATTCTATCTGCGTAACTCCACAACGTCGACCGCTATGGTTTTGCTTAATCCTCAAGCGACAATATTAATGCAGACACTGACGGCTACTGCTAGCGGGACACCACAATGGGATCAGGTAATAAACTTCGATACTTGGAAAGAGTTATTTCAGTCAGAGCAAAGCCATTGGCATAAGATTCCCTTTCGATTGCTGATCAAGGATGATGAGGTAATGAGTATCCGAGAACAGTATCTGCCGTAGGACAAAATTTCAAATTCCGTCCACCGCTTGGTTTCTGCGAGCCGCTCTGGGCGAAGCAGTCTAGTCTAACCAACCACCCAGTCCTAATAAGGAGTTTATTAGAGATTGCCACGCTCTGATTACAGAGCTCGCAATGACCGATTGAAGGGGCTTGCTATTTTTCTAGCTTTATGGTACTCTTTTTTTGTTCGTCGTAGATCCAAATAATGCTGGTGTAAATCAGCGTTAGCTCGAAGGTTAATAGTAAGTGTCAACTTCTTTCGCCCAAAGCTAAGAAAGGTCGTTCTACGAGATCGTTTAATTAGTTAAGTATACGTATAATGGCAAAGAAGTTGTATATTGGTGGCGTTTCTTACAGCACTACCAATGACAGTCTAAAGGCAGCTTTTGCACAAGCTGGAAACGTAGAATCGGCTACTATCATCATGGATAAGATGACTGGTCGTTCTAAGGGTTTCGGTTTCGTGGAAATGGCTACCGAAGAAGAAGCTCAAGCTGCTATCGCTATGTGGAACGGCAAAGAACTCGATGGCCGTATGATCCGCGTCGATGAGGCTAAGCCTATGACTGATCGTCCAGCTCGTGGTAATGACCGCGGCGGTTGGAATCATTAATTTGTTTCCTAACCTGTAGCCACTTCGGTGGTTATAGCTAAATCTCAAATTTCGAAACACTCTCCATTTTCTGGGGAGTGTTTTTGGTATTAGATAAAATATACCAATAGGAGTATGATAGAGGTATTAGCATTAATGTTACATTTTATGAAAGCTTTTGTTATAGCACTTCTTGGCTTAGGCTTTATTGCAATTTTTGCCTATGTTGCCTGGACACCAATACAGCAGGCTTTAGCTCCAAAGCCTGTAGTACCGACTGCAACGAATGGTGTGGTTGCCGATTTTATCTCCTGCGCCAACAATGATTATCCTGTAACAGAAAGTTATCCTCGCACGTGCCGGGCTAATGGAGTGACCTACACTGAGAGTACGGTCGATGTTAATCCTAATGGCTGTAGGGATGACATTAGCTGCGGTAAAGGCAAATTTTGTAACCAAGGTTTATGCCAAGCTATTGATTATAATACAGGTTGTCAGCAGGACAGTGACTGTCAGCTCGTCAATCAATTTTTGGGTTGGAGCTGTTGCTATGCAGGCTTCTGTGACAGTGTTAATTATAGCCAAGATAATTGGATAGCGGTTAATAGTGAAGCATTCAATCAAGCGCGCTTAAAATATTGCCCTGATTCCAAGAGTTGCGGTCCTATGCCTGCTTGTGCTCAGCGCCTATTACCGACGGATTTTGTGGCGGCTTGTCAGCAGGGAGTTTGTGTCAAAACAGAGCGCGTAGCGCCAGTGCCTAAGTAACATCCTCCCCTTGATCCGAATAATTAATTTGTTGCCTTCACCCTCATATGTTGAAAAAAGCTATACTCACCTTACTGGTATGTGGAGCGTCTTTGGTTATTGTCAACGCAGCCAAAGCTGAGTCGATACAAAATTTTCATTCACAAATTCAGATTCAGACAGATGGTTCAATCTTTGTGGAAGAGACCATTGATTATGATTTTGGTAATCTGCAACGACACGGCATTTTCAGAGATGTCAATCTAGATTCAGCGGGCGTCAATCCTAAGCTCGTGATTGATGAAATAACAGTAGATGATGGTCAAGGCCAGCCGCAACCATTCTCGCTATCACAGACCTCTGGCCAACTCGAGATAAAAATAGGTGATCCTAATCGATTGATCACTGGCTCCCATGTCTATCGTTTACATTATCGAGTTCAAAATGCACTTGGTTCTTTCTCTGATCACGATGAGCTCTATTGGGACGTTACCGGCAATGAGTGGCACGTGCCAATCCAGCAAGCAACTGCACAGATTTTCTTACCGTCAGATGAACCAGTAGCTGCTCTTTCAGTGTATTGCTATGCCGGACCTGCGGGCAGCAAGACACAGTGTCAGCAGGCTCGTATTGATACAGACCCTCAGGGTTACGCCTATTCATCTTCATTCACACAGAGTCAGCTAGCATCGGGTGAGGGGTTGACGGTGGCTTTCGGTTGGCCCAAAGGACTGGTAACTATCACTGCTGCATCTCATAATCTTTTCCTTGATTATCTTTACGTAGTAGTCCCACTACTAGTTTTTCTCATTCTCTTTGGATTATGGTGGCGCTTTGGTCGTGACGATCGCGGACGAGGTACTATTATTCCGCAGTATGAAGTGCCAGCAGATTTGCTGCCAATCGAAGGTGGTTTGGTCTGGGATGAGCAGTCAAAACCCAAACATTTAGTAGGTCAGATTATCTATTTGGCAGAGCAGGGGTATATCAAAATTTCTCGCGTGAAGAAAGTCATAGCGCTGGCGCCTGACACCTATGATTTTCAATTTGACAGGCTAAAAGAAGCAGACGCAGAGTTGGATACCTGGTCGCGGATTATTTTGGCGGCTCTATTTAATGATCAAAAGGATTTAATAGTCGGTAATAAGATTGTCAATATTACATTACCGTTACTATCAACAGTACCAGAGGAGCAAAGTAAAACCTCTATACTACTCAGCGATTTGGATCCTTCAGCTTCTCTGCGCTTCAAAAGAATGCAGAAGGATTTGTCTGACTCCCTCAAGCAGAGAAGCTATTTTGTATTTAGTCCGACACAAGTGCGATCACTGTTCGCAGGTATTGGGTTTGGTATGTTGATAGTTGCTATTTATGGTACGCGTGATTATCTTTGGTCGTGGCATTGGTTACTCGCCCTGGGAGGCAGTGCCTTAATGATTATGCTCTTCGGGTTGATCATGCCTGCTCGGACCAAAAAAGGCGCTGAAGCGCGGGAGTATCTGGCCGGATTGAAACTATATCTGACAGTCGCAGAGAAAGATCGTTTGGAATTTCATAATGCTCCAGAGAAGAATCCACAGGTTTTTGAAAAGTTATTACCGTACGCTATTGTCCTCGGTGTAGAGAAGCAGTGGGCTAAGCAATTTGAACATCTGATGCTACCTATGCCCAGCTGGTATTCTGATCCTACATTGACGAATTTTAATTCCCTTATTTTTATCAATCAGTTGGGTAGGCTCTCTACTGATGTTTCTAGTGTAGTAGCGCCTCGAGGTAGTAGTAGCAGTGGTTTGGGTGGTGGCGGTTTTTCCGGAGGCGGTGGCGGTGGCGGTGGAGGGGGAAGCTGGTAGTATTAATTTGAAATGTAAAAATCAAAAAGCAAAAATATGCTAGGTCTTTTCTATTTGCCGGAAATAAGGTATTTTAAAGACATTAATATCTAATATACTGACATGAAATACGAATTACCCAGTTTACCCTATCCCTATAATGCACTTGAGCCTTTCATTGACGCTCAAACAATGGAGATCCACCATACGAAGCATCATCAGACCTACGTCACCAAGCTGAATGAAGCTTTAGCTCTGCATCCGGAGCTTGAAGATAAGCCTCTGGACTGGCTCTTAGCAAACATGCAGTCAGTTCCAGAAGATATTCGTCCTGCGGTTCGTAACCATGGTGGCGGACATTGGAATCACTCAATGTTTTGGGAGATCATGAAGCCTGCTGGATCCGGTCTGGGATTGGGAGATCTCGCTACTGCTATCGATAGCACCTTTGGTGACTTTCAGGCTTTCCAAGAGGCATTCAACAAAGTTGCGACTTCACAGTTTGGCAGTGGCTGGGCTTGGTTAGTGACTGATTCTACTGGTAAGCTATCGGTTATCAGCACGGCCAATCAAGATAACCCTATTAGTCAGGGTTTGAAACCAATACTTGGATTGGATGTTTGGGAGCATGCTTACTATCTGAAATATCAGAACAGGCGTCCGGATTATATTACGGCGTGGTGGAATATCGTAAACTGGGAGAAAGTGGAGAGTAATTATAAGAATTAAGAATTTATTGTATGAAAAACAACTCACGCACCAAAGGTAATGCTAAGCGTACCAATTATCGTACGCCGTCTACCTTCAAAATTCGTCAAAATATCAAAGTTACAAAACATCAAATTGTCCGTAGGACACATATGTAATAATCCTCCCCTGAATCCCCTCCTTTGAAAGGAGGGGTGAGGGGTGGATGGATATTTACTGCAGATGTTTAACCTATTCAAACCATATCCCGACCTCGTCGCTGATCTCTCACGGCGTAGTGATGGTAACATGAAGCTATTTGAAGCGAATCCAACTGGCGAGCAGAATCGCGCTCGCTTTTTGGTTTCGCTGGGTTTGGATGGTGAATCATGGGTACGCAGCGAAAATATTCATGGTAAGACGGTGGCAGTTGTTGATGACTCGGCCAAAGGAACATTTATCACGGGAGCCGACGGTCTGATAACAACCACACAAGGATTATCATTACTGGCAGCAGTAGCAGATTGTCTTCCGTTATATTTCTATGATCCAAAATTGAATAGTATAGGCTTGGCTCATGCGGGCTGGCGAGGAGTCTATGCCAATATTGCCGCTGAAATGATCGATCAGCTGGTGACACGGTTTCATTCTCAACCGGCGGATATTCTGGTCGGTATCGGAGTAGGTATTGGCGCCTGTCATTTCACGGTCAAGCCGGATGTGGCAGAGAAATTCGCCGGCTACGCGGCAGCACATCAGGAGTACGAAGAATACATTAGGCCTGATGCAGATGGTTTGATTCATGTAGATTTGAAAGGAATCGTACGGGCGCAGCTTTTGGCTAAGGGAATTCTAGCTTCACATATTGAGACACATCCAGACTGTACCTATTGTGAGTCTGAGAACTATTTTTCCCGCAGGCGAGACGCTCCAGCATTAGAAGCGATGATTTCAGTTATCAGTTTGAAAGTATGATTATGACAGCAGCCAAATTTCAAGCCATTGTAAAAAAGTATTATCAGACTAACGGCCGTGATCTGCCGTGGCGCCATACGGTCAATCCTTACCATATCGTGGTGTCAGAGATCATGCTGCAGCAGACGCAGGTGTCTCGTGTCCTGATCAAATATCCAGAATGGCTGAAGAAATTCCCTACCTGGAAGTCTCTGGCTTCAGCTTCAACGGCAGATGTCATCAAAAGCTGGCAAGGTTTGGGCTATAACCGTCGGGCTTTAGCTTTGAAGAAAATTGCCGCTAAAGTAGTGAGCGAGTATAAGGGCACATTGCCACATGAACCGGAAGTACTGGAAACATTTCCAGGGATTGGGCCTGCTACGGCGCGTTCCATCTGTGCCTTTGCTTTCAACCTGCCGGTAGTTTTCATTGAGACGAATATCCGTCGAGTATATATCCATCACTTTTTTGCTGGCAAGACGGGTATTACGGATTACGAATTACGCCCAATTATTGAAAAAACTTTAGATAGGAAAAATCCTAGAGAATGGTACTGGGCTTTGATGGATTATGGCTCATATCTGGTGAAGCAGGTAGAGAATCCAAACAGACAGAGTAAACATTATTCCAAGCAAAGTAAGTTTGAAGGTTCGCGTCGGCAAGTGAGAGGAGAAATTCTTAAACTTTTAAAATTTCAAAGCTATGTTACAGTGCAACAGGTAGAAAAATTATTTCCCGACAGAAGAGCAGAAATACAAGAGGTGTTTGATCAGCTAACAAAAGAACAGTTTCTGATCAAGAGGTCTACTCGTTATACCTTGGCTGAATAAAAAATCGGCCCGTCGCGTTTGACGCGACGGGCCGTGTCGTTAGGACCGAGCCCTTTGCCGGATTTCGGCGAAGGTGTAGTCCTGCGATAGTTCTCCATTGTGGAAAACGGTTTGGAGGATATTGGGAGCGGTAGAGTCTTCTTCACGAACGGTGTGGTACGTCTGACCGTCATAGATCAGCTTCAGCCGTCCGCCCTTGGAGCGTTTCGTGGAGTCCGTGATCGGATTCTTCATGACATCGTGCCACTGACCGTTGATCTCGATGGCACAGCATTTGAAAGCGAACCGTTGGGTGTCGCGATCCACCTTCTGCAGCAGGCCGCCGCCTGAGCCGTAGCCCAGATTGTCAGCTGACCAACCAGCGGCTTCAATGGCCTGCAGGATCAGGATGATCATCTGATGATCGATGCCATCGCCTTGGATGACCCGGACATGGGGATCAAGCACCTTGAAGCCTTTGGAGTTACGACTGTAGCCAAAGGCTTGTCCTAAGACGTCGAGCACCTTGACCACCACTTCCGGCGGGTAGCCGCTGTCCGGACGGACGATGAGCACACCGTCTCGGGACAGGACTTTATCTTTCAGCTGCTTGCCCCAGAGCTCACGACAGGCATGATAGATGTCGTAGCTGTCGCTGACGACTGCCACCAAGCCGGTGGGGAATTGGGTCAGCATGTTGTCATAGGCATCGACTTCATGAGACTGACCCCAAGAGGTGATCGTGCTGTGCTCGGCTGCGGGGATAGAGAAACCGGCCATGGGTTCATGGTAGTAGTCAGCCACCAGATCGATACCAGCCAAGGTATCGGTACCGTTGAAATTGACCAGATGAGCAGCATCGCCGATACCGGCTGATTCGACCGAGGTAGAACCACGGAAGCCGAAATCATGCAGCTTGAAGTCGATCAGGCTCGGATCGCCAGTCTTCTCCAATGACTGGAGAATCGCACGACGATTAGCGCGGCTGAGCGTACAGACCGTCGAGGGATACCAGACTTGAGACAGCAGCGTTTCGGCGTAGTGGGTCAGCCATGGCACCTCTGGGTCGGTGTTCTCGACCGTCATCAGCACATTGGAGACAGGAATGGAGAGACCTTCGGGCACTGCCTTGATCGTCAGCGGCAGTCGGCCTTGATGCTTATCTAGGATATGTCGCCAGCCGGCTTCGTTGAACATGTGCTCATTGCCGAAGTGTCGGGCGAAGTAGCTCTTGGCTTCGGCGATCTTGGCGTCGGTCACCACTTGGCCTGAGAAGTACCGCTTGAGCAGGTACTGCAGACCAAAGAAGGTGACTTCAGGAAACTGCCCACCGCGGCTCTCGAGAAACGATAAGACCTTCGAGGTGCCGGGAGGATACTGCTTCCAGTGGGAGATCTTGTAGCTGTCGGTCAGCTTCAGGAAGTTTGGTTCGTTGGCGTTCATGATATTCTCCTTATTACTCGGTTAGACCGAGAGGTGACGTTCGAGAATTTCCCAGAGCGGTTGATGGTAGGTCACCAGTCGTTCTTTGGCTGTAGTAAGGTCTACCCACTCGAGATGGGCCAGATCATCGCTCGCCACAGGACGACCGTAGATATAGGTAGAAAGAAATAACACAGTAGTGATTCCATCCGGTGAGTCGCGGTATCTCCAATCATCGATATGGCTAGAGCCGAGGTATTTTGGATCAGAGATTTCCACGCCGCCGGTCTCTTCATACGCTTCGCGTCGAGCTGCAGCTTCCAGTGAACTATCGCTCGGTTGAACGAATCCGCCAATGAAGCGCAGCTGGCCGTTGTCAGTAGCCTTGCTTCCGAGAAGAATCTGCTTAGTTTCCGGCTTGATGATAGCCACATCGACCGTCTGATAAGCAATAGGCGCTCGCTCGCAGACTCCATGGATGACACCAGCGCGGTAGTCGGCTGTATTGCGAAGCGCTTTGATAGCCTCGGATCTCGTCACTGTGGCGCTATCAGCGCCGATTGGCTCCAGTTCACAAGTTTCGTGTTTACCGCGATAGACAGAAAGGAAGCTATCACGGGAGCCATAGAGGATGGCTTGGCGGCCGGGAAATTCTCGTTCGATCAGCTCATCCAGTTGCTGACACCAGCTGGTATCATCGGGGTGATCCCGCAGAGGACGGACGACAAAGTTGGGATAGATCGCATTGATCATCTGCTGCCTAAGAATGAAGCTTAGAGGATTGCGAGCTGTCGGTAGTGACGAGACGTACCCGAGTACCACCAACGTATCGTGGTGGATTGAGCCGACATGGGAGAGTAGGTAGCGGTGGCCACGATGTAGACGCGGCGTCTGAAAGCGTCCAACGACGACACCTACAGCTTGATTGATCATATGAGTAACCTCCGGTTAAATTGTTAAAGGACGTTTCTTGGTTTTTTGAGCCAAGGCCTCTACCGTAAGGGCAGGAGTCTGGGTTCAATAAGTGTATAAATTACACTAACTCAAGTTAAAAAAATTATAATATCTCAATCTCCTGAATTTTTTTGGAACTAAAACTGTAAACAAAGGCTGGACGATGTTTCAAGCCACCTCGTTGTTTTGGTAGTTTTTTTATAATCCTTAACTTCAGAATCTTTTTGCGGAAATTTCTTTTGTCTAACTGAATACCTACGACTGATTCATAGGCTTTCTCTAATTCGGTCAAGGTAAATTCATTAGGTAATAGTTTGCTGATCAGGGAGGTATAGCGGGCTCGAGAAGCTAAGCGTCTGAGAGCGACAGCTATCACCTCTTTGTGGTCATATGCTAAGCGGGGAAGGGCTTGGACTGGGGCCCACCACGTGTCTGCAGTATTTTCTTGTTCTTTTTGGCTTAGTTGTTCCCACGGAACAAGTGCTAGATAGGTGACAGCAACAACTCGGCCGCGTGGATCGCGCTGTACTTCGCTGAAGGTATAAAGCTGCTCTGTATAAATTTTGCTGATAGCAATATGACCCTTGGTTGATACATGTCTCAGCGCAGCTTGCTCGGCAGTTTCTTGGGGTGTCAATAGCCCGCCCGGTAAGCCGGCGATATTAACGAAGTAGGGGGGTCTATCCACGGCAATTAATCGAACATACAGCTGATTGTCCTGCAGGGTAAAGAGGCAGGTATCAGCAGCTAGGACGGCGAATTTTAGATGTTGGTTGTCGGCAGTGCTCTTTTTCATAATTCTGAGGTTATCCCCAGTTAATGTTCATTATACACTATCAAGAAATAATGTCAAATCCGACATAGGAGTGGTTTATAACACACATCAATACTTCTTCCACACTGCCAATAAAATAATGATTTTTTGTCATATCCTCCGTCTATTCTTGACAGGGAGTGGGTCATGGTATATAGTGTAAATATTACATTAACTAATATCAATATGAATATTCTTGATATCAATAATACATTGTTCACGATCTGGGGTTATCAGATGAGCTATATTGAGTTTTTCGGGACGCTCTTTACAATCTGGTGCGTTTGGCTCACCGCGAAGGCAAAGGTTCTTTCTTGGCCGGTCGGTATCATTGGTACCGTATTATATTTGTTCCTTTTTTATCAAATTCAATTGTATTCGGATTTATTTGAACAAATATATTTTCTACTTACTGGTATTTGGGGCTGGTGGATGTGGCTTCACCCACGAACTGCCTCTGAAACTGATCATAAACAACATTTGAAAATTAGTTTAAATGGCCAGAAGGAAAATATAATCTATCTGTTATTGCTAATCATCGGTACTGCTTTTCTAACCTATATCACAAAAAATCTGAATATCTGGTTGCCTCAGTATTTCTCTGAGCCAGCTGCTTTCCCTTTCCTTGATGCTTTCACGACTTCAATGAGCTTCTTGGCCCAGTGGCTCTTGATGAAGAAAAAGATTGAAAGCTGGATTCTATGGATACTAGTGGACGCCATCGGTATTGGTTTATATTGGAGTAAAGGGGTAAAATTTGTCTCTATTGAATACCTTTTGTTCTTCTTCTTGGCTATATTTGGTCTAGTTGGTTGGCTCAAAATTTATAAAAATTTAAAAATCTCACAATGATCAAACATCATAAGCAAAAATTTGGAAAGGGCTTAGTTATCGGTAAATTTTATCCACCGCACCGTGGTCATAAGTTTCTTATTGATACTGCGACCAGCCAGTGTGATGAGTTAACAGTTATTATCTGTTGGAAGCACTCGGAGACTATACCAGGTATTGCGCGTGCACAATGGTTGAAAAAGATTCATCCAAACGTCAATATTAAATTGATAGAAGATAATAAATTAGCTGATGACGACTCGAAGGGCTGGGCACAGTACACCCTAGATATACTTGGGTATGTGCCAGATGCGGTTTTTACCTCTGAATCGTATGGAGATCCTTATGCGGCTTTCATGGGATCAGTACATGTCTTGGTTGATCGTGACAGAACCTTTATTCCGATCTCTGCTACTATGATTCGTAGTAACCCGTTGAAGTACTGGGAATTTTTGGAACCGTGCGTTCGTGGTTATTTTGTTAATCGAGTATGCGTTGTAGGCGCAGAGTCGACAGGTAAATCTACCTTAGCACGCAGTTTGGCTGAACACTACAAAACAGTCTGGGCGCCTGAGTACGGACGCATGTATGCCGAAGGTAAATTGACAGCTGAACGAGAGATCTGGGGTAGCGCCGAGTTTGAAAGAATTGCAGCTGCTCAAAACGAGTTAGAAAATAGTTTGGCTGAGCGTGCTAATGGTCTGTTGATCTGTGATACTGATGCTTTTGATACCAGTGTTTGGCATGAGCGATATATGGGTAAGCGTTCGCCTCGGGTAGAAGAATTGGGTAAAATTTGTGCTCATGATTTGTATATTGTTACGGGTGACGAAATTCCTTTTGTTCAGGATGGCACTAGAGATGGAGAGCATATTCGTCATTGGATGCATCAACGATTTATAGAACGATTGAAAGAAGATAATAAACCATTCATAATTGTTAGTGGTTCTGAGGAAGCTCGTCTGCAGGCAGCAATCAAGGCTATTGATCAACTATAGTTTTGGGGCTAGTCTAATACTATGAAGCCAAAAAAAATCACCGTCAACGACAAGATGCAAAAACGGTATGTCTACTATCTGACCGAGCCCGTCGGTAGGCATTTTGATCCTGAGTTCAAACCAGATCTAACACCAGCTCAAATGTTGGCCTTGGGAGTATTTGGTGGTAAGTATATGACAGACTGCCGTAAGGAATTCCCTGCTAGCTGGTTTAAACGAGCTAAACTGTCGCCGGAGCGCTATGATGCTAAGCTTAATTTTTTTCAGATTCGTGCTTCACAATCATTAGCCGAGTGGCGACGCAAAGATTGGATTCATCCCCAAGATCCCCGCGGCTGGTTTCAATGGTATTGTCGTTATTATTTCGGCCGCAGGACAGAGGACGATGCCCGCCAGATCAAGCGCTGGAAGGCTATTTGGCGCCATGTACGGGCCATACAGAGCCATTGCCATGTCCGCGACCTGACCTGCCGCCGACGCCAACGTCAGGCAGTGTTGCACTGGGCTATAGACTCGCGGAAAATATAATTTTTGACCTTATTTAAATCTAGCAGTATACTGGGTTCACTTCGCACCTTGTCAATTTTCTTGAACTCAGAGGAGTCTAAATGGAGAGCCATCAGAATGGTCAAAGCAGCTCTCATCTCGGTCAGTTGATAGGTATGGCCAATGAGGCCAGGGTGGTGAAGGTTCTGAATGATCCTAGTTGGTTTCGTCGACCATCATGGTTCATAAAAGCACGTCTGGCATCCAAGGAGGAGGATCACGCAGGCATTGATGTTGTCATCGAGACAGCAGAACACGGGCCTGTCAAACTGCAGGTCAAGAGCAGTGACCGTCGTGCCCAAGTATGGAAGCGGCAACATCCCAACACAACCATCGTGCTTATTGTCGTGAGGTCTAGCGAGGAGGACCTAGTCCTACGACAGCGAATCATGGAGCTGATAACCAAATCACTTCGTCAAGAAGTTGAAGAGGTTGCAGACACGAGAAGAATGCCTAACCGTTCACGACGTAGGAGGTGAAATGACAGCACATGTGCCGTTGACGGAAGATCGTCAATTCTTCCAACGATTGTCGTGTTGGTTTCTCGATCTGGATGATACGCTGGTTGTCAGCTCGTTTGATGAGGCGATCTATCCAGCGATTCTTGATACGCAGAGAGCGCTCGGCCGGACAACTGATATTTCGCTTGAGCTCGCTCGCACCTTCTGGTATCAGGAGGGACGGCTGCCGATGATGGTGGAGCATTTCGGTTGGCCAGCTGACGAACCCGAGGTTCATTTCTGGGAGGCATTTCGCCAGCACGAGAACGTAGACCGACGCGTGGCACACACGGTGTTCTTGCCGGGAGCTCTCGAAACTGTCACGAGGCTTCTGAGCGAAGGTAAACACGTCCACGTCGTGACTGCTACGGGAGTGGCGATGGCCGACGCTGAGCTTGGCCTGTTCCGTCAGCAGGGTATCAACTTGCCATTCACCGCTCTCGGCGATATCAACCCGCCGTTTCCTCAGAAACCTGATCCTGCTGTCATCAAGCGTCGCTTGCACGAGTATCAGGTGTGGCCGCATCGCGCGGTGATCGTCGGCGATCACAAGCGCGACATTCAGATGGGCAATGCTGCTGGTATCCATTCAGTCTATTTGGATGCTGTGGACCGTCACTGTCCCGAGGCGGCGGCCAGCTGCACAGCTCATTTCGAGGCTTGGGAGGATGTTCCTCTGCAGTAATTTCCAGCAACAGTACAACGAGACAAGCTCCGGTGCGACCAAGCACCGGAGCTTTTTTATAAACTAAACCAAATATAATTTAGGAATACATCAATACACCGATGGCTACTATGAGCTGAAGTGTAGAAGCAACGACGTTAGTGAAAATAATCGGCTTTTCTTTGTGAGCGATACCGTAGCCAACCCAGAAGGCAGAGCCGAGCCCATACATTAACCACGTAAAGAGTGAAACACCACTAGCATTTTGAGTTGAATATATTTGCCAAATTTGCGGAGCTGTCATGATAGCAATCATAACACCAGCTGCATAAGCAGCACGATCAAATAATAGTTTGACTAACGAATTGGGTTTCGTTTTCTGGCGTCGTAATTTCAGATGGTGGTGAAAACCAAAATGCATGCTCTAAGTATAGCACACAAAAATTTATTTCTGCTCCTGATGATACACGATATACGAGTAGACCAGTGTCACAAGTAGCAGAGCAATGATGCCACCTATCAAAACGATCATGGCCCATATCGCTGGTAAGAATGAGCTGATCATCAGACATAGTCCAAACAGGATGAAGGCCTTACCTCCGACCTCGTGGGTTTTTTTCCAGACGGTAGGCGAAGATAACGTCCACGGTGTGCGGATACCCATGAACCAGTTTGGCTCAATGCGGGGCAGCAGAGCGCCTATCACGACCATCAGTAAGCCAATAGTAACAGTCATGACCAGACTGATTGGCACGTTATAGCCCAGATTGTAGAGATTTGTCGCTAGGAAGATGATAAATATCACAGTCAGTAAAGCGGCTTTGAAGGTGTGGTAGATGGAGGCAAACTTCGGGTAGCTAGCTTTCTTCGGGTCGAGATAGGGTAACGCCAAGAAGAGGAGATATATGCCGACTGCCAGTAGGGGTAGGAACCATGACATGAAAAATTTTGAAGAATAGCCATTTACTTCACCATTGATGCCCCAGTGAGAGGCGATGCGCTCCGGCAACAATGGATACCAGTAGATACTCAAAATAATTATTAGAATAATCAAAAGCAACGGAAAAAATTCCGACCTCCATGTCAGTTTGATTGGCGATGACATATAGTTATTGTTAATTGATTAGGATTTATTTCAGTAGATATCCACCGTCAACAACGATCTGCGTACCAGTCAGATAGCTGGACATATCAGAAGCGAGGAAGAGTGCGACTTTGCCGATGTCATCAGGATCGCCCATGCGTCCCATAGGGATTCTGGCCATGAAGGCTTTGATAGCGGCGGACATATCTACGCCAGCGTTCGGCTTCTTACTTTTTTGACCGACACCGGTTCCGGGGGTAGCGATACCACCCGGTGCGATAGCATTGACCCAGATATTATGCGGTGCTAATTCTAATGCTACATTTTTGGTGAAGCCCCAAGCGCCGTGCTTGGAAGCGTCGTAGGTAGCCAAACCGGTCATGGATGGATGGAGAGCATCGATAGAGGTAATATTGATAATCTTGCCACCTTTTTTTTGCTTGATCATCTGCTTGGCAGCTGCCTGTGTGCAGTGGAAAATTCCTTTGAGATTGATGTCGAGGATTCTGTCGAATTCTTGCTCCTTCATATTCATCACCAGAATATTCGGATAGATGCCGGCGTTATTGACGAGGATGTCCACGGTTTTGAACTTTTTCACCGTAGCAGCCATGAGAGCTTGGACGCTCGCTTTCTTAGAAACATCAGCTACAACGGGGAGGACGCGGGGGTTGATTTTGTGTAATGAACGGGTGGCTTCTGCAAGTGTAGCTTTATTAATATCAGCAATGACAACATTTGCTCCTGCTTCTGCCAGACGATAGGCGATACCATAGCCAATACCCACCGCTCCGCCGGTAACGATAGCTGTTTTACCCGTGAGGTTGGTAAGTGAGGACAGAGGTGGTATGGACATATGATTATGTTAATTGATTAAACCACCTTTTATTATAGGCTTATTAGGTTGAAATGTCATTAGGTTTTAACTTTTTGATTGGTATGATATTATGGTCGAAACAGGGTATTAATAAGTAACAATAATTCCCTATGCCAGAGGCAGTGACCAAAAAAGATCTCGAAAACATTTTCAAAAGTCAAAGTATATCTATAAGTAATCTCGAAAACGCTGTAGAGAGATTAGCTTCGAATTTTAAAGATCGATTTGAAAGTCTAGAAAATCAAATGAAACAACACTTCGATAGTGTCGAAGGACGACTTTCATCAGTAGAAAACCGTTTAGAATCATTGGAAGACGATATGTCCAAAGTCAAAGACGTTGTCTTGAGTACTGATGCGTCAATGCATAATCTGGTAGAAGAATTAGAGCATAATGGTTTAGCGGTGAATAGACCAAGGGTTTTCTCCGTTTAGTTTTAAAATGAAATAAAAAACGACCAGCAATGGTTGTTTTTATATTAGGCAATGTGGTGTATTTTTTGTCAATATTTTAGGGTAGAATCAAATTTCATTTGAAAACTCCCATATTTCTGCTATAGTTACCAAAGTATCAAAAAGTTTAATTACCCCGTCCATGTCAGCAGAAACAGCCGAAATTTTAGAATTCCCTTCTTGGCAGACAGAATATCCCGATATTAATGCCATTATCGAAGAAGCTTGTCAGA
>CAYYYA010000003.1:23616-48063 GCA_964475975.1 uncultured Gammaproteobacteria bacterium | reverse complement strand
GGATGGCGGAGGCGGAAGGATTCGAACCTTCGGTACTGTTTAGGTACAACGCTTTTCGAGAGCGTCCCATTCAACCACTCTGGCACGCCTCCAGGTATCTTCGGAGAAACTCACGTGATATGTAGCTATCCTACCCTAGCTTGTTTTTGTAAATTTTTCAACTGTTGCATTATCACAAGATGTTAAAAATATGCTATAATATAATTCAAATACGCAAAATAAATTTTGCATTTTTCCGTATAAATTTTGAATTTCTATGTCCTATCTTCCAATCACACCAGAACAAGTCAAAGAACTGATTTTGGCTAGTGGTTTGGTCAAAGAAGCTGACTGGCTTGATGCAGCTGATAACGCTGCGCGTCGTCGTCGAGGCGTCGAAGAAGTATTGATGGAGCGCGACTTCATTACTGAGCAATATTTATTCGAAGCGATTGGCGATTTACTCAAAGTTCCGTTCGTCAATTTACGAAAACGAAAGTTAGAAGCGCCCGTATTAGCAGAGTTGACAGCTGATGTCGCCACCAAAGCTAAGGCTATCCCTTTTGAGGCTAATGAAACAGAAGTTAAGGTGGCTTTTGTAAACCCGACTGATAAGGAAGCGTTGGCTTTAGTACAGCAATCATGCAAAAAGAAGGTTGTCCCTTTTTTGACAACGATTAAAAGCTATCGCTTCGCCGCCCGATTATATGATAAAGATATCAAGGGTCGGTTAGCAGAGATTCTTAACACCAAGCTGAGCAAAACAGAGGTTCAAGGTCCAAATCATGTTTTAGAAATTCCTATTATCAAAATAGTAGATACGATTCTGGAGTACGCTATGTTTGAGCTGGCATCCGATATCCATATTGAAGCCTTGCCAGATGCTGTAGTAATTCGTTTTCGTGTGGATGGAGAGCTGAAAGATGAAGTCGAGTTGCCGTCTACTGTGCATGATGCCTTAGTAGCTCGCATCAAAATTCTGGCTAACCTGCGTATTGATGAGCATCGAGTTCCTCAAGATGGTCGTTTTTCTTTCAAACTCGAAGAGGAAGAAGAGTCTGTCCGTGTGTCGGTGATTCCAGCTTTTTACGGTGAGAAGATTGTGATGCGTCTGATGACTGGTGAAGCTCAGAACCTCAATCTGGAAGACTTGGGCTTCTCGGAAAAGAATATGGAAATTTTACGTCATCAGATTGATAAGCCGTTCGGCATGATTCTCGTTGTCGGACCTACTGGCTCCGGTAAGACAACCACACTGTACTCAGTTCTCAATATTTTAAATACAGAAAACGTAAATATTTCTACTATCGAGGATCCTATCGAATACGGTGTACGACGAGTCAATCAAACCCAAGTTAATGCCACTGCTGGTTATGATTTTGCTTCTGGTTTACGCTCACTATTACGTCAAGATCCTGACATTATCATGATTGGAGAAATTCGTGATAACGAAACAGCTCAGATCGCTGTTCGTGCTGCACTGACAGGACATTTGGTACTGTCGACGCTCCATACCAATAATGCCAGCGGCGTACCTCCACGGTTGCTTGATATGGAAGTCGAGTCTTTCTTAGTGGCTTCGACACTGAATCTGGTCATTGCTCAGCGTCTTGTGCGCAAGATTTGCACTGACTGCATAGAGAGCTATCATCTCACGCCCGATCGCTTACTCAGTTTGAGTAAAGAATTTAACTTAGAGAAAATGATGGCTCGATTCAAGACCTTGAATCTGGTTGACCCAACAGCCAACACTTTTGCTGACCTTGTTTTCTATCGCGGAGCTGGCTGTACTCGTTGTCATACGACCGGCTACTCAGGACGTATTGGCGTCATGGAGTTATTAGAAAATAACGGGCCAATGCAAGAGGCTATTATTCGCCGGGCTTCAACTGCAGATATTGAGAAGTTGGCTTTCGAGCAGGGTATGATAAATATTTTTGAAGACGGTTTACAGAAGGCCTTGCTCGGCGTCACGACGATAGAAGAAGTTTTGAGAATCAAACGAGAATAAATGCCACAAGTAGATACTTCTGCTATCGCTCAACCAAGTGTGACACCGGCGCGTGAACAAGAGATTGCCGAACAGCCAAACACACTCATTGGAGAGCAGATCGCAGCACAAAAATTACAGAAAATTGCGGACAATGAACGCAAGAAAAAAACTCATCGTAAACGTATCGCGACGGGCCACGTTTCTATTTCTGAGAAAATGGTGTTCTTAGATAATATGTCTACGATGATGAAAGCTGGCTTGCCCTTAGCTGCTACATTAGCAACTTTAGAAGGGGAGATTAAGAATAAATATTTCAAAGTAGTTATCGAACATATCCGAGCCTTGATTGATAATGGAGAGCAATTTTCAACTGGTTTGAAAGCTTACCCAAAAGTTTTTCCAGAGCTTTTGGTAGCCACAATTGAAGTAGGTGAATCCAGCGGTATGTTATCTGATGTGTTAGCTCACTTAGCTGGCTTACTGAAGGCAGAGAAAGAGCTAAAAAGTCGAGTCTTGAGTGCCTTGATGTATCCTATGGTTGTTATGGTCGCGCTTGTTGGTGTCAGTTTGATGCTGACATTATTTGTCTTCCCTAAGTTGATTGAAATTTTTGTTGAAGCTCATGTCAAATTACCGATTATCCTGTTAATCATGCAGGGTACATCTTCCATACTGTTTGCTTATGGTTGGTATATCTTAGCTGCTGTTATCATATTATTTATTGGGTTACGCTGGTTATTCCATATTCCAGGACCACGTGCTTGGCTTCATATGCGCTTTCTCCAATTACCATTAGCTGGGGGGTTGATTCGGGAGATTGCTTTGACACGCTTCGCTGGTAATCTCAAAGTATTGTTAGCCTCTGGCTTGCCAATCATACGCTCACTAGAAACTGTTTCGAAGACTGCTACTAATTTGCAATACCAAAAAGCCATCGTAGCTATCTCAGTAGAGTTAGGACGCGGTGTTGCTTTGCACGAAGCCTTAGCAGCGCGCCCTCAGCTCTTCCCATCGCTCATGGTGCAGCTTTGCAAAGTGGGTGAAGAGACCGGAGAGTTGGAACATATTTTAGAAAAAGTTTCAGAGTTCTATGAGACGCGAGTAAATAATGTGTTGGCAAATTTGTCGGTGATTATTGAGCCGGTTTTATTAATCGTTGTTGGTGTGGTAGTTGGGTTTATCGCGGTATCTGTTATCGGACCTATTTATGATCTGACTAATAGTTTCGGTGATGCCAACTAATCTACAAAGAAAATCTCACACCTCAGGATTCACCGTAATTGAGATGTTAGCGGTGCTCGTTATTATGGGTATTTTAGCTACGCTGGGACAGGCTAGTTATAGTGTCTGGCAAAAGAAGGTTCAGGTGAATACCATGGTCGAGCAGCTTCGCAGCTCTCTTATTCGTGCCCAGCAGCAGGCAGTAGCTGCTGAGGAAGGACAAGCTTGGGGTGTGCATCTCGAGTCTGATCGATACGTTATTTTTCCGAGTACCATCTATAACCCTGCGAACCCTCTTAATAAAGTTAAGCTGCTATCAGGAGTGACGATTCTTAATCCAGACTCGACGCTATCAGATGGCAATGTCGGTTACAGTCCGAACGTAGTGTTTGAGAAATTCACAGGCAGAACGATAAATACAGGAACTATTGTAGTGGCAGTAACAACAGATACCAGCGTTACCCGTAATCTTATTATTACTTTTTTTGGAGCCATAGAATAACATGAACAAGCGAAACGGATTTTCAATATTAGAGATATTAATTGCAGTGAGCTTCATTGCGGTTTTGACGGTGGTATTGGTAAGCGCTATTACCTTTAGCTCACGTTTACGACTCTATAATCAGCAGAAAACACAGGCGGCATTATACGCTCAAGGTGGCTTGGAGGCAGTGCAGGCCTTGCCCTGGAGCGAAGTTATTAATGGTAATTACGGCTTACAGATTACCAATGATACGCTGACACTGGCTGCGACACCAGAGTTATTGGATAATCGTTTCACACGTACTATTACCATCAGTGATACAAGACGAGAGAGTCAGTCAAACGGTCAAGTATATGGTGCCATAGTTCAGTCAGGTGGCTATATAGATCCAAATACAAAGAAGGTCGCTAGTGTTGTGACGTGGAATGATCACGGGGTCAATCGGCAGGTTGAGCTGAGTGATTATCGTCATCTCTGGCGAGCGAGCCGATTGGTACAGACAGATTGGAGTGGTGGCAGCGGACAAAGTGTCTGGGATGCGGCCACAGCGAATAAATTTTGGTCCAAAGATTCTGGAGCTGATACAGCTACCCCAGGAATTGTGACGTTGACAGCTGGGTTTATCGATTGGACTCAAGCTACTACTACAGGGACATATAATACTTCGGGTAATTTCGATGATGAGGATGTTTTTGAAAAAGATGGCAAAGCCTATCTGGTAACGGACAATAATTCATCGGGAAATGAATTCTATATTCTTGATGTGCAAAATATTCAGAATCCCACGTTGCTTGGCGGATTAGATATCGGCTCAGGTGTAAATGCAGTAGTGGTATATGGTAACTACGCCTATCTCGCAACTGATGATAATAGTAAGGAAATTCAGATTGTAAATGTGAGTAACCCCGCTAGCCCCTCACTTGTTGCCAGCTATAATATCGCTGGTAATAGCGATGCCTTGGATATTGTGGTTAATGAGACCAATGTATACGTGCTGCAGGGCACGAGTCTCTATGCTTACAATAAAGACACAGCCACATCGTTAACACAGGTTTCATCCTTTGCTACTGGCGGTGTAGCTACTCAACTTTTCTTGGCACAGAATTACGTCTATATTGCTACGGAGTCATCAAATGGAGAGATGCAGATTGTCGATGTAACAACTCCGGCCAGCATGTATCAAATCGCTCGGGTGAATCTCTCGGGAAATTTGAAAGCCACCGATGTCTTTGTTCTTGGTAGTCGTGCTTATATCAGTACCCAAAATAACGGTAGTGGTCCTGAATTTTTTATTTATGATGTTAGTAATCCTAATCAACCAACGTTCCTCGGTGGATATGACGCGGGCGAGACCGTCTATTCATTAGCTGTAGTGGGACCATATGCTCTGCTGGGTACAAATTTTCTTAACAAAGAATTAACGGTTGTTGATGTTAGTGTCCCAGGCTCTATCAGCTATGTCTCAGGCTTCAATTTATCAGGACTCATCTTAGGCATGTCAGCTAATTGCTCGGTTATTTATGCTGCAACTAGTAGTAACACTGAGGAATTCTTTATCATTTCAACAGAGATTACAAATTGTGACTATGCTACCAGCGGTCAGCTAGAATCCTCGACATTTGATACAGGAAGCGCAACAGTCGCCTACAACTGGATTTCATGGTCAAGTCACGTACCTCAGAACACCTCAGTGCGACTCCAGCTGGCAAGCAGTAATTCTAGCTCTGGTCCGTGGACCTATGTCGGTCCAGATGGTACGTCGAGCACGTATTATACCAACGGTGCGCATGAGTATATTAACGACGCCACTCATCGAAATCAGCGGTATATACGCTACAAAGTATATTTGACCAGTAACGCTGATTTGCAGGCGCCAGTATTAGAGGAAGTTCGTATTAGCTACTCAACCTATGACTAAGGCAAAAAGAATGGCAACCAAAGGTTTTAGCTTGATTGAGGTGATAACGTATATTTTTATCTCATCAATTGTTTTAGTTGTTTTGTTTAATCTGATGAACTCAATGTTTCACATTAACACTCAATTGCGTGTTGCTCACGAAGCCCAGCAGAATGTTCGATTGCTTGATAATGTTTTTATGAACAGCGCTCATAATACAGTTTCAATTACAGATTTGAGACCTGATCCTGTTGGTGTGTTGTTTTACACCAGCGCTGAGAAACGCTTCTCATTAGTACCAAGCAATGGACGCATTACGTATTTTGAAGAAGCTTTTGATCAAGCGTCAAACAGCTGGTTACCTGTTGGTTCCGGTCCTATTCCTGTCACGACGCGACGAGCTACTATCTCAGATTGGACCGTAGCGCCAATTATGGTGACCGGTAGTCCAGACTGGCGTGCTGTGCAGATTACTTATACGTTGACCATGGGAGATACTACGAATCCATACGAATACTTCCAAGCCCATTATCAAATGATTATCAGCCTGAGATGATACAGCAACCGAACAAAAATACAGGAGCTGTACTGATCATATCTACATTGGTAGTTACAGCTATTTTGTTAACAATAATAGTTTCGATGGTTTTGACGGCTTTTGAGAATAATTATGCAGTCAAATCTTTTGTTTCCTCCTTGCAAACATTTTATGTGGCTCAGTCTGGTGTAGAGGAGGCCTTGGTTGAGCTTAGACTGGATCCTTCTGTCTCCAGCTTCACACCTCTGACAATTCAAGATGCTACCTCGGCTACGCAGCTAACGGGGTCTCAAGCAACGTGTTTGCAGGATCCGCAGTGCCAGTATGATCCTGGTGATGGCTGGTGGGCAGAATATTTTAATTACAGTAAAAACGATCCAGATATGGAGGACAACGCACTATGGGGTGCTACACCGAACCCTTTGTTACATTACTGGTACGACGATACGTATAAAAAATTTGACAGAATAGATGCCTCAATTGACTTTGGGGATGATTGGTTTCCTTTTGATGGTACCGCGTGGGAAAATAAGGAGGGCTACGCCCATGACTATCATTATGGCGTACATTGGCGGGCTAAGGTCAATGCGCCAACTTCAGGTCAGTATAGTTATGCCCTGTCTTCTGACGATGATTCTTGGGTTTTGGCCAATGATGTTATCGTGGTCAATAACTCGGGAGTGCATGCTAATTTCACTAAGACGGGAACAATCTATTTATCTCAAGGCGATAATATTATCGATATCTACTTTGCGGAGCGCCATACTACTGCTGCCGGTTTTAATTTTCATTTTGATGACTCAAATTTAATCGTTACACCGTGGCCGGAAGTTTGTGATGATCAGAGCGAATGTACCTCAATTTTGGAAACCAACGCCACCTCGACGCAGGCTACACGTAAGGTAGAATACAGCTGCACGCAGTTGTTATCTAGTTGTCAGTGGAAGGAGTTGACGCCTGGAAGTTAGCGTTGATCAGAGTAAAGGCTACAAGGAGCCAGAATAAGACACTGAGATCATTTTTGAAATAGGGTACATCAACCAGTCCGTGAATAATCAGGGTAAGCCAAGCGGCAGTAAGCAGAGTCGACAACCAAGGGTCGGCTTTTTTCGTTCGAAGACTCTGCACCAGAAGCCATCCAAGCCAGAGAAATCCTAGCAAGCCCAAAAGTCCCAGCTCCACCCAAAAGTTTAACAGAATATTATGTGGGTAGAGGAAAATTTCCAGAAATGGGTTTGCATGGAATGGTTCAAGCGCAGTTTGATAGCCAACGAGGCCACTACCGAGGATAGGTTGTGTCTTGAGGAGCACTAGGGTTTCTCTCCACTGATTGATTCGTATTTCTAGAGAGCTCGATGTGAGCGCGAGAGTATTAGTTGAGATACGATGCCACTGAGTTTGCCACTGTTGGGAACTGAGGAAAAAATAAATAGTGCCTAATGCAACAAGTATGAGACCAAGCCAATACCATTTTTTCCTTGGTAGTATTTTACCGACAAGATAGATTGCAATTAGTATGAGTGCAACCATGGCGCCATCGGTATGAGACCAAAAGATTATCAGACAGCCCGTAATGATAACAGCTAATTTGTAGATTGTTTTGACTAGTGACTCACGTTTGAGGAGATAGCCAGCATAGAGAGCGATTATAGGAGCGAGGAGTAAACCATTGGCGTTAGGATAGCCGAATACGGTGGTTATTCTTCTTGTGGCTGCGGCAGCCCAAAACGGCTCAGGTATGCTATGACCAGTAAGTTGCTGATACAGAGCTAGCGGAAATAATAGTAGTACCAGTAGTCCTAAGCTGTCTAATAGGTCGTAGATTTGTTGTGGCAGTCTGACAGTATGCATGACAATCAAGAAGAGCATAATTGGCTCCAAGAAGTAAGCCTTCCAGATGCCGAGAGAGGCCCAAAGATCAGAACCAATAAAGATACTAATAGTAGCGGCGAGGAGAATGATAGTGATGGTTAGACGGTAGGCCAACGGTATTGGATTGATATGTGGCAAGCCTCGTCGTATAAGGAGCCAAGGATACTGCTTCTCTCTTATTATCCAAATTGCAAATAAGCCTACAATCATCAGCTCCAGAAACGTGACCGGTATCGTCAAAATTGTTGTCCGAATAATGTAGCTTGGTAGCAGCACGGTGAGTATCATCAGCGCTTTGAAGCGGCTACGCCACGCAATCCAATAGAAGCCAGCCAAACAGATCAGGATAAGCCAAAAATATATGTCGCCCACATGAGGAGTAATCGTCATGATTTTGAACTAAATAGTAATGGTCTAATATCTTGCCAGCGAAAGGCGCGCGTCAAGAATACGAGCAGCGCATAGATTGCAACACCAGCGAGAATCTGTAGGAGTAGTGGCCAAGCTGATAGCTGCTGTAAGGCTAAAGCCATGCCAACACTAGAAGCTGCTAGCTTTAACGTAGTGATAAATCGTGGTCGAAATTGTAGCTGCCCTCGGATAGTGAGCCACGCAAAGAAAATAATAGAGACCTCAATAGCAACGGTCATCCAAGCTGCTCCCCAGTAGCTGTAACGTGGAATCGTCAAGGCATAACCAATGACCGATAATAATGCAGCTAGAGCAAAGTAAGGAATCATCGCTTTCTGTCGATCAAAAACAATCACCAGGTAGGTATAGAGTGTGCCGAAAAATATAGCAGCGGTAGCAAGGATTAAGACTTTTACAATAGGACCAGAAGGAGCAAACTCTGGCCCAGCAATAGCGATCATAATTGGAGTGGCTAGAACCCAGGTACCGGCAATCAGTGGCAAGGTCAGGAAAGCAAAGAAATCAAAACAGCGCTGCCAAAGATTTTGCAGGGAGGTGTGATTTTTGCTGACCCAGGCAGCTGTCAGTAGTGGCAGGATGAGTCCCATAAACATATGAGGGAAGGTAGTGATAATCTCTAATACGCGATAGCTTGCGCCGTAGAGTCCAACTTCATTTGCCGGCCTGTACCATGATAAAAATAACGTGTCGAGCTTGAAATAAATGAGATTAAGCGCTGTGGTCACAGCTAAGGGCCAGGTTTTATGTAGCAGCTGGAGCCAAAATGAGATATCCCAGCTTAGGCTAAGCGGTATAATTTTTTGGGTGGCGATGAGCACAATGAGAAGATTAATCAAACTAGCTACAGAGCTCAGTATAAGAATGGTATAGAGTGGTGTAGCTGATAGGCTGAGGCTTAACCCTAGGATACCGACGAGTAAGATTATTTTATTGACAAGGCTGGCGATGGCAACGACCGGCATACGCAGTCGCTGCTGAAACAACGCTGTCAGCACCGTGATGATACTATTGGATACATAGCTGATAATGAGCAACCATAGTCCAATCTTGATCTCCAAAGCATAGGGCAGGAATTGAGCAATAACGCTACCAATAAGCAAGAAGAGGATTGCCGTCACGAGTCTCAGAGTGACCATAGCATTGATAGTTCTGGTTTCGGTCTCAGGGTGTGCTGCTATCTCTCGCAGGAGCGTCAGATACAGTCCTAAGTCGACAAGGACAATCCAAAATTGTAACCAAGCAACGATCGTGGTGTAGTAGCCGTATTCAGTTTGACCCAGCAGACGGGTAATCAAACCCAAAATAAAAATACCAAGTATAATCTCACCGAGACGTGAGACAAGCTGCCAACTGGTATTGAAAAATATTTTCTTTGCTATAGACATATGAGCAATGATAGTCACCTCACCGTCGGTAAGATGACTATCATTATTGTAACACGAATTATGTTCAGAGTAGTTATTCAGCCTTGGCTTCTACTTTGACTGCAGCCATGATTTGTTTGCGAATTTCTGTTTGTAATTTTTTATCTTCTTTGAGGAAAGCTTTGGCGGTTTCACGGCCGACTCCCATCTTTGTCACGCCGAAAGAATAAGAGTTGCCTGATTTGGTAATAACATTATGCAGAACACCTTGGTCAAGTAGATCGCCAGCAATGGAAATACCCTCATTGTACATGATATCAAATTCGCAGGTTTTGAACGGCGGAGCTATTTTATTTTTGACAATCTTAGCATTGACTCTATTGCCGATAATTTTTTCACCTTGCTTGATCTGAGCGGCACGACGCACCTCAACTCTGACTGAAGCATAAAATTTGAGAGCATTACCGCCAGTTGTTGTTTCTGGATTGCCGAAGAAGACGCCGATTTTCATACGGATCTGGTTGATGAAGATGACGGTAGTATTACTCTTGTGAATAATACCAGCTAACTTACGTAGTGCTTGGCTCATCAAGCGGGCCTGTAAGCCCATATGAGAGTCACCCATGTCGCCCTCTATTTCCGCCTTTGGCACGAGAGCAGCAACAGAGTCGACCACCACAACATCAACACCACCAGAACGTACTAAGGTTTCACAAATTTCTAAAGCTTGCTCACCAGTATCTGGTTGCGAAATTAAAAGTTCTTTGACGTTGACGCCAATTTTTTTGGCGTATTCTGGATCGAGTGCGTGCTCAGCATCAATGAAGGCAGCTACGCCGCCACGTTTCTGTGCTTCTGCTACAATGTGCTGTGCTAGAGTAGTCTTACCTGAAGATTCTGGTCCATAGATTTCAATGATTCTTCCTCGAGGTACACCGCCGATACCCAAGGCTATATCGAGAGAGAGACAGCCGGTTGTAATAGCCTCGACATCAAGACTCTTGGTATCACCGAGTTTCATAATAGAGCCTTCTCCAAAGCGGGTTTTGATCTGGTTCATCGCTTCTTGAGCAGCCTGAAAACGTTCCTCATTCATAGTAGTAACTGTTAATTATAAGCCCCTGTTGAAGTAGCTATAGCTGTCGGCTCAGGCACCGTATGAACGATTTGTACGGTCTGCTCAAACTGACGACTATGCTTTTTTTTAGCACGGATAGTTATAATGTTCAAGCCATCTGTCAAGGGTATTTCTTGATCAAACCGTCCACTGCCATCAACTAAGATATTTTTGTCGTTAAACCAGAGCTGAGCACCAACTTCAGTTTTGCCAGCTATTTCCATACTTGTTGCTAAAGTTTTTTGATCAGTTAGTGGCTGGTCAAAAGTGATAACTGGTGGTTCGAAGGTACGATAGACAAACAAACTAATGTAGCATAAAAGCAGAAAGCAGAAGAGACCCAATCCTGACCATCGTAAAACTCGTGGGGTAAAGAAATTTAGAACGGTTGCCTTCCAGTCTCGATGTTGATGGACCGCTAGTGTTGGTTTGGATTCCTCAATATGGGATTGTCGAGCCTTTTCGGCTTGATAGCTTTGTAGACTTTCGATAGGATCCAGCCCAAGGAGACCAGCATATAGTTTGATCCACGTCTTGGCGTAGACCTCACCGGGCAGTGAGTCGTAGTCAGACTGCTCTAGATAAGAGAGATATTTTTTTTGAATATTCAATTTTTCCGCACATTGCTCCAGTGACAATTTGAGACTCTCCCGAGCATATTTAAAACGCTCAGCCAATAAGTGTGTAGAGGAGATAGGTTTTTGCTGGAAGGAATGCATAGTTGGCTTATAGTCTAGGATATAAGGTCGGAGGGGTTTTGCTTCGAGTGATGAAGCACTATTTGAGGGTCAAAAAAGCGAGAAAAAAGGCTTAAAATCGTTCTGTTTCTGAGGTCTCTTCGTCAGTATCATCGAGGTCCTCAGACTCATCATCGGCCTCTAAAGGTAGTGTATCATCCTCATCGTCGTTGTCTACTGGAGGAGGAGTAGAGGTCGGAATAGTGTTGCTGGGCTTCGGATTATTGATAGCGGCATTATAGCCGAAAGCGCCGTCCAGCTGATCTTCTGTGATCAGGATTTCTCGAGCCTTAGAGCCATTCGCAGGGCCAATAATACTCATGTCTTCGAGTTGCATGATGAGACGGTCAGCCTTAGCATAGCCAATACGCATGCGACTTTGTAACATGGTGGCAGAAGCTTTGCCTGCTTTGATAATTATTTCTGCAGCGCGACGCAGATCTTCCTCGTCGCCATCAATAGCGCCGCCACCGCCAGGACCATTACCGTTTGTTTGATTCTCAGTGATACTCAAATCATATTCTGGTTCGCCGCTTTGTCGTAGGAAATCAACGATAGCAGCGACTTCCTTTTCAGAAATATAAGCGCCTTGCAGACGCATTGGTTTCGATAACGAAGCGCTGGTGAAGAGCATGTCTCCGTTGCCTAATAATTTTTCAGCACCTGAAGTATCGAGGATAGTGCGAGAATCCATTTGTGATGCCACTGAGAAAGCAATACGTGAGGTGATATTAGCTTTGATCAGACCAGTAATAACATTCACTGAAGGACGTTGTGTGGCTAAAATCAAATGAATGCCAACAGCTCGAGCCATTTGTGCTAAGCGGATAATAGCAGCTTCAACTTCCTTGGCTGCTACTGCCATCAAGTCTGCTAACTCATCGATAACTACAATCAAGTATGGCAAGCGATTAACCAAGACGCTACTATTGTAGCTGTCTATATTACGCTTGCCGGCTGAGGCTAACAATTTGTAGCGCTGATCCATCTCATTTACTACCCAGCGGAGGGCATTGATAGTGGCTTTGGCATCGGTGATTACAGGCGTCATCAAATGCGGAATATCGTTATACATGGAGAGTTCTACCCGTTTCGGATCGACCATGATCAATTTCATATCGGACGGAGAATTCTGCCATAGCAGACTCATGATGATGCTATTGATAGCTACCGATTTACCACTGCCGGTAGCACCAGCAATCAGTAAATGAGGCATTTTACCGAGGTCGGCCATGTTTGCCTTACCGGTGACATCTTTGCCTAAGGCAACCATCAAGTTACTTTTACGCGTTTGATACACTTCACTGCCCAAGATTTCTCGTAGGCGCACCATCGAAGGAGTTTGATTCGGCACCTCAATACCAATGAGTGATTTACCAGGGATTGGGGCTTCAATACGAATAGGGTGTGCGGCCAAGGCAAGAGCAATATCATTTTGTAGGGTAGTTATTTGCGATAACTTCACACCTTCTGCTGGTTTGAGAGTAAACTGTGTGACCGTTGGTCCGACATTGACATCGCCCATAGTTACTTCAATACCGAATGTTTCTAAGGTTTTATGAATGCGGGCACTTTTGGCCTTGATATCACCGCTGATAGGTTGGTTTGTAGCGGTGCTAAGTAAATCCATGGGAATATCAACTCGTTTAACAGGGCGATGAACTGTCTTCACTGTTTCTTCTTCTGTGGTTTTTTGTTTTGATTTTGGCGCTTCGTCCAATATCTCTTCTTCTGTCTCTTCCCCTTCTTCGTCATCAAGGTTTAGTATGGCAGATGATGGTCGAGCTTCTTCCTCAACTATTTGTTCATCATCGTAGGCTGTACCGCCGGAGAGATTTGAAAACAGTCCGCCAAGCTGACGCAAGGAATTACTAAAGAGAATAATAATAGCAATCACGAAGAGGCTTAGTAAGATCAGTAGTCCTCCCCAGAATCCCGTATAGTGGATTGCTGTATGGCCAATACCATAGCCAATAATACCGGCGCCAGAGTGAGCTTCACGAATCTCAGTCAATGATAGACCATGAACGAAGTAATCAAGCAGACCACTGAGTGAGATATAAAAAATTATTAAGCCAAGATAGTAGACTTTTTTTAATCGCCAATGATTAGATAACAATAGAGAAAAGCCTAAGCCCAAAAGCAGCAGCAAGAAAAGCCAATCAGTCCAGCCAAACAATTGACCGAGGCCATTTTTCAGATACTGTCCCAGCGTGCCAGCCCCGTCAAACAGAGAGATCAGACCAAGTAGAGCCACGGTAAAAAGAGCCACAATTCCAATGGCACGTTTAATCTCAGGACCTAATTCCCAGTGGTTGATCTCAGGCTGATCAATTGGAGCTCTACGGCGGGTATATTTACGTTTTCTACGGCCAATCATGGAGCTTATTTTAGCATATTTTTGGATAGATTGGAACGCTTTTTTTCATAAAAAAATCAGCTCAGTACCACGGTACCGAGCTGATAGATGATTGTGCAAATAATACTCTACTGTTGATGATGGCTGAGCCAGCGGTAGACTTGCATGCCGAGGATAGAGCCAATAATAGGGCCGAGGATATAGGCAAATGAGAGAAGGTTTAGGCCGATAGCAATGGCTGGGTTCAATACTGCTAAGGATACAGCGCCAGCCATACTCAGACCGAGTAGCAACGAGCCGCCTACTACGAGACCACTGAAATCAGTAGCTACTTTATGGTTAACGACAGCAGCTATTCCTAGTCCGAAGAAGAAAGCACCGACAGCCTCTGCCCAACCAACAGTCCAACTATCAATAAGTATGAACTGAGTTGGTGTTAAGCCGAGGCTTCTGAAAATAACTAAGGCAATACCTGCGCCGATGAATTGAGCTACGATATAGTTCAGTACTCTCCATGAACGAATCTTGCCGATAGACCAGAGACCGAGTGTAATAGCGGGGTTCAGATGGCTACCCGAGATAGGACCAAGAGTGTAAACACACAACGCTAAGGCTAAGGCAACTGCCAGTGGAGTTGCTAAGGCGGGACCAGCTACGGAGGTGGTTAGGACCACGAGGGTCAGAGTTAACGTGCCAAGTAATTCTGCTAAATAAGCTTTCATAAGATATATTAGTTAATAAATTATTTGCTAACCTCTTTGTTCGACCAACAAGGAGGTTTTTGTATTATTCGAATTTTTCTGCTTCGCTTTTGCTTCTGCGTTGAGCTTTGTATTTTTTTATGTCAGGTGAATCATACTTTTTGAGCATGAGAGAAGAGAAGGTGTTGAACTGGTCACCTAAATTTTTAATCTGTTTATTTAGATCATCCAGATATAGGCTATAAATATGATTCCAACTGCTGACCATCATGTGTACCCGTTTACCAGTAAACTGAGGTTTAATTAATCCGTGGAAATTATTGCGCTTACCAAAAAAACGTATAAAGGTATTCTCATTAGCAGTTGGGCTCGGAACTTTTTTTAGATGGTTGCGAATATGAAAAGGGAACGTGATATTATAATTCGGGTTGTAGGTCTGTTCATAGTGAATATCAGTCACCTCTCTTGTCTTCAGATTGACATCAACCTGAATATACTCGATATCCTTTATCGAACCATAATAAAATTTTCGAAAGATAAAAGCGTAAATCACGTGGAAAAGATAGCGGGGATGACGCTCATTATCCCAGACAGTATAGTAAGTAATATGCAGGGTTTCACCCTCAATTTTAGTGCGATAATACATGAATTTTGGTTCATGTTTATCGTGATTTGGCTGATAGAGGATTGGTTGGTGCTCTTTGACCAGCTCTAGAAGCTCACTTTCGCTGGGATTTAGCAAGGGTTCTTCAGGCATAATAATGAGGCTATTATAGCTCAAAATAGGGCGTTTTTCAACCGTTCTTATATAACCTTTAATAAAATTGCTAAATTTGTTACACTGGCAATACTATGTTTAAAATTATTGTATTATGTGGAGGGGACTCTGAAGAGAGGGAGGTTTCTCTGCGTTCTGGGCGGGCAATTTTTCAGGCCCTAGATAGAGATAAGTATCAAGTAGGTTTGATAGAGATTGAGCCGAATAATAAATGGAGGGTCGTAGAGGCTTTTTTAGAGTTGCGTCCAGGTGAATATACATTGTGGGACTTATTGCCATTGTTGGAGAAAATTAAAGATTTAATCGTCTTTAATGCTCTACACGGCAGACATGGGGAGGATGGTAGAATTCAGGCTTTGTTAGAATCGGCTAATATTTCCTACACTGGTTCTGGTGTACAGGCTAGTGCTATAGCGATGAATAAATATTTGACCAATACTTTATTAGGATCACTTGGTTTACCGACTGTAGCCTCAATCAAGATTTCCGAGCATCAAAGCCAAAACGATTGGCTCGAGGCGACTAAAATTTTACAGACTCCTCTTGTCGTGAAGCCGAATCAATCGGGTTCGAGTTTTGGTGTCTCTTTAGTTCATACGGAAAATCAAATTCTTCTCGCAATAAAAAATGCCTTTCAATATGATTCAGAGATTATAGTAGAGCAATTTGTAAAGGGCAGAGAATTTACCTGTGGGGTTCTCGGAAATTCAAGTACATCAAGTTGTCGGGCTTTACCGGTAGTAGAGATTATTAAGAAAAATGAGATCTTTGATTTTGACTCAAAATATTTACCGGGTGTCGCTCAAGAAGTTTGTCCGCCGGATCATTTAGAAGAAAAATTACAGAAAGAAATTCAGAAACTTGCAATTAAAGTCCATGAAATAGTTGGTTGTAGTGGTTTATCGCGTACCGATATGATTATGGACTCCAAGAATAACATACACATTTTGGAGATAAATACATCGCCAGGGATGACGGAGCAAAGTTTATGTCCGCTGGAAATTCGCGCTGAGGGTAAGGAATTCTCTGATTTATTATCAGAAATCATTGATTTATCTAAATTAGCGTAAGCACTTGACAGAGATCTAAATATATTATATGGTCTACTGTTCTTTAATATACGTAAAAATCGAAACCGAGCCCATCGTGGCGGCCTTTCTTGTTTAGTGGAATGGAACTCACACAAACTGAAGGAGAAGAAAAATGAGTACCGACGCATTTCTGTATCCGCACGCACAGTATGTTCGAGTCAGAACCCTCGCTGCCTACAAGTACGGAGATTGGAGGAACCGCCCGATTGAAGAGAGTAACGAACCCCTGGTTCTGGTTCCTTCTGAGCACTGTTACCCGTACTATTACCAAGAGCTTGGATTGGCTCCAAGCTCGGAAATTCATCTTCGAGAGAGAGTTCTGAGTCAGTTTCTCCATGCAAGAAAGGTGCTCCGGGACAGTGGCATTGATCTGAAGGTCTATGATGGTTGGCGAAGTATCGGACTTCAGGAAGGCCTCTTCTGGTACTATATGAAGAGGTTTACTGTCGACAGGTATGGTCTGTCTCAGCAGTTCGAGATGGCTCGTACTCCTGAGCAGATCATGGCTATCTTCGGAACCCTTTCTCCGGACATGCAGACTATTTTGAGGGAGCAGAATCGGACATACGTCAGTTGGCCTTCAGCTGACGCTGAAAGGCCGAGTCCTCATGTCACGGGTGGGTCGGTCGATGTTTGGCCGTATGTCGATGGTCAGCCGGCAAATCTGGGCGTGCCATTCGACTGGATGGAGGACGAGGCCGGCTGTTTCTATCACCTGAAGAACCAACGGAAACGTCTGATGCCCAATGACCAAAAGATCTGTCGTCTCCGTAACCAGTTGATTTATGCCATGGTTAGTGCTGGATTCTCCTGCTATGGACCTGAGATCTGGCATTTCAACTCTGGCAATCAGATGGACTCTCTGGTAACCGGTGAACCCGCACGATATGGATACATCGAGCCTTAGGATGTAAAACCAAGGTGTGTTAATGAGGCGCTGTCAGCAGACAGCGCCTCTATTTTATTAGTCATAAAGTAGAATAAGATATATACTTATCTCAATATCTGATTCTAAAATAAAAATAAATTATGTGTTTTTCTGCTACTGCTAGTTTCGCTACGGCTGGGGCACTGACCGCTGTCGGTGTTGTTACACTGAAAAAAAATAAATCCAAATCGGCTATTCCTTTTGCTAGTATCCCTCTCTTATTCGGAATTCAGCAATTCATTGAAGGTGTTTTGTGGCTTTCTTTTGGGCATACTGCTCTGCAGACCATCGCCACTTATACTTATTCTTTTTTCTCTCTGATTCTCTGGCCCGCATTTGTACCATTTGCTGTCTATCGTGTAGAGACGGGAGAGTATCGTAAGAGAATCTTAGCAATACTATGCGTTATTGGTTTAGCCGTGGGACTATACATTTTATATTTTGTCACGACACGGGGAGTGACTTCTGAAATTGTCAATTATTGTATCGCCTACCATCCGACTCATCCATACCAACGTTGGACATTAGGTATCTATGTCTTAGCGGCTTGCGGTAGTTGTCTGGTGTCTCGACATCAAGTGATAAATATCTTTGGGCTCGTTATGCTAGCGGCACTTTTTATCTCGGCTTGGTTTTTCATCGCGAATTTCGTCTCGGTCTGGTGCTTCTTCGCGGCCATCTTGAGTGCTATCGTTTATTGGCAGGTACGCCCAGACAAGAAGGTAGTGAAGCGCAAGAAATAAATTGTTATCAAACAAAAAATCCCTCAACCACGAGGGATTTTTTGTTTCCTGAGAGCAGGACTATTTCTTATTGCCTTTGAAGCCAGTACCGGCAGGGATCAATCTACCGATGATGACGTTTTCTTTCAGACCACGGAGGTTATCTTTCTTACCTGTGATAGCAGCATCGACCAAGACACGAGTGGTCTCTTGGAAGGAAGCAGCTGACAAGAAGGAGTCAGAAGCCAGAGAAGCTTTGGTAATACCGAGGAGGAGATATTCACCAGTAGCTTTCTCACCTTTGACTTCCAGATTTGCCTCAGTGAATTGAGTATTAGTTACAATCTCACCTGGGAGCAGATCAGTGTCACCAGCATCTTTGATATAGATGCGAGAGAACATCTGACGGGCGATTAATTCAATATGTTTATCATTCAATTTCTGACCCTGTGAAGAGTAGATGTATTGAATTTCTTTAATGATATATTTCTGAACTGCTAACTGACCTTGGAGACGATACAGTTCATGAAGATCAATACTACCCTCAGTCAATGGCTGTCCAGATTGTACTAAGTCATTATTCTTAACCCAGAGTGTATAGCCGGCTGGGATGAGGATTTCTAAGGTCTCATCTTTGCGACCAACTATCTTTAGCTCTTTCTTGGTTAAAGTTACTTTACCATTGATAGTTGCAGAGAATTCTTCATTCTCACGAGTGAAGAGCAATTGACCCTTCGTCACTTCGTCTCCATCTTTGACCTTCATCGTATCATCGACGCGGATATCAAAGGTATTTGTAGCAGCTGTTAGTTGTTTAATCTTCACCAGACGATTTTTATTGGTTCCGAGATTTTCGTTGGTTAGGATGACCTGACCTTCGACAGGGGAGATGATTGACTTCTTCTTTGGTAATCGTGCTTCGAAGAGCTCTTCAACTCGAGGCAAACCTTGAGTAATATCTCCACCAGCCACACCGCCAGTGTGGAAGGTTCTCATCGTCAGCTGCGTACCAGGTTCACCAATACTCTGCGCAGCGATGATACCGACGGCAGTTCCCATTTCGGCTATCTCATTATGTCCAAGTTCGTAGCCATAACAAGACTGACACATGCCACGAACTGATTTACAGGTCAGGACAGAACGTATCAAAGCTTCCTTAGGATCACCGGCGGTTATCTTCTTGATATCGTCATTAGTGACGATATCGCCACGTTTCATAAGTACTTTACCATCTGCTGACATCAAATCAGCAGCCAAGAAGCGACCGACGAGACGAGCTGCCAATGTCTCATTCATTTCTTCTGTCTCAACTTTGGTCAGCAGGAATCCTTCAGTATCTTTACAATCCTTTTCGCTGATAACAAGGCTCTGCGCTACGTCAACTAATTTACGAGTGAGGTAACCAGCGTTAGCAGTACGCAAAGCGGTATCAGAGAGACCTTTACGAGTACCGTGAGTTGAGATGAAGTATTCCAAAACGTCGAGACCCTCTTGGAAGTTAGCTTTGACCGGCAACTCAATAATATCTCCGGCTGGGTTGATCACCAGACCTTTCATACCCATGATCTGAATCATCTGTGCCCAAGTACCGCGAGCTCCTGATTCGATAATGCTGTAGACAGAATTCTTGGAATCAAACGCCGTTTTACTGATATCGGTAATTTTATTCTTGATAGAGGTCCAAGTTTCAATAACTTTGATGTAGCGTTCCTTTTCTGTCAGCAAGCCATCATTGAATTGCTGTTGAATCTGCTCAACGAGAGCTTCGCCCTCTTTGATGATGGCGCCTTTTTCTTTTAGCTCAGGTATATCGCCCATGCCCCATGACTGTCCGGAGATGGTCATGTATTTGAAGGCGATGTTTTTAATACTATCGAGTAACTCTACTACAGCTTCATTTGGCAATTGTCGCAGCGCATCTGCCACAATCTTTTTCAACTGTTTCTGATTGAGGTTTTGGTTCAAGAAGCCTATCTTCTTCGGTAAGATTTGGTTGAAGATCAGACGGCCGACACTCGTAGTGATTGTCTCATCATTATAACGGACACGAATAGGCTCTTGGAGTTTGATATGACCGAGAGCGTAGGCACTTTCTGCTTCGTTGCTGTCAGTGAAAGCCTTCGTCGGCTTGGCGCCTTCTTCGACATAGGTCAGATAGAAGCTGCCCCAGACGATATCCTGACTTGGAGAGGCGATAGGTTCACCAGTAGCTGGTTTCAATAAGTTCTTAGAAGACAACATCAATTCAGCTGCTTCTTTCTTAGCTGCTTCTGTTAGTGGTAGATGGACAGCCATTTGGTCGCCGTCGAAGTCAGCGTTGAAAGCACTACAGACCAGAGGGTGCACTTGGATAGCCTTACCTTCGATCAAGATAGGTTGGAAAGCTTGGATACCAAGACGGTGGAGGGTTGGAGCGCGGTTTAATAGCACGTGAGAATTTTTGGTAATCGTTTCCAAAATATCCCAGATTTCTTCATGGCCTTCATCGATATAGCGGTTGGCACTGCGTACGTTGTGCACGATTTCTTTGGAGATCAATTGGCCGATGACAAATGGTCGGTAGATTTCTAGCGCCATTTTCTTTGGCAAACCACATTGACCCATTTTCAAGTGAGGACCAGCCACGATTACCGAACGACCGGAGTAGTCGACACGTTTACCCAGTAAGTTTTGACGGAAGCGTCCTTGCTTACCTTTCAACATATCGGCGATACTCTTCAACATTCTTTTCTGTCCAGTAGAAGCAGTGACCGTTTTACCGTGACGTGCATTGTTATCAATCAAAGCATCGACAGCTTCTTGCAACATACGCTTCTCGTTACGCTGAATTACTTCAGGTGCATTCAGATCCTTCAGACGTTTCAAACGATTATTACGGTTAATTACACGTCGATAAAGATCATTCAAATCAGAGGTAGCGAAGCGTCCACCGTCGAGCTGGACCATTGGGCGAAGATCTGGTGGAATAATTGGTATCACATCTAAAATCATCCATTCAGGACGGAGTCCATTAGCATGGAGGGATTTGACGAGACGTGAACGTCTAACCATCTTTTTCTTTTGTTGTGGCGGACAGGTCTCGATCAGAGTATCAAGCTCTTTGCCAAGTGCTTTCAGATCGATTTGAGTTAGTAAATATTTGATAGCCTCAGCGCCGATACTAGCTTCGAAGACATGGCCGTATTTCAGCGATAGGTCCTGATATTTATTTTCTGAAATTATTTCTTTCAGGCGTAACTCACGTAGCTCTTTCTTAGCTATTTCTCCAGCTTCTTCCAAGTTAGTAATTTTTTCTAACTTAACTTCATTCAGTTTCTGGAGAGCCTCATCAGTCGTAGCTGCTACTGTTTGAGCGTCCTTACCTTCTGCTAAGAGCTGATTCTTTTTCTTATTTAGTTCTGCTGCACGCTGTTCATACTCATTGTCAATCTGTTTGCGTTTGGATTTCAATTCGTTTTTGATTTGCTCAAGTGTTTCTAAGCGAGCAGCTTCATCGACGTTGATGATAATGAAGTTAGCAAAGTACATGACCTTTTCTAAATCCTGCACAGACATATCAAGCACGAGGCCGATTTTTGAAGGTACACCACGCAAGAACCAGATATGTGAAACAGGGGAAGCAAGGTCGATATGACCCATACGTTCACGGCGAACTACCGCGCGGGTAACTTCGACACCACATTTATCACAGACGATGCCTTTGTAGCGAATACGTTTGTATTTACCGCAATAACATTCCCAGTCCTTTGATGGGCCGAAAATTTTCTCACAGAAGAGACCATCGAGCTCAGGCTTCTGAGTACGATAGTTAATTGTTTCTGGAGTCAGGACTTCTCCGCTTGACCAGCCATGAATATCAGCAGGTGAGGCGAGACGTAGACGGATAGCGTCAAACTCGATAGCTTTTTGCACGGGCTCACCGACGAGGAGCGTTGTGCGAGTTGTTGATGGAGTTGGCATATTTGTAGAGATTTTGAATTAAGATTGAAGAATTAAAATGAAGAATTCTATTAATTCTTACTCATCTTTCTCTGCCTTCTGACGACCTTTGGTTGAAGACTTATCATCATCTCCGTCTTCAAGGAGTTCTACTTCTAGAGCTAAACCTTTCAACTCTTTTATCAAGACATTGAACGATTCAGGAATATTAAGTTTATCAATTGGCTCACCCTTGATGATGGATTCATAGGCTTTTGAACGACCAGGTACATCATCAGATTTGATCGTCAAAATTTCTTGCAAGGTATTAGCAGCGCCATAAGCTTCGAGAGCCCAGACTTCCATTTCTCCGAAACGTTGTCCACCGAATTGCGCTTTACCACCGAGAGGCTGCTGTGTGACGAGTGAGTATGGTCCGATAGAACGTTGGTGAATCTTATCTTCAACCAAATGGTTCAGCTTCAACATGTAGGAATAACCGACAACAGTCTTATTCTCAAATGGCTGTCCAGTACGTCCATCATACAGCTGCAATTTACCATCTTCTGGTAGACCAGCCCGTTTCAGCTCATCACGGATTGTCTGTGCTGGTACACCATCAAGCGCTGGCGTGGCTACATAGTAGCCTAAAGTTTTAGCAGCTAGACCCAAATGAGTTTCTAGTAATTGTCCGAGGTTCATACGAGAGACGACACCGAGTGGATTCAAAATAATATCGATCGGTGTACCATCAGCCAAGAATGGCATATCAGCCTCAGGAATGATACGAGAGATAACACCTTTGTTACCATGACGTCCAGCCATCTTGTCACCCACTTGAATCTTTCTGATTTGAGCAACAGTTACTTGGATAGTTTGAATCACTCCAGCAGGAAGCTTGTCGCCCTTATCGCGAGAGAAGATTTTGATATCAATAACTTTGCCATGTTCACCATGCTCGAGATAGAGTGAAGAGTCACGAACATCTTTAGCCTTCTCACCGAAGATTGCACGAAGCAATTTTTCTTCAGCTGATAGTTCGCTCTCACCTTTTGGCGTGATCTTACCGACGAGAATATCACCAGCGGTCAACTTAGCACCGATACGGACGATGCCGTTCTCATCTAAGTCTTTTAATTTTTCTTCTGAAATATTTGGAATATCACGAGTGATTATTTCCGGTCCGAGCTTAGTGTCGCGGACATCGACAGAGTAGTCTTCAATATGAATAGAGGTGTAACGATCTTCCTTAATCACGCGTTCAGAGATTAAAATAGCGTCTTCATAGTTACCACCATCCCAGGACATATAAGCAACGAGGATATTCTGACCAAGTGCTAGTTCGCCGCCTTCGGTAGCTGCACCATCAGCCAATACCTGACCGCTTTCGATTTGATCGCCTTTATTGACGATTGGTTTTTGGTTCATGCTGGTGAAAGAGTTGGAACGCATGAATTTACCGAGAGGATAGGTTGTGACACCACTCTTGCCTTTGATTTCAATACTGTTACCTTGAACAGCAATAACTTCGCCAGCTTCTTTGCTGACAATTACCTGACCGGAGTCTTTAGCCGCACGAGCTTCAATACCAGTACCGACGACAGGCGCCTGTGGTTTGATGACAGAGACAGCCTGACGTTGCATGTTTGTTCCCATCAGAGCACGGACAGCGTCGTCATGCTCCAAGAAAGGAATGAGTGACGTACCGATAGAGATGATTTGATTTGGAGCAACATCCATGTAGTCAATCTTCTCTACGCGATCAAATTTTGGATGACCATGGATGCGGAGCTCTGACTGTTCGTTTATGAAGTAGCCCTTATCATCCAACGGTACGGTAGCAGCACAGGTGTTATAGCGTTCCTCAGTGAAAGCATCTAAGTAAACAACTTCATCGGTCACATGAGCTTTGACAGGGAGTGTCTTCTGAGATTTATCCTTGGCTAATGTTTGAGCTTCTTCTTTAGAAATAGTAGCTCCAGCTTTGACAATAACTTTGCCATCTACTTTCAAATCTTCGCGAGCAATTTCACCGACAGCTTTGTGACCATCATTGATTGGATCATGGATAGCTACGCGGAAAGGTGTTTCGATGAAGCCGTAGTCATTGATACGAGCATAAGATGACAAATGACCTACCAGACCGATGTTTGGGCCTTCAGGAGTGGCAATAGGACAGATACGTCCATAGTGAGTGCGATGTACGTCACGGACTTCGAAGCCGGCGCGTTCACGAGACAAACCGCCAGGTCCCATAGCTGACAGACGACGTTTGTGTTCAAGCTCTGACAAAGGATTAACCTGATCCATGAACTG
>CAYYYA010000003.1:21464-23516 GCA_964475975.1 uncultured Gammaproteobacteria bacterium | reverse complement strand
AATAATCTCACGAATGATAGCTACGAGATCTTCATTGCGCAGTACTCTGTTTTCTTTAGTATTAGGAACATCAATACCAAAGCGGATATTTAATTTATAACGACCAACACGATCGAAGTCATAACGATCAAAATTGAAGAACATGGAGTGAATCAGATTGCGAGCGTTATCTGTAGTCGCTAGGTCTCCTGGTCGGATTCTTTTGTACACTTCCTTCAAACCCTCGGCTTCATCTTTGGCAATATCTTTAGCTAAGGTATTTGCAATGTATTTGACCTCTGGATGAGTATCGATATCAGCAAAGAGTGGGAGTATATCTTTGTCAGTGCCGTAGCCAAAAGCACGTAAGAGTGCAGTAACTGCTACTTTACGTTTGCGATCAATCTTTACATAGAGAACATTATTTGGATCTGTCTCGATTTCCAGCCAAGCACCACGATTAGGAATAATCTTGGCTCCATAGTAACGTCGTCCGCGAACTTCCTGTGAAGTGAAGAAAACACCGGCAGAGCGAATGAGCTGTGAAACAACAACACGCTCTACACCGTTAATAATGAACGTACCACGTTCAGTCATCAGTGGTAGATCACCGAGATAGATTTCCTGCTCCTTCATTTCACCGGTCTTTTTGTTGACCAGCTTGGCTTTCACACGCAGTGGCGCTTCGAAGGTAATATTTTTTGCCTTAGCAGTCTTCTCATCGAACTTTGGTTCATCCAGATAGTAATCTGTCAGATAAAGCTCAAGATCACGACCAATAAAGTCGTTGATAGGGGATACTTCCTCAAATAGTTCTTTCAGACCTTCTCTGAAGAACCAGTCGTACGATTTCTTTTGAACTTCTATTAAGTTCGGTAAAGAGATAGCTTCTCGTAAGTTGGTAAAATACTTACGATTTCCGATCGTGGTCGGTTGTATCATTGAGTTGTATGTTATGAGGCTTAATTAGCCCTCGTATTGATGATGCTACGAGGGGAACTCAAAATTAATCCTTATTGAGAGACAAGCGAGACCACATGAGGGGTCGGGAAGTCTTTTGGGTGGGCACTTTGAGAAAGTGACCGAAACAATTAAACTCCACCCCTGCTAAAAGCAAGGTTGGAGTTCAACCTGACTGTACCTACGATACTAGGTTAGTCAAAAAAATCATGGCTCTATAGTACCAGAGCAGGGAGGCGATGTCAAGGATTTAGCCTAAAAAATGATCATTTTTTTTATATTTTAGCTAATATTAGCCAATAATAATTATTTACTATCTAAAGTTGTTGTCAATATTGGGTGCTTTTATGGCTAATATCAGCAGTTTTTCAATATGATACTAACAGGTTGTTCACAGATAAATATTTTATTCTTTGGATTATTTTTGATGCCTTGATATTAAATCTGTGGATATCTGAGCGACAGAGCTTATTAGAAGTCCTCTAAACGAAACTAACTCCTAGAACTAATGATTGACAATTATTCATTTTAGTGTTATTTTAGGCTGTTATCTAGAATAGTCCTTTCGCATCTCACTAAGGAGTAGGGGGTTTTATGACTTTTTCTGATAAGCATCTTAGGATGCTACGAGACAGGCTTGCAAGAAAGGGGCGTGAGATTTGTTTTCGCTGGGGTGGCCCAGCACCTAACCATGATCCACTCGACAGCGTTTGGTGTTGTTTAGAATGGCAGGGGACCACGAACGAGAATGGCTACGGATCAACTGGATGCCCGTCAAAACTAACTCCAAATGGTAAGCGTACCACAGAGAGGGTTCATCGCCTCGCTTGGATGATTGAGAACGGTAATGTTCCTCAGGGTAAGGTCATACACCATAAGTGTGGTAACAGGAAATGCTTTAAGATTAGTCATCTCGAATTGGTTACCCAGTCTCAGAACAATATCGAGATGATGAGGGTCAGAAAATCGAGGCAACTCAACCCAAATTTATCTCGAAGATTTATCATTGCCAGACAGAATGATCGCGGCCTTTATGATCGCATCATGATGTTTGAGCAGTGAGTCAGAAGAAGAAAGATAGAAAACGCCGCTTGGAAAGTCCGAGCGGCGTTT
>CAYYYA010000003.1:4992-21364 GCA_964475975.1 uncultured Gammaproteobacteria bacterium | reverse complement strand
GTGAGTCAGAAGAAGAAAGATAGAAAACGCCGCTTGGAAAGTCCGAGCGGCGTTTGAAATTATAGAATTTTAACCTTTAATCTTATTCTGTATCGCAGCTCGTGCTACTTCTCGATCATCCCATGGGATTTTCTTGCCATCAGCTACGGCCATGGTGCCTTCAGAGCCTTTGCCGGTGATAAGTACGATATCTCCGGTTTGTGCTAGATCGATCGCTTTGGTAATACCGTCGAGGCGTGACACTTTCACAAATAAATCTTTGTCCAATTCTTTGCCATGATTCTGAGCACCAGTGGCGACTCGTTGGATGAGGGACATTGGTTCGTCATCATAAGGGTCTTCGTCGGTGGCTATGACATAGTCAGCAAAATCTGCAGCCATGCCGCCGAGGATGCTGCCACGCTGCGCGTCACGTCCACCGCCAGTAGTACCAAGGACGTGAATAATTTTATTATGTGGCAAGTCTTTGATGACGGCATACAGTTTTTTCATAGCGACTGGCTCAAAGGCATAATCAACAATCACTGTATAATCTTGTCCAACTTCAAGACGCTCGAGTCTACCTGGGATATCACGGACATCAGAGAGCGCAGTTGCGCAGTCTGCTAATGGTAACTCTAAGGCAACTCCAACACTAATTGCCGCCAAAGCATTGGAGACATTATGTTCGCCCAGAAGATTAATGTGAAAGGCCTGGTGCTGTATGGTGAAATCACTACCTTGTGTAGTGATGGCGATATTCTCTGCTGTGATAATATCAGCACCAGTCTGATGCAGACTAAACGTGAGCTTGTGATCTGCTGGTAGAGAAGAGAAGAAGGGATAGTGAGTGTCATCCATGTTAGTGATAGCAATGCGCTGTCGCGGAGCTCCTGGTAGCAGCTTCACTGGTCGACGCATCAGATGACGAAACAGTTCGGCCTTAGCTTGCTTGTAGTTTTCGAGACCGCCATGGGCCGTATCGTGTTCGGACCAGAAATTGGTTATTAAGACGAGATCAAAATGAATGCCTAGATGTCGGTATTGGCTAATGCCGAGCGACGTTACCTCGATGACTGCATAGCGACACCCATGCTGCACCATGCGGCTCAGTAACTGCTGCAGACGGAAACGACCAACCATAGTCATCTTCGTATTATTCGGCACAGACTCTCGGCCGTCATCGAAACGGATACCAGAAGCTAGACCAACTGTTTGACCAGTCGATTTCAGTATATGGTAGATCAGCTCACAGGTCGTTGATTTACCTGAAGTGCCAGTAACTCCTATAACAATGAGACGTTCACTAGGGTTTTGATAATAGCGGACAGCAATAAGAGCTAGAGTCCAGTGGTAGAGCTGGAGAAGTGGTTTAGGAGTAAAGGAGGTGATGAGAGATTTGATAGTCATACTCTAGAGATGTAGTCTTTTTTTCAGAGATAACAAGAAGCGATTAAACTGGCGCAGCTTCAGATATATCGTATACCACATTGGTACATAGATGAAGTCATATGTTCCTGGACTTTTGAGCTCTTCACCATTAAAGCTCCGTTTGAAACGGCTGAAGCCTTCCCACGAAGGTTTAGAGCCATCAGCAGGCGCTAAGCCACCAAAATCAAAATAGCGGAAACCTAGACTCTGAGCTCGTTTTATTGCTTCCCATTGTACAAGATAGGGAGCCATAAGCGCTCGTTCATTATAGTCAGAGGCACCATGAAGATAGGTGACGGTACTGCCGTAGAAAATATAGAGGTGTGCCGCTACGACTTGCTTGCCGCGGTGAGCCCAAGCTATTTGAACAATACCCTCATTGTCATCAGCTTGTATGAGCGATTCATAATGTTTACGCTGATGGGAGCGTATGCGATGACGCAGGCTTGTCTTTGGTAGGAGAGATAAGAATTTTTCTAAACCCACAGAACCGTTATCCCACGAAACCGTTAGTTCCTTCTTCTCTGCTAGTCGAATATTGTAGCGAGTTTTTTCTTTGAATGATGCAAATAATGTTTCTTCAGATTGCTGTAAATTGAGAACAGTTGTAAGGTCGGGCTGAATAGATTCCGTCTGGACACATGGTATGTCGAGCTTAGGAGGTATAATATTTGGCTCCAAACGACAGAAGATTTCTTGGCGCTCTTGCGTACCAATAGTAATATCTCTGATTTGAGTCAGCATCAAGGCGAAGACTTCCTTAGCTTGATCCGGATCAGGTACGTTTATAAACGGCCCTTTGGGAGCATAGAGATAGCTCTTACCAAAAAATAATTTACGACTGTAGAGCAGGCACTGTCCCACAACCTGGTGATTGTGGTAGACACTAAGCTGCCAGTTTTTTACTCCCTGCGCTGTCAAAACACGTGACCAAAATCGCGATTGTAAGAATGAGCCAACAGGAAATTGATCGAGGAATTCTCGATGGTCTCTGATGTTCAGTGAAACTTCCATTATGTGTGTTTACCTAAAATTTTTAGAGCTTCTTTGATTCGTTGTCCAAGATCAGTTACATCTTGGGGAATATGCGGAAGTGTTTGTCGTATTTCGCGATCCTTATAACCGAGAGACAGTAGTGCTTCTACCACTTGACCATCGCCAAGGTTCCCGACCGTAGCAAGGTCGAAGTCAGTAGTGATTCTGATTTTTTCTTTCAGTTCAACTATGATACGTTCAGCTGTTTTCTTACCAATACCTGTAACTTGTTGGAGAATAGCTGGATCACCATGAACAACGGCTTTCTTGATATCTTCAAGTGGTGCGACTGATAGCACGCCGAGAGCACTGCGTGGCCCGACACCTGAGATAGAGATTAGCTTCTGAAAAAACTCTAACTCCTCCCACTGTAAGAAGCCATATAATTCTAATGCATCTTCCCGCACATGGGTATGGGTAAATAGGGAGACCTCTGTGAAGTCTTGAATCTTATCTAAGGTTTGTTGGGAGATGTTTACCTGATAGCCTAAAGCGCCAATATCAATAACAATGAATTTGTCTTGTCGGATAATAATTGTGCCTTTAATATAGCTAATCATGGGCTAACTTTAGTATATTTTGCCCGAAAAATCAACCTTTCCGTGCTTTTCAAATTTACGAATCTCTGGCATAGTGGTGGTAACCTCCCCTTAATCCCCTCCTTATAAAGGAGGGGTAACTATATGACTAAAAATTTTCAACTCAAATCTAAGTTCAAGCCGGCCGGGGATCAGCCCCAGGCTATTACGAAATTGGTAGCCGGTTTGAAACGTGGTGACCATTTCCAGACTCTGCTTGGTGTCACCGGCTCCGGCAAAACCTTCACCATGGCCAATGTCATCGCTCAGATCAATCGGCCAACATTGGTGATCTCGCACAACAAAACGTTGGCAGCGCAGTTGGCTTCGGAGTTTCAGGATTTCTTCCCGAACAATGCCGTGCATTATTTCGTCTCGTACTATGACTACTATCAGCCGGAAGCTTATATCCCGTCCTCTGATACCCATATTGATAAAGAAACGCAGATTAATGAAGAGATTGATCGTCTGCGCCATGCTTCTACCCAGGCTCTGCTGACACGTCGCGATAGTTTGATTGTGGCTTCCGTCTCTTGTATTTATGGTTTGGGGTCGCCGGAGGACTATAGTCAGGTACGTATCGAGCTGGAAGTCGGCAAAAGTTTCGCGCGTTACAAATTATTAAACAAATTTAACTTCTTGCAATACCAGCGCAATGACATGGTGTTGGCTCGCGGCAACTTCACGGTCAAAGGAGAGGTTATAGAGATTTTCCCCAGTGCCGAAGATGAATTCTTTTACCGTTTACGCTTCGACGGTGATCTCTTGGAGAAGATTGAGAAGATTCATTATCTGACTCACGAGATCAGTGAGACCTTGAAGGAGCTGCTTATTTTCCCGGCCAAGCATTTCATGGCGCCAGAGTCTCGGGTCAAAGAAGCTTTGCCAGCCATTGAGCAAGAGTTGAAAGATCGCATTGCCTTTTTCCAAAAGAATAATAAATTGATCGAAGCGCAGAGAATTGAAGAGCGCACACGCTATGATCTGGAGATGATCCAGACGGTCGGCTATTGTAATGGTATTGAGAATTATTCGCGGCATCTGGCGGGCCGCGCTGCCGGCTCTCCCGGTGATACCTTGATTGATTATTTCCCTGATGATTTCTTACTGATCGTCGATGAGTCGCATATTACTATTCCGCAGATACGCGGCATGTTTAACGGCGATCAAGCGCGCAAGAAAATGCTGATTGATTATGGCTGGCGCCTGCCGAGTGCTCTGGACAATCGCCCGTTGAATTTCTCTGAGTTCCAAGAACGCACTGGTCAGACTATCTATATGACAGCTACGCCGACTGAGTATGAGCTGCAGACTTCGAAACAAATCGTGGAGCAGATCGTCCGTCCGACCGGCTTGCTCGATCCAAAGATTGAGATCCGCCCGACTGAAGGTCAGGTGGCTGACGTCATTACAGAGATAGAACAGCGTGTGGCCAAAGGTCAGCGTGTACTGCTGACGACGTTGACCAAAGTATTGGCAGAAGATATCACGGAAGTACTGTTAGAAAAAAACATCAAAGCCCAATACCTACATTCAGAAGTGGACACTTTGGATCGGCTCGATATTCTCCGTGATCTGCGTCAGGGTAAGTATGATGTTTTAGTTGGTATCAATTTACTACGGGAAGGATTGGATTTACCTGAAGTGTCTCTGGTGATCATTCTCGACGCTGACAAAGAAGGATTTTTGCGCAGTGATACTTCTTTGATTCAGACCATGGGCCGTGCAGCCCGTCATCAGGAAGGTTTGGTCCTGATGTATGCGGATAAAATAACCGGTTCAATGCAGCGTGCTATCGATGAGACGCAGCGCCGCCGCAAGAAGCAGGAGAAATATAATAAAGAACACGGCATCACACCGTTAAGCATTCAAAAAGAGATCAAAGGAGCAGTGCTGAAAGGTATGGATGTGAAGAAAGAGTTCGCCGACGAGATCAAAGGTTTATCGACAGGGGAGAAGGATTTCTTATTGCATTCTTTAGAGCAGCAGATGGAGCTTGCTGCTAGCAATCTGGAGTTTGAGCAAGCTGCTCGCTTCAGAGATCAGATTAAAATTCTGAAAAGCACCAAGACTACCACCAAAGGCGCCAAGCCCAAGGGTCCGCATATGATCGCTCGGACCAATCGTTTCAAAAAGAAATAATGAAAAAAGTTTTAATTTTCGGCAGCTTCGATATCATCCATCCTGGGCACATGTTTGTCATTGAGCAGGCTAAGAAATTCGGCCAGCCGTTTGTCTGCTTGGCGCTCGATCAAACGATTGAGAAGGTTAAAGGTCATCTGCCCTTTTACCCCCTCGCAGAGCGTCAAAAGCAACTTGAGTCCCTCGGCCTGACGGTCTATCCCGGCTCTACTACTGACAAATACGAAGTCTTTCGGCGCGTTGGGCCAGATATTATTTTACTTGGGCATGATCAGGATACCTTTGTGGCGGGGTTAGAAGAAGTGATTAGAAATGAAAAATTTCAGACAGAGATTATTCGTTTGCCGGAGTTTCAGCGGGAGAATTTCCAAAGTAATAAGTTGCGCAAATTATTTGCTTCACCTGACGCCGGATTTTTATTGATCAATAAACCAGTAGGCGAACCGTCGTTCCGTACGATCAGTCAGCTAAGAAAGATTACTGGCCAGAAGCAGATTGGTTTCGCCGGTACGCTGGATCCAGCAGCTTCGGGATTATTAGTCATTGGCATCAATGACGCGACTAAGCTGCTTGATCTGTGGCACGGATTTACTAAGGAGTATGTGGCGGAAGTTACTTTGGGAAGTGTATCAACAACGTACGATCGGGAAGGTACCATTACCCCCCTCGAGTCCCCCTTTGTAAAGGGGAGAGAGTCAGTGAGTCTAGAACGCTCGCTGGTTGAGAAAGAGTTACACAAGTTTGTGGGGACGATACAGCAGATACCACCGATGTATTCGGCTAAGAGTGTTGACGGTAAACGGTTATATGAATTAGCACGTGAGGGTAAAGAAGTAGAGCGTAAGCCAGCCACGGTGACGATTCATAGTTTAGAAATTTTAGAATACAGTTATCCAGTTTTAAAACTAAAAGTTGTTTGCTCCACCGGTACCTATATCCGCTCCTTGGCTCATGACCTTGGTCAGGCGCTGGGAGTGGGGGCGTATCTGTCAGCTTTGGAGCGGACTGCTATCGGACCGTATCGCTTAGAGCAGGCGCTTCCTATCAGCCAGATTACCTCCGATAGTTGGCGTGCTCAGCTTATCTCCAAAGATCTCTGGCTTCGGTATTTAAACGAGCAGAAACTATCGCCAGCTTCTTAGTCATAATATTACAATTAGCACTCTACTTGACAGAGTGCTAATTTTGTTTTTATTATAGAGATGGTGATTCGACCACCATATGTCGAAGCTAATTATTAACAAATATCTCTATGCAAATCGTCAAGAAATCTACTGCACCAGAGACTGGTGTTAGTAATCCCAATGAAGGCTCCATCGTCAGTCTGCGCGACGCTATGAATCGTCTGTTTGACGAAAGCTTCTGGTCGCCCTTTAGTCTGATGGATTTTCCGCGTATCAGTCATACAACAGGATTCCCCAAGATTGATATTTCTGAGACTGATCAGGATTTCATCATTGAAGCCAATGTGCCTGAGGTTGATCCTGACAAGCTGAACATCGAGGTGACAGAGGATAGTGTCAGTATCTCGGGTTCAATTGAACGCAAGACAGAAGACAAGAACAAAAACTGGCACAGAGTAGAACGCGAGTATGGGCAGTTTCATAGGGAGTTTTCGCTGCCGAGCCTTATTGATCCCGACAGCGTCAAAGCTGACGGCAAGAACGGAGTCGTCACGATAACCTTGAAGAAAAAGGCCGACGCTGGACGTAAGAAAGTAGCAGTGACGGTACGGTCATAAGAATAAAAACTCTAGAGCATCATTCGGCCCTAGAGTTTTTTAATAGGATAAATATGCGGATTTCAGCCGGAGACTTGATTTTATCCAGCGATTATGGTAGTTTAGCTTAGTCAAAATCTTAACTTTTGCCGTTAAGATTTTACCTCAATTGTATAGTTTTTCCGCCAGAGGCGGATCAGCCTTTGGCTGAGACTTTTGAGTTTTGAATTTTAAATTTGAAATATGCCACAGAAAAAGGCTTCCATGAAGGATGTACGTCAGATCAAGAAGAAGACTGAAAAAAATCGTCTTATTCTCCGTAACATCAAAGAACTTATCAAAGATGCTAGTCATGCTGCTAATGCAGGTGATATGGCGAAAGCTCAAGAGTTTGCTCGCAAGCTGCAGAAAGCAGTTGATAAAGCTGCCAAAGTCGGCATCTTGAAGGCTAACACAGCAGCACGTAAGAAATCTCGGCTCAGTGTTCGCCTGAAGAAAGTTGGTAAGAAATAATATCAATAATAAAACTACTCGCTAACGCGAGTAGTTTTTAGTTTATAGATTATGCCGCTCGCCGCGGAGGCCCTACTTTTGGGAACAAAAGTAGGCAAAATTCTTGGGGGCTTTCAAAGCGCCTTGTGTTCAAGTTATCTACGCTTTTGTGGATTGACTTGAATGAAAGCCCCCAAACCCCAATTCGTGATTATTTAAAATTCGTGGAGTTCGCTGTAGGCTTTTCGTTCCGTTAATGGCCACTAAAATTTACCTCGTACCCTTAGTTAAGGGGAGGTAACACTTCTGCGGGCTTTAATCTAGATTTTCTCGATCAGCGCAGTGAGAGCAGCAGCGGGAGCGTCAGAGAATTTTACTTGAGCGTCTGTAATTTCTAATTGACGATAGAGCATTGCGAGATGGTTGCCGGTAAAGCTACGAGCCTGCGAGGCCAGCTTCTGAGCAATGAACGGCGGTAGGCCGAGACTGGTAGCCAAGCTAAAATTATTGGAGCTGCGTTGGAGTTGTTCTTGTGCTTGGATTAATAAACGGAATTGGCGGATGATCATACTCAAGATATACAGGGGCTCAGTGCCTTGTTGCAGTGCTTGCTCTAATAATTGGTGGGCTTTATTTTTTTGTTTCTGACCGCAGGCATCGACGAACGCAAAGATGTCGATTGGTGTATCACCAGAGACAATCTCATAGATTTGCTGCTCAGTTATTTGTTTTACCCCACTGTGTTTGAGCTTGGTCATCTCCTGATACAGTGTCCAGGTATCAGTACCGGCGAGGGTTATCAAGGTTTCTACTGCTGCGCTACTGATAGCGAAGCCAAGATGCTGGGCAGTAGCCTGTAGCCATTGGCGTAGCTCTGCTCCTGACAGCTCTGGGAACTCTTGGGCGTATTTGATTTTTTGCAGGCGCTTGGAGAGCGCGTCTTTGGTCAGCTTACCCGGCCGCCAGAAGACGAGATAGTTTTCTTCCTGCGTGTCTTTCAGATTGTCGATCAGGTTCAGCAGTTGATCTTCATGATCTTCCAGTGTGTCTGAAGCCCATGGATCGCGGACGATTAATAATTTCTTCGAGCTAAACATACCCTGACCAGCAGCGTACTGGAAAAATTCTGACCAATCCAAATCACTGCCATCGAGGTAATGGATATTATTGCCGCTGGGATCGACAGAGGAGCGGAACTTATCCCGCAAAGCATTAATTTTTTGTTTAGTCCGGAATTCATCAGGACCGTGGAAGAAGAAGAGCATTTGGATGGGTAGTATAATTAAGAGTCGCTACTAGTAATCTTTATTAAAATCTCCTCAAATTTATTCCTAAAATCCAAAACCAGTTCGCTGTTGTCCTTTTTCCATCTGTTAAATAATTTGCCATAACCCCTTCCGAGATATTTCTTTTGGCTAATCATCCATTTTTTCATAATCGTTCTATCCGTGCTAATTTTTTGTAAGTCTCTAAAACAAACTTGGTTGGTGTAACCTCCGGTCTGTCCCCAGAATTTATCATCCTTAGGTAAAGACTTGAGATAAGAAAAAAATAATCTTTCAGGACTAACATCTCCGGGTAATAGAATAATTCGAGGACACTTGTTATTTTGACTTGCTTTCACTTGATCACCGTCTAGTACAAAAATACTTTTTTTGAAGATGGGAATATTCTTATTCGCTAATGTCGCCAGATGTGATCCGCCAAAGGACTCTTTATATACTTGAACCCTTTTGGTCAGTTGTGGTCCAATTAAGTTCTTTAGCCACAGTAAAGCTTCCTCGTCTTCACAGAAGACTGTAATTTTATTTAAAGTTTCTATTGATGGGGGTAAAACTCTCAGATCGTTAATAATATCAACAATTGTTACCTGACTGCTGACATTTTTAATTTTGCCTGAGCTTTGACTTAAGAAAATAACTTGACTGTCTTTTTTATGCTGTTGATCCAGCGCTTTTGAAATCACATCAACAGAATGAGTTGTAAAGATGATTTGTAAATTTAGATCCTGGGACCATCTATACAGCTTGGTAAGTAGCTTGATTTGTGCGGCCGGGTAAAGTGTCGCGTCGAGTTCGTCAATAAGAAGTACTCCTCCCTTATAGCTATCCCCAAGAATGTTTTTAAGTCTTTGGAAAGATAGAATAGCCGTTAAGATTTGACCCACATTATCTTGACCAGCAGAACTTCCAATACTATCATATAATTCGGTTTCAACGCCGTAGAAGGATTTACTAAACCCTTTTATGTATTGTGGTTTTATTTTTTCATCAAGAAGCAATATCTCATTGTGAAGATTTTGATATTCTATAATCTCACTTTCTCCCAGAGACCTAGTTAGGTCTTTTTTAATTTTTTCTTCTTGGGTGAGAGGGAATAGTCGTCTTAACCCAAGATAAATGACGGGTAGCTGAATTTTACCGCTACCTCTTTCGCTTTTACCAACCCTCAATCTAAGTGTTTGTTTATTTTGGCCTTTTCTCTCATACGATAATACCGAGATTTTTTTACCATCATCGAGCTCAACGGTATAGTCATGATCCCTTGGATGGTCATACTTCGGGTATGAAAAGCTGAATATGTCTGAGAACTTAGTTTCAAAGTGCTTATCATCCAAAGTTAAGTATGTTTTGTTGATACGGTTACTAAAATTAAAAACATGACCGATAAGGCCAAGTAGAGATGTTTTCCCAGTCCCATTTTGTCCAGCTATTATAGTTACCCGATGCCCAATGGGCAACTGAAGATTCTCCAAATGGCGGAATTTATTTATATTTAAACTAGTAACCTTCATAGAAAATTATTTTAAGAAGCTCGCTTCATATTCTAGTTTCCTCCATCTCTGACCAATTCATACCAGTCTTCACATCCACCACCAGCGGTACTTTCAGTTTGGTCACACCTTCCATGACAGACTTCACCAGCTTGGCGACTTTGGTCACATCTTTATCCGGTACTTCGAACACTAATTCGTCATGTACTTGCAGCAGCATCCTACTCTTGGCTGACACTTTCGGCAATTCTTCAGCTAATTGAATCATAGCCAATTTAATGATATCAGCCGCAGATCCTTGGAGTGGCGTGTTAACTGCCATGCGCTCTGCTTGGGCGACCAGCTGAGGCATGGTGGAGTTGATCTCCGGCAAGAAACGGCGCCGCCCGAAGAGTGTCTCGACATAGCCGGTGTCGCGGACTTCCAGCTTGGTCTCATCAATGTATTTCTTCACGCCTTTGTACAGGTCGAAATATTTAAGGATAAATTCTTTAGCCTCGTCGCGCGTGATGCCAGTGCGCTGTGCCAAGCCGAGAGAGCCGAGCCCATAGATGACACCGAAGTTAACTTCTTTAGCTTTGCGGCGTTCGTCTTTGGTTACTTGTTCTAACGGAATTTTATTAATCTTGGCAGCGGTGGCAGCATGGATGTCTTCACCGGCTTTGAAACTTTTCACCATCACCGGATCTTCAGAAATATGAGCGACCAGACGCAGCTCGATTTGAGAATAATCAGCTGAGACCAAAGTATAGCCTTTGTCAGCGATGAAGGCTTGGCGGATAGCGCGACCGATCTCTGTCCTGATAGGGATATTCTGCAAGTTCGGATTGATAGAAGACAAGCGTCCGGTGGCGGCGATTGTCTGATTGAAGCTGGTATGGATGCGGTGGTCAACTTTGGACACCATTTTCGGCAAAGCAGTGATATAGGTGGATTGTAGTTTGGTCAGCTCGCGGTATTCGGAGATGAATGGGATGATCGGATGACGACCTTCGAGTTTATCAAGTTCTGAAGCAGCAGTAGATATTCCTGTTTTGGTTTTCTTTAACCCTTTGATATCTATTTTCAAATCGTCGAACAGTATTTCCTTCAGCTGGAGCGGTGAGGAAATGTTAAACTCACGTCCGGCCAGCTTGTGAATCTTTTTCGTTACTGTTGCTATGTTTTTATCAAAAACTTTGGCCATCTTTTTCAGGAAGGCAACATCAACACTGATACCAGCCAGCTCCATATCACCAAGCACAGGGAGAAGTGGTGCTTCAATGGTGGAGTTTAATTTCTGCAGATTAGCCTCTATCAACTCTTTCTTTATTGCTAGATACAAACGCCAGGAGAAATCAGCGTCTTCAGAGGCGTACCAACTCAAGGTCTCTTCTGGTACCGCCAGAATATCTAAATCTTTTTTACTACCTTCAGCTGTAGGGAAGGCAATCTCGGACAGAGGCTGCATCCGTACGCCGAAGTAGTTGAAGGCTAGTTCTTCTAATTTTAACCCGCGGTCTGGCTTGAGCAAGAAAGCAGCAATCATAGTGTCGAAGGTAATACCTTTGACCTCAACACCAGAGGTTTTCAAAATCTCATAATCAAATTTAATATTATGACCGACTTTCTCAATCTTCGGATCAGACAAAACTGGCGTAAATAGTTTAACAAATAACTCTCGATCCTTATCGCTACGCAGACTGACAAAATATCCTTCAGCTTCTTTCCAGCTGAAGCTGGCACCAAGAAGCTTATCGGTCTGCGGATCAAGACCAGTGGTCTCAGTATCCAGAGCGAACGCTTTTTGTTTCTGTAGTTTCTGGACCAACTGTTTCATGGCTGTCTCACCTTTGATCAGAGTATAGGTTTCTTTGTGACTGCCGACTTTTGATTGAGGTTGAGTTGGTTGAGATGGTTTGTCATCTTCCGTTGCCTGCATATAGCCAGCAGTCAGGGGTTTGGTTTGAGCAGAATCTTTGATAGCAGTCTTTGTTTTAGCCGGTTCGGCTAAGGGCGTGATGGCAGCCGCAGCTTCTGGGATTTTATCTATTAGGCTATGGAATTCTAATTTTTTGAAAATGGTATAGACTTGCTGACGATCGAATTCGTGAATAGCTGCTTGTGCCCAATCAATCTTCAACGGTATATCAGTAACGATAGTAACCAGCATTCTGCTCTGGAGGGCTTGTTGCTTCTGGTCGAGTAGCAGCTGACGTAGACGTTCTTTGATTTTGCCGTCATTGATATGCTGATAAACACCGTCTAAGGTTTTGTATTCTTGGATAAGATTCTGCGCGCCTTTTTCACCGATGCCTTTGACTCCAGGGATATTGTCCGAGGTGTCGCCTTTGATTGCTTTCATCTCTATCAATTGAAGTGGCTCGAGTCCGTAACGTTCTTTCACTGCTGCTACATCATACAGTATGGTATCGCTGATTCCGCGCTTCATGGTGTAGACATTGGTTCGCTCAGTTACTAACTGTAGACTGTCCAAGTCTCCGGTGACGATAATATTTTTTATTTCCGGATGATCTCTTTCCGATATACGCACAATACTACCAATAATGTCGTCAGCCTCGAAGCCGGCTTTGGACAAGCGGGGAATTTTGAAAGCGTCGAGGATATTTTCTACCAATTCAATTTGGTGGTAGAAAGCATCAGGCTGCTTCTCCCGCTGAGCTTTGTATTCAGTAAACTCCTCATGTCGGAAGGTGGGAGCTGCTAAATCAAAAGCGGCTAGGATATAATCCGGCTTGAGATCTTTGATGAGCTTCATCAGGATGGAGGTGAAGCCGAAAGCAGCGTTGACGACGGTGCCGTCCTTGATGGTCAAGGGTGGGATGGCGTGCCAAGCACGGAAGAGCAGAGAGAAGGTATCGATGATAATGAGTTTTTGTTCTTTGGCCATGATGGGCTAATAATAGCAGGTTTAGGGTATATTTCCAGCTTGAAAATATATAGGTATTCTGGTACTTTAGATGGGCGTTAAGTAAGCTTGCAGGCGTCCCACTAGTGGGACGCAATTGCGCTCTGCTTCCACCAGAGGCGGACAAGAGCAGAGCGCCTACCCTTCGGGGTTGCTCTATAATGGCCACGTAGCCAAGAGGTAAGGCAGAGGTCTGCAAAACCTTTATTCGGCGGTTCGATTCCGCCCGTGGCCTCCAACTTTATGAAGACAGAAATTGAAGCAAAATTTCTTGAAATTAATAGCTCCCAACTGCGTGAACACTTACACCAGCTCGGAGCTGTTTTAGTTTATCCAGAACGTTTGATGGTTCGTGAGACTTTTGATTATCCGAATAATAGTCTGCGAGAGATTGGTGGTTGGGTGCGTCTCAGGAATGAAGGTGACATTATTACATTGAGCTACAAGCAGCTCAATGATCGTTCATTGCATGGCACGAAAGAAGTTGAAGTTGAAGTGAATAATTATAATCAGGCAAAAGATTTTTTGCTCAACATTGGTCTCATTATAAAATCTATCCAAGAAACGAAACGAGAGTTATGGAGATTAGACACCACGGAGATCACGATTGACACTTGGCCCTGGATACCGGCATTCTGCGAAGTCGAGGGTCCCGATGAGACGACGGTCAAACACGTCGCCACGCAGCTCGGACTCGATTGGACACAAGCTTTGCATGGGAGCGTAGAAATAGCCTATCAGCATTATTATGACGTCACTGATGAAGAGATTTGGGGCTGGAAGGAAATTAAGTTTGTACCGGTGCCAGAGAGTTTAGAGGCTAAACGAAAGGCAACACTATGAAAATAACCTTGTGTGGAAGTATCATGTTTTATGAACAAATGCAGGAGATCGCCGAGCGATTGATTTCATTAGGGCATGAAGTTAAGTTGCCCCCAGCTGAGATATCGGGACCTGATGGTCAGATGATGAAGGTTCAAGATTATTACCGTTTACGTAAAGAAACAGTGACTACAGAGGGTTGGATTTGGGATCAGAAAGAATTGGCTATTCGGAGACATTTTGACAAGATCGATTGGGCCGATGTAATTCTTGTGACAAATTTTGATAAGAAAGGCATAGCTGGATATATAGGCGGTAATACTTTGATTGAAATGGGAGTAGCTTTCTATAATCACAAAAAAATATATCTTTTAAAGCCAGTGCCGGAGATAGATAGTAAAGAGGAGGTTTTAGGAATGAAGCCAACAGTAATTAATGATGATCTCCATTTGATACAATAGATAGTGACGCAAAATAAAAAACCGCTGACAGTTTCGGTAAATACTTTTGAAACTCTGTCGAGCGGTTTTTTGATTTATAGACTTGGTTCTACTGTCTCAGCGTTGAGTATGACTTAATCTGACGTATATTCCGAATCTTTTATTTTACAAATAGTTTTTAATTTTAGCCTTTAGTTTTGACCTTTGACTTTTAAGTTTTTACTTATTGTCTGCCAAAGTCGTAACCTTCGGTAAGACCTCCATAGCGAGTCTGCGTGCTCCGAATTTGATAGCTGCTGGTTTCTCTGCCATCCAGATATCAACGCGGCCAGTACCAGTATAGCGCTTATTCATACGATCTTCGACCGTAAAGACTTTGCTGCCATAGAGCTCTGGGAAGCGAACGCGTGTACCACGAGGTAAATCGTTAGTAGCGATAATACCATCACGGACATGAGTTCCCCAAGCAGTAATGAATGGAGAGTCATCAGTCTGAGCTACTTCACTGGTATAAGCAGTGACAACCACTGTTTTAGTCTTGATAGCGGGAGTAGTATCAAACGTCTGATCATAATCCGGCCAGATCTGGCTGGTAATAATTGGTATAGTTGATTGGAAGTCGAGGGTTGACTCAGCGACCTGCGCAGCTACCGTGTGAGGTAGAATTACAGGTATAAAAGTGGCTAAAATTAGCCAATATTTACCTTTTTCCTTGAAATATCGCTGTATTGTTGAGATAAAGCTTGTCATAAGGTTTTAGTAAATAAAAACAATTCCTAACGTATGGAATTGATAGACTACAATATCATATTTTAGATATTCTGTCAATACCCCGCGCTGAAGGCGCGGACGTAATTCGTAATACGTAATTCGGGCGATGCAACGGTGCTTTCTGCATTATTACGCATTACGAATTACGCTCTTACTCTTTCTTCCTTTACATTTACGCGAAAATTCTCTATTTTAAGCAGTACATATGGCCAAAGAAGAGCTGCGAAACAAATTGAATAGAGAGCAAGCGATGAAATTACTTCAGCAAGAGTCCTTTCGAAGGATTACCTTGTCGTTTTATCGTTATGTTGCTATTGAGAACCCTCAGGCAATGCGTGATGCTCTGTTTGCTCTTTGGTCTGATCTGGGTGTCTTAGGGCGGGTCTATATTGCAGAGGAAGGTATCAATGCACAGATTAATGTGCCTGAGCCGAAGCTGGAAGAATTCAAACAATACCTTGATGGCTATGAGGAGTTCCGTGATATGCCGTTTAAGATTGGTTTAGAGCAGGGATTTTCTTTTTATAAATTGACTATCAAAGTCCGACGTCAGATCGTGGCTGATGGACTGCCGGCAGGTTCGTATAATGTCAGTGATGTCGGTAAGCATCTAACGGCACCGGAAGTAAATGCCGCCTTGGAACAACCAGACACTGTGGTGGTTGATATGCGGAATCATTACGAAAGCGAAGTAGGTCATTTCCAAGGAGCACTCAAGCCGGATGTTGATACCTTCAAAGATGCATTGCCTGAAGCAGCGAAATTATTGCAAGGCAAAGAAGATAAGAAAATTATTTTGTACTGCACCGGAGGTATTCGCTGCGAGAAGGCGAGTAGCTATCTGAAAGCTCAAGGATTCCAAGACGTCAATCAGATTTACGGCGGAATTATATATTACGCTGAGCAAGCCAAGAAGCTCGGATTAGAATCAAAGTTTAAGGGTAAGAATTTTGTTTTTGATGAGCGTCTAGGAGAGCGAGTAACTGATGATATTGTCAGTGTCTGTCATCAGTGTGGTCAGACTTCTGATCAGCACACCAACTGCGCTAATGAGATGTGTAATCTTTTGTTTATCCAGTGCTCTGACTGTGCTACGAAATGGGAAGGAACGTGCAGCCCGAAATGTCAGGACTATCTGCATTTATCTGACGATGAAAAAAAGAGTCTGCGCCAAGCACAGACTCCAACGAATAAAACTATTTTCCGCAAACGAGTACGGCCTCGATTATCGTTCGTAGGCTAAGCTGATAATACTACCGTTAGTTGTTACGAGATAGATAA
>CAYYYA010000003.1:0-4892 GCA_964475975.1 uncultured Gammaproteobacteria bacterium | reverse complement strand
TATCGTTCGTAGGCTAAGCTGATAATACTACCGTTAGTTGTTACGAGATAGATAATCTTCTGGTCAGGATGTGAGACGCCCAGCGTCTCATTATTTGTTACGCGTACAAGGAAACCTTCGTCTAGTGTAATAACGTCAGCCACGGGTACGCTTTGGGCGTCAACTTTGAGCCCTGGAGTAATAGCTGCAACGAAGGAGGCAGCTTCAGCTGGACTTGAGACAGGCGCAAATGAGGTTTTGAGCTTCTCGGCACTATCAATCTTTAAACTCTGGGTTTTGCCACTCGCTTGTAAATAATATCCCGTAGCGCATAATGCTTCACCCTCGAAGCGTAGATAGCCAGAAACGCTGCGGCTATTGAGACAAGCAGCGCTTGCTTCCTGTTTCAATACTACAGGCGCACCTAACGAAGCTATGAGGCTATCAGGCATAGAGAAGCCATCTAATCGCGTGGTTAGAGCCGATGGTGTCCAAGTACCGGTCTGTACGATGGTTTGATATTTTATTTGGTTTGCAACTGAGTCCCAAGCATACACTTGGTCATTGAGCTGTGCTTCTTGCAAATCTGTGACCCCATCGCTATCAGTGTCTGATTTGGAGTCTGACATGCCATAGATGTCTTCTAACAAACTGTTCAATCCGTCCTGATCTTTGTCAGTAGTCAACATTTGTTTGCTGGCTGCAATTTGCGCACTGCTAAAGGTTGAGCAGTCATTGTCAGTATAGCTGAGAGCTGTCAGATAATCATCGCGCAAAATTCCAGCAGGGAAGTATGAGCTGGCATCAGGATTATTCATTCCATAGCAGATGGCAACAGCATAGTTCAGATATGCATCACTGATTGGCTGAGGCTTAGGCGCTACGAGAGCGGGTCCTGCTGGTATTTTATTTAAATCAACTGTGGTGATACCAAGACTGAGATACCGCATGATCTGATAAGCTGCCTCACCATTTTTTAGATAGTATCTACGATTGTTAGCTGGATTGATATACCACGCTTCACCGTGACTTTCCGTTTGTAATAAAATTTTGCCACTAAGCTGCTTGGCTAGAGACGTGTCAAAAGCTGCTTTGCCTGGTCCGAGTGGGTTGTAATCATGCATGACCTCATCACCATCGGTATAGCTATCACCATCAGTATCTGCAGTATCTCGTTTGGTACCGATAGCATCTTCTAGCTGATCTGCTAATCCATCACCATCAGTATCGGTGTCTTTAAATCGTGTCTCTATGCCAATAGGAATCTTCTTCAGGTTAACGTTGGTCACACCTAAACCAAAAGTTCGTAACAAGGTATAAGCAGTCTCGCCGTCAGGTAAGTAGTAGCGCTTCTTATCTGTCGGTCGGACATACCAAGCCTCACCGTGAGATTGTACCTGTAAGAGAATTTTACCGCTTAGTTGGTCGGCCAAGGTAGCAGTATGTACTGTACCAACTCCCACCAACGGAATGATGAGAGCAGCTGTAGCGATTTTTTTAGTATAAATTGATAGAAAATTCATATGTGTAGCTTATACTAGTATAGCAGAAATAGCCTCAAGAAGATATTTCCCTGAAGAGGATAGCATTTGGTACATCTCTGCCTGGGCCGAGACGGTAGCGACCATCATAGTAAACGCCTGTTGAGCCACCAGCATCTAAGTTCAGGGCATTCTCCAATCCTAATGACAGCAGCATTTCTACCAACTCAGGCACCGTAGCAGAGTAGGCGACCACCAGATAGATTTCGTTGCCCTTCACGCCGATGGCAGCGCGACTGTAGCGCTTCAGCTGCTTGGGATCAAGCGTAGCGACACTGCCGAGTGCGTTGGTGCCTTCTTGGATCAAGACAGGGTCATTAGCAATAGCAGCTTTAACCTTCGTATGGTAGTTCGCTTCGAAATCAGCCACGCTGCGAAATTGCGCCGTGCTGGTGAAAAAGTACGGATGATTGTCAGCACCGAAGACCAGCATCGCTCCGGTGGAAGGATAGGGTATCTGATTACTATTGATCATGACGCCGTCATTGGAACGATAGACTGGATAGTAATAATAATTTTTTTCTTTTAGGCAGTCCGTGTAGTCCGCCGGACAAAAGTAGCTACCGTTGATCGCTGCGAAGGCATCATAAGTCAGAGCAAAGTCGCCGACGCTTTGGATCGGACAGTTTTTGTCACAGTCGGTAGTATTGGCGGTGACGGTCATGATGTCGAGCTTGGGATCCTGCCAGTTAACTTTCAATACTGCTGCCGTTCGGTCGCCATTGGATGTTTTGACTGTTTGAATTTTATAGCTGGAGCCGTTGGTCAGAGGAGCGGGTGAGCCTTGGAAGCTGCCGACGGGGATTTTCGATAAGTCTTTATTGGAAATACCCAGACTGATGTATCTCATGATTTGGTAGGCCGCTTCACCGTCAGCTAGATAGTAGCGTTTGCCGGAAGGATGGAGATACCACGCTTCACCGTTTTTTTCTACTTGTAATAATATGCGACCGTTTAATTTTTCGATTAACTCAGAATCTAGTTTGCGTTCACCTGCGCCATTAGGATTGGTATTGGCGATTATTTCTTCTTTGTCAGTATCACCGTCACCATCACTATCTTTCTTTTTATAATTCGTCCCAAGGCCTGTTTCCAGCTGATCAGACAAGCCATCACCGTCGGTGTCAGTACCGCCTTGGAATCTGTCTTCCAATCCGACAGGTATTTTCGCTAGATCAGCATTCTTGATGCCCAATCCAAACTCCCGCAGCATCTGATAGGCAGTGTCGCCATCTTTGAGATAATACCGTTGACCAGTGACAGGACCGACATACCAGGCTTCACCGTGCTTGGCCACTTGTAGGACGATGTTGCCTTTGAGATCAGCAGCATATGATAATTGAGGAGTTAGTAATACTAGTGCAAAAATAAAAAGTATGAATCGTTTCATACTTTATTTGTAACACATTTATGATATCAAGAGAAGAAAAAAAACAGGACCGCCTGAGAGCTGCGGTCCTTACTGGAGGCGTAACGCCGGAGGATTTGGAGAGGAGAGGGCGTTATCGCCGGACAGAGGTTGTTCGGGTTGCGAACAGTGGTTTGCCGTGTGCGCCATGGTGACAACTCGCGGGCATCCTCCAACCACAGGAGGAAACTTGTACAAATGACCTAATAATTATAAAACTATTATTTTTTTGTGCAAGGGGATATCTAGATATTTAATTACAAGCTAAAATTTCATTTATAAACTCAATCTTTCTGCGGTAGTATTCGCGTACGGTCAATCCATGACCTGATTCTTTTAGTTTTTTATATTGATCTAGAGTACTAGGATGTTCACGCAGATAGGCTTCAAATTTCAATCCATCACGCCAGCCGTTAGAATCCTGATTAATTAGGAATATATCGATATGCTTGTCTTCGAGCACAGTAATGAAACGGGCACGTTCCAGCGGGTAAAGGCTGCGAGGCTCGCCGAATATTATTTTTAGGGATTCAAGCAAATCATTAAAACAATCAGGTGATGCCGGTACATATATATCAATTTCATCTTGGCCAGAGATCCCTAGACTAGAAGCGCCACGATGTAGGACTGTCAGGCTGCTGTCTATTTTTTCTAGAATCCGTTGTTTGATTTTCTGGAATTTACTCTCGGCCGTGGGATCAAAAGGTTTAATGGTGATGGTACTGGTATCAGACAAATGAGCAATCCATTCTTCCTGCTTTGGGGTTAGCATGGGTTTTGATTATTAACATATTGTTGGAACACTTAGTGTTTCGGATTAGGGGAAACAAATTAGGGAAAGGTACAGGATGCAGATTTGGTATACTCTAAGATCTCGATGTATGCTGGCAGCATTATATGATTAAGGTTTTTTTCGCAAAATATCGTCTGTTGCTGTCAGAACTCTCCAAGTAATACTATTCAGCAGTAAACTAAAAATAGTGAAACCGTAGAAAGGAACGATGAAAGCAATTATTTGAGAATGAGCAATCGGAGCTGATAATACCAAGGCAAAAACAGTTATCATATAACCGCTGGTTAGTGCAATTGAAAGGAAGAGCAGCTTACGCTTCAATGTCAGATGCCAGATATCGCGACAGAACCATTCGATCAGCGATATGATGAGGCCAATAATGAGAAAGTAGGGTGCTGGCCAACCGAGGTAGCCTTCGACAGAATAAGGAGGTTGAGGTAGGGAAGTAATAGTTGCACTTGATGGAGAAAATGCCAGCGGAATATATCGTATAAATAATGCTACGGAGATAATAATAGGAGTATATAAACTACCTCTGGCAATCATGAGCAGGTAGATGTAGCCTCGAGCCAGAAGTATGTAGACTGATTCACGGTTGATCATAAATCAAGTATAGCGAAAATGGAGAATAAACAAAAAAACCTCGTTTGACCTAGCTACCTTAATCTTAGATGTATCTTGGAGCGGGTAGCGGGAATCGAACCCGTATCTTATCCTTGGGAAGGACATGTTCTACCACTGAACTATACCCGCACATATATACGTTACCCTGCCTGCCCCGCTGAGCATAGCGGTGCGGGGTACTAATCCCGCCTGTCTGCGGCTAGTATAGCAATATTTTTAAATAAAAAAAGAACCCCGCTATAGATGTGAGCAGCGGGGCAGGTACGGTGACGGAGCATGGACGGCCTCAGGTGCCCAGCCTGAGCTTGGGAGTGGTCAATGACCACGCTAATTATTTACGGGCAGGTACAAATGTAAAATCAGTATACAATAAAGATATATTTTTGCAATATCAGAGGGAATTAACTCTTTTATGATTTTTTGCCAAAGAGAAAACACGCGAACGGGTTTTCTTTGGAAAGATTGAAGGAGGAGAGGAGTGGAGGTGGTTGGGGTGGTCTTTGACAAAGAATGTCGGCGTGTTTGGTTTCCAGCTAGGCTGGAGATG
>CAYYYA010000002.1:45927-54287 GCA_964475975.1 uncultured Gammaproteobacteria bacterium | reverse complement strand
AACATCGGCAACATGACAGCAACTACCATCACAGCAACGCCAATACCCATAACAACCATGATGATTGGCTCTATCAATGAAGTCAGACTGCCAACCAGCGCTGACACCTCTCTGTCATAGAAGCCTGCTAAGCGTTCCAAAATATCGTCCAGCTTACCGGTCTTCTCTCCTACTGCCATCATCTCTGAAACAATCTTCGGCACTACTTTGCTTTCATTCATTACCGTTGTAATTGAGTTACCATCTTGAACTTCTTTAATTGTCCTGGTGAGAATATCTTGAAAGACGGCGTTATCAACCACCTCACCAGTAATCTCCAGAGCTGTACCGATAGGCACGCCTCCACGGATCAAGGTGGACAAGCTGCGTGACATGCGGACAATAATTACTTTCTTGACGATCAGGCCAAAGATGGGGAAATAAAGGCGAAATTTATCCCACATAATATGACCAGCTTTTGTCTTGATATACGATCTGAGCATAGCACCGCCAGCTATCAACAGGATTAATAAGACCCACCAATAATTCACCATGAAATGGCTGGTACCGATTAGTAAACGTGTTGCAAAAGGTAGCTCCACACCAGAGTCAAGTAGCAAGCTTGTAATCTGAGGGATGACAAATATCATCATAGCTGTACCAACTACCACTAAACCAGTAACAATGAACGCTGGGTATACCATTGCTCCTTTGATTCTACTGCTCAAATCATAATCTTTCTCCATCTGATCAGCGAGATAATTCAAGACCTCATCGAGTCTGCCGCTCGTCTCACCAGAACGCACCATAGCCACAAAAAATCGATTAAAGGCTTCCGGATGTTTGGCAAACGCTTGAGACATCTGTAGACCACCATCAATATCCTCTCCCATCTGCTTAGCAATCGCTTTCAAATTCGCTGTTTCCATCTGAGCGTTCAGGATGCGTAGTGCGGGCACAATAGGAACAGTGGCAGAAATCATCACGGCTAATTGGCGTGAAAAAATTACTACGTCTCGTTTCTTGACACCACCAAAATTAAGAGACAAATTGAGTCCTGATTTTTTACCTTGATCCAGCTGCAGAACGACTAGCCCCTTCTCTTCAATCAACTCACTAGCTGCCATGAGATTAGGCGCCTCGACGGTACCCTTAGACACGGCACCTGCTGGATTGACTGCTTTATATTGAAAAATTGCCATATATATCTATTATCGCATGGATTGCTGCAAGGTCTTAGCATCAAGTGCATAGCGAGCAGCTTGATCAGCTGCTATAACTCCCTGCTTCACTAAATCGGCCAGATGTCTATCAAGCGCTATCATACCATCCTGACGGGAAGTCAACATAACGTTATTAAGCTGATAGAAATTACCATCTTTCATGACACTTTTGACCGCAGCACTCATAGTCAGAATCTCGTACGCCAATGCCAACCCTCCGGCAATTTTTGGGATTAATCGTTGTGCGGTCACAGCTAATAAGTTATCGGCGATGATTTGGCGTGCCCAGCCAGAGCGTTCTGGGCTAATATCGCTCAGAAATGATTCGAGTGCTGTTACTACTGATTGAGCATTCATCACTACCACTACCAGCTTACCTCCCTCTACCAACTCCAGAGCTACTTCAGCCTGGCCTACCTCTGACATTTCGCTCATCATCACAATTTCCATATCATCACCAAGCGCCTCTCGTGCGCCTTGGACAAATGATGGTACATCTTTACCAACTTCACGCTGACTAATAACCGCTTTATTATTGATTAATAAATATTCTATAGGACGCTCCAGAGTTAGAATATGTTTTCCCAAACGCTGATTGACATTTTCTAACAAACTGCAGACTGTGGTCGTACGACCAGAATGATATGGTCCAGCGATGATAATCAAACCCTTCAGCTGATCTATAAGATTGATAATGATAGACGAGATGCCTAAATCTTTAGGGTTAGCTATTTGCGTGGGAATTAATCTAAGTGAAACAGCGGGATATCCTTTTTGATAAAAAATTTGAGCTCTGAATCGAGCTCTGTCGGCCCACGTGTAGCTTACAACAATCTCCCTGTCTCGCTGCAAGCGTTCTTGGTCAGCCGCGGGAACCATCGCCTCTACGACCGTGGTGATAAAATCCGGATTAATAATCTGTGCGCCAGTCAAAACCTCGAGACTACCGCTGACACGAATAACAGGATAGTTACCCACAGTCAAATGAACGTCACTGGCGTGCTTCTCCAGTGCCTGATTCAAAATAGTATTCAGTAGTAAACTCTCGGCGCTCGACATTATTATTTATCCAAAATTTTCTTAATTCGTGCAACTACCTCTGATGGTACAAAGTGAGCCTTAATCAGGTAATCCTCAGCCCCCAGATTCAAACATTTATCTACATTCTCTTTTTGCCCGTAGTTTGTTAAGACGAGCACTGGGATATCTTTGGTATCGGGACTCTTCTTCAGCTCTTCCAACACCTGAAAACCATCCATAATGGGCAGATTCAAATCGAGCAGGACTAAATCTGGCTTCTCCTTCATTGCCAGCTTCAAACCCTTAGCGCCATCGGTAGCCATGATAACGGTATAATTCTCCAGCTCTAATTTGGTAGCATACATCTGCACCAAGAAGTCATCGTCTTCAACAAGTAAGATTTTCTTTTGTTCTGTCATGATTAGATTATTAGTTTTTAGGTTATTAGGATACGTCGTTATAATTCACTCTCACTAGCTCGTAATACTTCTTCTACTGTCGTGATACCGAGTAACGCCTTGATGATACCATCTTGTTCCATAGTAATGTAGTTCTGACGCTGCAACTCCTTCATCACCAAGTCATTATGGAATCCATTGGCTATCAACTCACGCATATATCTATTCACGTTTATCGTTTCGACAATAGCCACACGTCCTTTGTATCCTGTGTCGCCACAACGGCTGCAGCCTTTGCCTTTGTACCATTTCTGAGGGTCGTCCTTCTTCAATCCGCCGTAGAAGCCTCCTTCCGGTATGGAAGATATTTTTTCTGAGATCTTACCTTCTACGTCCAGAGGGATTTTGGCCTCTTCACGACAGTTTTCACAAATCTTACGTACAAGTCGCTGAGCAATAATGAGATTGAGAGTGGACGAGAGTAAAAATGGCTCGACTTTCATATCAAATAATCGAGGCACAGCTCCGATAGCGCTATTAGTATGCAACGTGGATAAAACAAAGTGTCCCGTCAAACCGGACTGAATAGCCAACCCAGCCGTTTCATTATCGCGGATTTCACCTACCATCATGATATCTGGGTCTTGTCTCAGTAATGATCGGAGACCGCTCGCAAAGGTAAAGCCTACTTCAGGTCGAATTTGTGACTGATTCACACCTTTGACGAAATACTCCACTGGATCTTCTAAGGTTGTAATATTTATTTCTTCTCGATTGAGACGATCCAAAATAGCGTAGAGGGTTGTTGATTTACCAGATCCAGTAGGTCCTGTTACTAAGAACATACCATTAGGCTTATCAATATTTTCTTCCGCTAGCTTCAGCTGAACGCCCATGAAACCAAGATCCTGTAATGATGGTGCTTTATCCGGTGTGGATAAAATACGCATTACGACCTTTTCTTGACCAATTAAAGGAATGGTTGAAATACGAAAATCCACGTCCTTCTTATGAACCGACAATCGAATACGTCCATCTTGTGGGGCGCGAGTTTCATCTAATTTTAAATTAGACATTACTTTGATACGAGCGACTAAGGCAGCGTGGACATAGATTGGTAGCTTGATGGTAGTATGCAAGATACCATCGATACGATACCGCACGCGACTTTCATCGGCTACCGGTTCGATATGAATATCTGAAGCACGACCCTCAATAGCATGACGTAATATGACGGATATAATTTTAGTTACTGGTGCACTCTTAATACTGTCATCAAGCACTTGATTTCCAGCCTCTTCTTCCTCCTTAGGACCGAAAATAGACTCGGCGAAATCCATAGCCTCCCCTACCTCATCACCTAAAGATTCGTACTGTTTGGCAGCTGCTCGGAAACTATCTGGCGAGACAACATAGTATACAGCCTTCAGTCCTGATTTACGGGCGACAAATTCCACCGCTTCCATAGCCTTAAGATTTGTCGGGTCAACAATACCAACTTCAATAGATTCTGCTGTTTTGTTGAAGACAACTATCTGATAGTTCTCAGATAAATCTTGGGGCAGGAGCCGTAGGGTTTGGGGTCCGATAGCCTTTCCAATGAGAGAAATATAGGGTAATCCCAAAACAGCAGCCTTCACTTCAGTCCACTGTTCATCCCCTATTACCAGCTGATTCCGAATCACCTTCTCCGCTTCTGGCAGAGAACCGAGTGACTTGGCCTGCAAACTATCATGGGTTTGCTGGTCAATTAAGTGCTTAGCAAGTAAAGAGTCTAGTAATTGTTGTACTCTCGTGTTATTCGCCATTGGTACTCGTACTATAGTGAATCTGCAAGAATGGATTCTCTCGCTGTCCATAAACACCAATCTGCACCCCGATATTAGCTTCCGGTGTCAGCTGTTGATACTGAGAGCTGGATCCAAGCTGATCCCACGAGCCATTTGGTCCAAGGTTTTTTATTGATCCTTCAATTTGCTTATCGAGAGCTCGTACATTCAATAAGTTTGTCTTATCTTGATCAACGTTTGGTATAGTAAGAACTGCTACTGACCCTGGAGTAGCAAAAAATGCTGTATACAGGATATATGCTGATACACTGAGGAATATTACTGAGATAAGGATAAGTAATTGATCTCGTTTCATTGAATTGTTGTTGCTGGGTCTTGATTATTAGTATTCGTAGATGTCTTACTTGTTGTAGATCGATAGTACGTCTTTACTGTTATATCAATTCCCTTACTTTTCAAACTTTCGGGATCAATCTCATCGAAAGCTAATGTCTGTATGTCGAAGAGACGCAGATTACGCTCTAAATCATCTAAGTATACCTGAAGACTCTCGTATGATGCTGGTCCTAATTTGATAGCAATAGTCAGACTGCTGACATTTCGTGGTAGTATCTCTAACTGCTGTTCAGCGGTACTGCCAGCCTGAGTCGGAGTTGGGGTTCGGCGTTCGCTCAAAGCAGGGTCTGCTGGTTGACTGATATCAATCGACTCAAGCTCTATCCCACGTTTATTGGCTAAATACTCAGCCTGAACAAATAGCGATGGGTAATCAGGCTCATTAGGAATAACAGCAATCAGCTTATCAAGCTCACCGCGTCGATTGGTTTGAATAGCGCCATACTCCTGTCGTAATTGTATTAATTTTTGCTCTACTGTTTTTAAATCCTGCAAAGTACTTTCTTTGGTTGGCAAATACGTTTGGTTCTTATCAACAATAGCCTGAATCTTTGGACTCAAAAGGAATTGATATCCAACAGCCAAAACCAAAACGACAACTAAAGCAATGAGCCAGCCGACATAGGTATTGACTACCTGAAGTAATGGACTAGCATTTTCCATTGATATTCCCTTGGTCTCTGGACTTTTATGAGATAAAGATAAACGATTCATAATTAGTTGCTAGGTGTAGTAGAAGCGTAATAAAAAAGTTCATTATTCAATGTCAAACCAACGTTGAAAGAAACACCTCCTTCAGTATTCTTGGTTACTGAGGTAATAGAAGCGTTTTTAACAAATTCTTTAGCCGCATCTGTCTGTAACAATTTCAATTGGCGAGCAGCAGCCTGATAGTCATTGCCATGAGCACTGAGACTCAAACTACCATTGATTCCAGCTGCAAATTTATCAAAGTACACCGTATCAATAGTATATTTTTGTAGTAAATCAAAGAAATGGGTCCAATATATATGCCTATTAAGTAATTGCTGAACATCTTTGATTTGCGTTTCAGTCTGGCTGATTTGATCTTTCAAACCTTGGAACTGACCAATCGAGGCCTCTACTGTAGCTATCTGCTGATCAATTGCTTTCGCTCGCTGTTCGATCTGAAAACTCCAGAAAATAAGCCCACCGTATATCAGACCGATCAAGACGAGAGCTCCTACTCCACTGGCAGCCAGCTGTTGACTGATCTGTGACCAGGTTTTCAGTGTCATAGCGGTCGGCATCAAGTTCACCTGAAAACCATCAGCAGCTGCATCAACCTTAGGTTCACTCTGTTTACCGAGCTTCCAGTGAGGAAGATGTAAACCACCGTGTCCATGGTGCTCTTCTGGTGCTGCATCATGAGTCACAGGCATAGGAGGAATAGCAGGTATAGAAGGTACTACAGGTATTGCAGGCTCTTGTGGAGCTTGTGGTAATGACATATCTGGCGCTGGAGGCATAGGAGGAGGAGTAGCGGGTATTGGTGTTACAGGATTATTAACTGCTTCATAGGTAACATTAGGAGTAGGCGGAGTCTGAGGTAGTTCAGGTGCACTGATAGCATGCTCCTGATTAAATAAAGCGTTGTCGTTCTCTGGTAATGAATCTCCCTTTTTAGCAAAAACGTCTTTAATAATTTCTTGTTTCCATGATTCTTCTTTCTCTCGCTCTTCCGCTTCCTGTGCTTCCTTGCTTTTCAAAATTTTAAATACCAATTTTGGCTTAGCTGGAGTCGTATCCATAGCTGGTTCAGCTTCTTCTGCTTTTGACTTCTTATCACGACCGAACCACGAAGCAAAAGAAAACCAAGGAACCTTGCCTTCTGGTAGCTTCTTCTTATCAAGCTTCGGGACACGGAGCTCAACTTGATGCCCATCCTTCGCCATTATTTCCTTGTCTTCCGCTTGGCGTAATGATTCTGGCAAGAGATTGATGCCATTAGCATCAGGCTCTAAACTATTTGTATCTTTTTTTTGGTCAATATCACTCATAGAGAATTACAAAATATCTCTCATAGCAAGTCCAATAGCTGAAGCCATTTGAGGAGCAATAGCATCCATGGCAGGCTTTACATCTAGTGGATAAATCACGCGATCCCATGGGTTACCAATAATGGTAGGGATCTTCAACAATTCATATAAATAATTTGCTAAATTTGGCAGAAAGGCTGAGCCTCCTGACAAGATAAGCTTTTCTACCTTCAGAGATCCTTGGTTTTGGTAGGTGTCATACACATACTGAATCTCATTAATAATTGGGGTCAAACTCTCCGCTATTGTTTTTGGTATTCCACGGCTAGCATCATTCGAAGTCACACCGAAATCAATCTTAAATTGCTCTGCGCGTTCGAAAGCGACATTCAAACTATTCATGATAGCTTTGGTAATATTATGACCACCAATATCCAATCCTCTATTTAAAATCGGCACGCCTTTCTCGATAATAACAATGTCAGTGGACAGCGATCCAATATCAACTATCATCGTGGTTGTCTCGTCATTACCTATCAACGACCGTGATAGAGCAAAGGCTTCTGTTTCTAGTGACAGCAAATGTAAATTATTAATTTTAAAAATATCCAGATATTTAGCTACGAGATTTTTCGGTGCTGCAGTCAGCAGCAAACGAATATTGTCTTTAGCTGATTTGGCTGCTGCCTTAGCCATGACTTTTTCTTCTTGGCTAGCTTCTTTGGCTTTCTCTGCTGCCTCCTGCTCTGGTGATTTTTTTGTGTCTTGTGATGGCTTTTTCTTAAATAATGAAGCCAAATCTTTACCTAAAGGATTAGTGCCAGCAATTACATTTTGTTCACTGTCTGCTAACACTTTCCAATCTAAAATCATCTCTTCCAGCGGTAATGGGATGAATTTTTTCGCCTCCCATCGCACTGCAGCATTTAAATCTTTGCGCGACATTTTCGGCAAGCTGATAATTGAGTTGAAAACCGCATATGTCGGCAAAGCAGCTATACATTTATCTGTTGTTACTCCGGCCTTCTCAATCAACGCTTGAAGAACTTTGGCTACCTTATCAGTCATACCAGGCGCGTTACTACGTACCAAATCTGCTTGGAACTCAGCATACCCGTATGTCACCAAGCTTGGCTGGCCATTTTTATCTGCTAATTCAACTATCTTGATGGCAGACGTACCAATATCCACACCTAGATAACTTTTTTTACTCATAATATGTAGTAAAACTACTGTTCAAAAATAAACAATGCACAAGCGTTAAAACTTGTGTAAATTATACCATAAAAACACAGACAACTCTAGGGTTGTCTGTGTTAAAGAAGGGCACTTCTAGAACTATTAGAAGCTAAAATTGAATTTCGGCAGGCTTCGGCTTAGCTCGCTCATACCAGTCGGCGGATTGGCTTGGATACGGCCATCAGCAATGAAAATTTCAGCCGGTTGAGCTCTATTTTTGCTGTCAGGAGCGCTATAACTTCGTTGGAATAAGAACTGCTTGGCTAAAACATGCCCATGAACCGTTAAACTACGCGGCGAGGCCAATGTCTTATC
>CAYYYA010000002.1:26652-45827 GCA_964475975.1 uncultured Gammaproteobacteria bacterium | reverse complement strand
ACACCTGACCCAGGAACAGACCCATGACCAGCCTTGATTGATATAGGGGCGTTAATAGTGCTTGATCCATTGACGACTAAAACACGACCATCAATACCAGCATTAATCTCATCTTGCATCCGATCACCAGATGTAAAATCTATATGCGAGCCGTACTTATTGGTTTCACTAGCGTTGACTGCTTCGGTGATTAAACCTTGGATATCTACACTACCTATTGAGCTAATAGCCTGACCTGATGTCTGATCATAGGTTAAGAAATTAGGCACCGCATTACCCAGATTTTGACGGACATAAGCAGGACTACTGCTCGAGGTCCAGCGAGTGACTGTACCCTTCGCATCGATTAAGTAGGTTGCGTTTGAACGACCGGTTGGCGGTGATAATGGCTGTGTAATGTCTCCTCCTGAGAAAACACTACCATTTTTGACGTTGACATACGGTGTTGCCTTGCCGTAGACCGTTGGATTGAAGGCGACCCAACCCAAACCCGTTGGCTTGATACTGGCATTATTGATATCAGAGGTGGCAGCATTAAATCCCCAACCACAGAGCTCAGCCGATGCATTCTGATAGGTACACTTACCACCTGATCCACAGTTGCCATCTCCGATACAGAAAATTCCATTATTCTGACAGACTCCATAATAATTTACTACCACACCTGGCTTAGTATAACATTTCTGACAACTTGAAACCGCACAGGTATTTGAACTATTACCGCAAGACCCTCCACGCACCGTGGCATTACAACTACCGCACTGAGTACACATAATATTCGGATTCGGTGCTATAGAGGGATCATTCAGTCCATCGTTGACAAGATAGCAAACATCACACTGGTCACTACCATTATTTAAAGCCGTTTTACAACCAAAACAGCTCGTGACATTGCCAGTCAACGGCGGTTGACTAGGAAGATTACCAACATTAGGATCAAATCCTGAAGCAGGGTCAAAAGGAAAACCGACATATCCTCGAGCCTCTGAGTTGGTCCCGACTAGATTCAGCGCAACTGCACGTGCATCAGCTGTACTATTGATATCATTCATCAGTGAACTCTTCAGATAATGGAATGGATAGGTAGAATCAGCTTCAATCTCTACTCCGTCTGGACTTAATTTGGCGCAAGCAGCATTGCTCACTGGACAATATGCAGGATCCTGATCAAAACATACCCAACCAAAGGTGGCTGACCAAGCACAACCCTGAAGATAATCCGGAGCAGCATTAGAAAAAGAGGTCAAGGTAGTAGTGTTATTATTACCATCCAAGTTCACTGTTAAACCATAGGTGATATCTGTATTACTAGGACTTTTGCAACGATCGTCCAGCACGCCATTGTTATCAAAATCATTACGGCAATTGGTACTTAGCCAACCGAATCCAGTAGGGTTTGGGTTGGTATTAGTGTCAATAATTGCGTTCCAAGCCCAACGGTGAACATTGCCGAGGTTAGCGCTCCACGCAAGACTCGCTGAAAGAAGCATTACAAAAGCTATGAGGAGCGTACTAATATTGAAAAAGTTTTTGTTATTTTGTTTTTTCATTGACAGGCTACGCCACAGGCGGTAATTAATTGTTGTAAATCAGCTTTATTTAGTCTCGTGGAACCGATAGTAATACCACTGGCACTTACCGATATTTCACCGTCGACTGAAATGCCATTAACGCCATTGATAGTGACATTACCACCGACCGAAAGATTAGAACCAACTGACAATTCATCATTCACCGTCAGGTTAGTGATGAATAAATTACCGAGATACCCTCCAGTTGCACGCGTCAGACCAGTCACCTGAAGTTGGTAAAGTAAATTTGTATCAGGATTAGCCACACCAATGCCCACATTAGTTCTCAAAGCAGAAAGCGGTGTCGGTGGTGTAATATTGCTTGCCTGATAATAAACTGTCTGACCGCTCAACAGCCACCATTGATCTGAACCCCCTGCTCCTGATTGCCAACCACACGTCGTTGAGGTCTGATCGCACAAAATCATATTACCCCAATATAATTTACCGTTAGCCGAAGTAAATCCATTGGCCGAACTCCCCGCGTGCAACCGATTAGTAACGGCGCCGGCGCCCGCAATAGGTCCAAAACTGACATAAGCGTTTCCGACCGCGTCATTAGTATTTAAAGCGCCATGAATTTCAGCTGCTGTACCACTGGTCGAAGCCGCCATAATACCAGCTCCAGTCGTGGTATGACGACCATAGATACCAGCGACAAAATTATCTGTTGATTGAGAAGCTCCATACAAAGCCGTTGGCTGACCAAGGTGACTTCCGCCACTGTTGCTCACCAAAACCGCGGGTGCTGTCGAACCTGTCTGATGAGCCAGAGGTGTATTTGCTACGGTACTTCCAACGATATTAATAATACGATTGTGGTTTAAATCAAGATTCTTAGAAGCTGTATGAGGGTTCGTCAATCCTAAATTATCGGCGACGAAGCTACCAGAAGTAGCGAAACCGCAGTTAGCTTTCGTCGGATCGCACAGCAAGGAAGAACCGTAGTACAGAGGAGCACCATCGGCAGCGGCAGGTGTTAGAGCTAAGCTATTGTCAGCTACGGAGCCAATTTGAAGACGTGAAGGCACAGCCACAGACTTATCCTGTAGCACTGTCGTGCCATAGAGTCGGGCACTCACCTCTCCACCATTATCACTATATGTCACCAAACCATAACCATTAGTCGTGCCGTTGCCATGGTTAAACGCTCCTAAAGCGCCGGCACTTGAAGCACTACTCTCAGCATAAAGACCAATAGAGCTGCTTGTAGCAAAGACACCCACTCCTCCAACTCCGGTAGCATTGACGCTCAGAGCCGGATTAATACCACCTCCACTTCCGATACGATCAATCGGAAAGCCGCTCATATCTAAATTATAGCGAGCTTGATGGCTACCGTTTACACCTAGTAAACCCAAATTATCTCCAGCTAAAGCAGAAATATTTGGTATTGTACTGTTTGGTGGCTGGCTGGTTGGGTCAGTCCAGGTCTGAGCAGCTATCCAGCCGACAAAGCCAAAACAGATAGTAGCACTCAACAAACTCGTTATAATAATTTTTGGTAATGACATGATAACTAGCTTGACCAATTAATTAACTTCTGTAGTAAAGCGCTATCGAGCTTTAATCCGCCAATATAAATCGTCCCAATACTTGAATTCAAAACTCCAGAACTGACTGTCAGATTGCTGCCGGCAACCAACCCTCCACGAATATACATATTGACATCACCAGTTAAGTTTCCATCCACAATTACTGCATCTGATTTTTCGTAGCCCAAATGTAAATCCTGAAATGAGGCAACAGAAGATAACGGTCCAAAAACTAATACATCATCGTTGCCAGACCCAGATCCATCGTTATTATAAGCATATCCGTATTGACCATATAATTTTATACTGTATAAACCAAAATTTCCCCAATCCTGACTATAAACCAGCGACATAGTAGCGGGGTTACTAACATTTACTATGCTTAACTCGTCATAAACACCGTTTGGACTCCCGAATGAATTTGTTCCATGTGTGATATAGAGAAAATTACCAACAAGCGATACACTCGTTAATTTGGTACCCGAGAGAAACTCCCCAATGTTTACAGAACCGATAAGATTAGGGGTCTGGGGAATTGATACATCAAATGCTCTAATGCTAGCCGATGTAGTACTAACACCCGAAAGACTACAAGCGACATAAGCAATACTTCCCCTTACAATAATATCGCTCGTGGCAATTGAGCCACAGACTGAGGCGGTATTAAACTCATAAACTGATGTAGGCGACGCTGGATTTCTGAGGTCAATAATTCCTCCTCCTGAGAGACCGATATAATATAAATAATTTCCTTGAATATCCATACCATAAATATTTGTATTTACACCGACAGTAGAGCTGGTAATCAGTACATTTACGGGATCGGAGATCTTAGCAGTAGTAAGATGACCGCCTCCGATATAGGCATAATCGCCCTTAACCAAAACACGTATTGTATTCCAGTTTGTCCCTAAATCGGTAGTAGAAATTATTGCCTTCGTCGATAACTTGACTATAATCAACTCACTAACCGAGGCTTCTCCATAAGCAATATATGCATAATCTCCTACCACATCCATAGAGGACGTATCCATATCAAAGGTATAGCTGGCCAAGTTTATTGAGTATGATAATACTGGAGTCTGCGGAATCACAAGACTATACACATTAATACCGTGACGTGTCAGGACATAGAGCGTATCATCCTCCAAATCTGTCATACGACTACCGCTTGAGAATTGCTCACCGCCGCTGCCACCTTGGACCCCGAGTGAAAAATTTTGTACTGAAATAGTTGAGTTGGACGACTGAACGAGTTCTAACTTCGCACTCGTTCCGATACCGCCGATACTCGTTAAATAATTGGTAAATAAGTTTCCGCTTACCAAGTCCCAATAGCTTGCTCCACTGCCAGCAACCGCACTCCATCCGCAGTTATTCTGAGTAGCATCACAAAGTAAACTATCTCCCCAGTACAGATTCTGCGTGGCAGGATCTGCGGCGGCTTGGAGGGCTAAACTATTTTTTTCTGTTTCGGGTCCAAATGTCAACTGTGGTGGTGTAGCATTTGCCGTCTCGGTCAGGAGAGTCACTCTGCCATAGAGTGACATACCAGGACCAGCCACTGAGCTTCCCACTACACCGTATCCCGCTCCAAAATTGTGCCCCCAGGCAGCCACTGCTGATGTGGGAATCGTGTTGCTGGCTACAATGCCATGAGTACTGTCACCACTAGCATAGAGGCCAGGACCAGAGTCTGCCCCAGTGCCACTATGATTCAGCTGCAAACTGCTCGTAGCCAACGTTGCACCGATTTTATTCTCAACATTCATCAGAGAGAAGCTTTGCATATCCAAATTAAATCGACCTTGATGATCGCCCAAATTATCGCCCGCGCTTGACGTCACGCGTCCACAGTTAGCTTTAGTGGCGTCGCAGAGCAACTTAGTACCCCAGTAGAGACTCTTGGCAGCTGGTGTTGGGTTGCTAGCAGAGCTGAGAATATCAGGACTTCCGGCATTCCATTGGAGTTGCGCCTTCTGTCCGGTGGTAGTAGCTAACTGCAACGATTGTCCAAATTGAGCGGCCCACCCCTTTGTCGAGCTCGCTATCAAGGCGTACGCACTGGAAGAGTTAAGTACATTTCGAGCAAAAACTGCTGGCTGACCAAGATTAGAGCTTGATTTGATATACGCGCCATAGCCATCATCAGCCTTAACTAAACCACCAATGGCGTTACCAGTACTGGTGGCAACAAGTGCCTGATCAGCAGCTCCTGAAGCACCTACATTATAAATTCTATGAGCAATACCTGTAGCATCAGTCAGATTGACGTCTTGGGTGGCAATATGATTACCCAATCCGTCGTTGCCATCAGCTTTCAATATCTGGATATCTCCATTATTTGGTGGAGTAGCCGTTGGATTGACCCATGTCCACGCTGCCTGAGCAACAAAAATACCACCGATTAACAATACCGGAACAAAACTCAACGCTAATATGTAAAATCTTTTTGTTATGGACATAAAGCACTAACTGAACGACACTTACTAATAATCGCCTGTAGCCTTGTCTCATTGAGCTTCACCCCTTGAAGCACTAAACCGTTACTGCTCGTCGTGATGCTACCGTCGACTTTGATTCCTTGAGTACCAACATCAAGTGAATTAACAGTCACCGTTCCGGCAGTACTCATATTCGTTAATACCGACATAGCATCAAAGACTCCCGAATTAACTCTAGCAGCTCCTACTAGCAATCCTTGATTGTTTTTTATTGCCAACTGTGAGCTTCTGTCTGCCAGATAGATCATACGACCAACTACGGCCATTCGTCCTTCATCGCCCGCAACATAGGGATTATTACTAGTAATCTCTTGAATAGCACTCAGATTGTCAGTATTAAAAATTCTCAATCCTCCATTAATAACATAAGCATAATCATCAGTCACTTGCAGCCCGTATGAACCCTTGGTAAAGAGGCCAGCCCATTGACCTTGTAAGGACCCTGTCGTCCGATCATATATAGAAATAGTGCTTCCAGCTACATAAATAGCGTTACCTCGAATTGCTACCGATTGAAAATTTCCAGGCTGCGAGAAAACAGGAGCAGCATTATTGCCCGCTATCAAGTCTGTTACATGGTAGAGTTTGAGGCCGTTGACGAAATCCGCAAGAACCAAATCATTACCCTGTAATGCCAAGTTGCGTGGATCAACGATATTAGTCGTGGTAATTGTTTCCCCTATTGGAGTACTTGGGTCAGCAACATCAATAACCTGTAAGCCACCGGTACCCGCTGCTAGAGCATACGATACAAAGGCGTAATGTCCGGCAATTTCGACGTCAGTAGTATAAGGAACAACATTATTGATAGTATTGATAGTATAGCTACCTTTCAGTGTCGGAGCGGCGGGGTCTATAATGTCTACAATCTTCAAGCCAGCAGTAGTGGCGATATAGGCGTAACGCCCTCCTATAGCAATGCCCCAAGCTGAGGCAGATAACGCTAAATTTCCAAGCAATTTAGGAGTGTTGTCACGGGTAACATCTACAATACGCAAACCCGTATTAGTAGCAATGTAAGCAATCGTACCGCGAACAACGACGTCCTGAGCAATTGCTCCTCCAAGACCAACCGATGCAATATTATATCGACTACTTGGCTCACCAGCTAAGTAGCTATGTCCAATATCAAGTCTGGTGTTGACTGAACTATCGGCCGTACGTCCAAGCAAAATCCCTTTAGAAGCATTAGGTCCTGACAAATCTGGGTAATGAATACCTCTGGCATTATCGAGCCAATATCCTGGCGATCCAGCTCCCTGCGCCCAACCACAATTCGGCTTACTAACATCGCACAGAAGCTTATCGCCCCAATACAGATTGGTTGTCGGTGCGCCGGCTAAAGCAGCCACGTTCAAACGATTGACTGCTGTCGGTCCGAGCTGAATTTGAGCCGATACACCGGAAGCAGTGTGATCGAGTAATTCTAATGGTCCATACGAACGACCTCCAAGACCAGAAACAGAAGTACCTAATAATGCTGGTCCATTACCTGTGCTATTTGCATACAGACCAGCGGTTGTGGAATCTCCACTGCTCTCAGCATATACTCCGTGATGAGCCACAGATCGAGAGTCGATAGTTGAACTAGCGAGAGTACCAACGGCCGCAATAGCAGGATCAACCCCACTGGCTCCAATGTTATAGATGGAATGACCATCCATATTGAGCGTTTGAGTGGCAATATGATTACCCAAACCATCTCCACTAGCACCGGCAGGAATCCAACCACAGTCAGGCAATCGCGGATTACATAACAATAAGTTACCCCAATAAAGATTATTTTTTGCTTCTGTTGATTGGCGGGTTAAGCTAATAGAGTTGGCGAGATTATTTCCAACAATGACACCATTAGTAACATTAGTAAGTCCTACCAGCTGCGCACTGAAGCCACCAGCTGAGCTAGCCACCAATGCCGGAGAACCTTCCGTTTGCCAAGCATACAGTCCTGCATAGGCAGAATCATTAGAATTAGTTATAGCTTTAAAACCAAAATTATTACCAGCGCCGAAAGATAAGCCCATCTTATCGCTGGCAATTTGGAGTGCGCCCTCGGCACTCATACCTCCTATACCGTAAATACGATAACCAGGTGCTGCTGCAGAGTTTAAATGTAAAACTTTCGTGGCAGTATGTGGATCAATAAGACCAAGATTATCTCCCCCACCACCGCCAATGGGTCTAACTGTAGTATTATCTGGTGGCGCGCTCGGTGACATAAGCCATGTCTGCGCATTTACAACAAACCAAGCGCCCGATGAGGCGAAGACTACAGTAAAAAATAGCGGTATAATAAAACGTCGCATGTGACAAATAATCTGACAAACAAGACAAATATATTTTACCATAAAATTGACTATATAACCAACTATCCACTATAATGAAGCTATGCAAAGTAACAAACAAAAAATTCTTCTCGTGCTACTCGCTTGCATCATACTTCTTATAGCTATTTTCTGGTTTTATTGGCAACAAAAAAAAGCTGTTGAGATTCTCCCAGCTCGACCTCCTATTAATAACCAGCTTCAGGCGCTTGGCGAACAAGAACCAGCAGAACCGTCTACCGTTTTCATAATCTCTGGACAAGTTGTATCAGTCTCTGCTGATCTCAGTCAGTTAAAAATTGTAACTACTCGGGGCGAGAAAATAGTTCTTCTGAGTCCGACGACATCATATAAGCGCCAGACAGATAGCGGCAGACCAGTCGCCCCTCCTCCAATTCAAGTTAATAGAAACACCCCTCCGCAACAAACAAATGATGCTTCTGCCACTGATTTGCAGGTCGGTCAGTTGGTCAAAATTGAGAGCTTGACGAATATTAGTGGATTAAGTACATTTACAGCGAATAAGCTAACGATAATTGATTAATTATATGTATATTTACTATATTATTGGCGCCATTGTACTTATCCTACTTTGGCTGGTAATGACCTATAATGGGCTCATACAAAAGAAAAATCAGGTCCAAGAGGGTTGGTCAGATATTGATGTCCAGCTAAAGCGACGCTACGATTTGATTCCAAACCTCGTAGAGGCGGTCAAAGGCTATATGGGTCACGAAGAGGGCGTATTAACGAAGGTAACTGAAGCTCGTAATATGGCTATGAAGGCAGATAGCGCTAGCGCCAAATCAGAAGCTGAGAATGCTTTATCTGGCACATTAAAAAGCCTTTTTGCTGTCGCGGAGCAATATCCTGATCTCAAGGCTTCAGCCAACTTCGCCCAATTGCAGGATGAACTCTCTGATACCGAGAACAAAATTCAAGCTGCTCGCCGTTTCTACAATGGCCAAGTACGGGATTTCAATACTGCTATCCAAGTATTTCCAACCTCTCTCTTCGCTTCTATGTTTCAAATGAAATCCTTCGATTTCTTTGAGCTAGCGAATGAAACCGAACGCGAAAACGTTAAGGTACAATTCTAACCTCCTATTGTCATTGCGAGACTCGTACGCGAGACGAAGCAATCTGTCTTATATCTTATGTATAACCAAATCGCCGCTAACAAGCGTCAAAGTTTTTTCTTAATGATTATCTTCGCAGCCGTGGTCATTGGTCTGGCCTATTTTTTTAGTTGGTATCTGCAAACTGGCTACAGTTTAGTTGCCTTTGCTGTTATCTTCTCCTTAATCAGCTCAGTGATCAGTTTCTATGCCAGCGACAAGATAGCGCTTAGCATTGCCGGCGCTAAGGAAATTCAGCAGCAGGATAATCCCTATGTCTATCGTCTGGTAGAGAATCTGGCGATTACAGCCGGCATACCGCGACCACGAATCTTCATCATACCTGACGAAGCACTGAATGCTTTTGCTACTGGCAGAGACCCGCAGCACGCATCAATCGCCTTGACCACCGGAATCATCGCTCGATTGGAGAACGAAGAGCTAGAAGGTGTCATTGCCCATGAACTGTCCCATGTGAAAAATTTTGATACCAGACTGATGACTGTGGCAATTATCTGTGTTGGTATCGTCACACTACTAGCGAATATGATGACACGAAATATGATGTGGGGCGGGCGCCGCCGATCAAATGATAATAATAGTGGAGGCGTGTTGATTATTATAGGAATTGTACTGGGCATTTTAGCTCCTATTTTTGCCAAATTATTACAGCTAGCAGTCTCACGACAACGAGAATACTTAGCAGATGCTTCGGGCGCCTTATTAACACGCTATCCCGAAGGTCTTGCCAGCGCTCTGGAAAAAATCAGTCAGAGTGTCCCACTACAGCATATTAATCAAGCCACAGCTCACCTCTACATCTCCGAACCCAGTGGAGACCCACTGACATCAGAAATGCGAGGCGAGAAAACAGGAGGTTTCAAATCATGGTTCTCTACCCACCCTCCTATTGCTGATCGAATCAAGAAATTACGAAGCATGTCCTAATTACACCTTGACCGATATAGTTATTTCTGGCTAAGATAGCAACATAACAATAGATATATTTTGAATGCTTCTATCCTAATTCTATAGCTCTCATTAAACTCATGTTAGACAACTTATTAGACAAATTTACTACTCATTTCAAGCAAATTCTGATACGCGCTCAGAATGTCGCTTGGCAGAAAGGATCAGATGCCATCGAACCAGTGCATCTGCTTTTTGCTCTACTCCAACAGAAGGGCTCAATCGCGGCAGAAATATTATCAAAGCAGAATCTTCAAGCGGATGATTTGCAGATGAATATGGTAGCACCTCTCAATACTGAACATCTATTATCAACCAATCCTTGGGACTTGCCTCAACCAAATGAAACGAGCCAAAGTATTATCGAGCAGGCAGTCAAAACTGCTTATGAATATAATCATAAGTATATTGGCAGCGAACATCTGCTGGCTAGCTTGATTAATAATAGCAATCGCGATGTTCAATCTATCTTTTTGCGCTTCAATGTGGATGTAAAAAAAATCAGCCAACAGCTAGAACTAATCCTCCGCGGTACTGCCAAATTTACCTCCTTTCAACCGGCTGCTAACCCACAAGAAATGCTCGACTCGTCCTATTCTGATGGCAATCAACGCGAAACTGCTTTGGAACAATTTACCGTTGATCTGACGAGCCCAGAAGCGCAAAGCAAAATCGATCCTGTTATTGGCAGAGCCCAAGAGATTGAACGTCTGATTCAAATTCTATCGCGCCGCACGAAAAATAACCCTGTGCTTCTTGGTGATGCTGGTGTAGGTAAAACAGCTATCATTGAAGGATTAGCGAAAAAAATCGCCCTTGGTGATGTACCAGATGTCTTGCTGGACAAAAAGATTTTGAATCTTGATCTATCCTCGGTCTTAGCGGGAACAATGTATCGCGGTGAATTTGAGGCGCGATTGAAACAAATTGTGGAAGAAGTCACCAGTAATCCCAATATTATCCTCTTTATTGATGAGATTCATAATTTGATAGGCGCTGGCTCTACGAGTGGCTCAATGGATGCCGCCAACATTCTCAAACCAGCACTGGCTCGTGGTCAGCTGCGCTGTGTGGGAGCTACAACGCGTGAAGAATATAAAAAATTCATCGAAAGTGATAAGGCTCTAGAGCGACGTTTTCAACCTATCTATATTGAGGAAGCCTCTGAAAGTGAAACCTTAGAAATTCTCAAGGGTATTCAGACAAACTATGAGACCTATCATAGGGTTAATTTTACGCCTGAAGCTCTAGAGACTTCCATCACACTCAGTCAGCGCTATATGCCTGACAAGAAGCTACCAGACAAAGCTATTGATCTTCTCGACGAAGCAGCCTCAAGCCTCAAGGTTGCCAAAGAAAAAAATCGTTACAGTAAGACCATGAGAGAATTAGAAACTAAACTGGCGGGTATTAAAGCGGCTAAACGGCAGGCTATCATTGATGAGCAGTACACCGCTGCAATTAGTTTCAAGGACCAAGAAGAAATCATCATTCAAGAACTCCAACAGTTACGAGTCAGCCAATCCAAAGAAAAAATTAGCGTTCTCGGCATTATCACCGCTGAACGTATTGCTGAGATTGTGGCCAAAGCTACCGGCATACCTGTTACTGATATTCTACAAACTGAGAAGAAAAAATTATTGCAGTTAGAAAAATATCTCCAGCGTGAAATAGTTGGTCAAGATGATGCGCTTAAAGATGTAGGTGAAGCGATACGCCGTGCTCGTGCCGGCCTCGGAGATCCAAACAGACCGCTAGCTTCATTTATTTTCCTTGGCCCTACTGGCGTTGGTAAAACAGCCACAGCCAAGCTGCTGGCGCAGCTTATGTTCGACAGTCCTAATAATCTGATCAAGATTGACATGTCGGAGTACAACGAGAGCTTCAACGTCTCGAAGTTGATCGGAGCCCCCGCAGGATATGTCGGCTACAAAGATGCTAACGTGCTGACAGACGCAGTCAAAAGTAAACCCTACTCTGTCATCTTACTAGACGAAATAGAAAAGGCTCATCCAGAAGTCTTCAATCTGTTATTACCTGTTCTTGAGGAAGGACGATTAACTGACGCCGCCGGACGGACAGTAAATTTCCGCAATACAATCATTATCATGACGTCAAATATCGGCTTAAATCAGTTTAATGCTCAAGCCGCTGTTGGATTTGAGTCCGAAGAGACTGAAGCACAAACAGCTGAAAAAAAATACGCAAAAATTAGCCAAGACATTAAGCAATCTTTGCATGATTATTTCCGACCAGAGTTTTTGAACCGTATTGATAAAGTTGTTATTTTCAGACCTCTAACGAAAACCGTAGCCAAGAAAATTATTGCTCGCGAGTGCGAATTATTGAACCAACGCTTAGCAGATAAAGGACGTTCCATTCGACTTGATCCAGCCACTGTTAATTATCTGGTTCATCGTGGCTTCAACGTTGATGAGGGCGCGCGATCTTTGAAGCGATTTTTCCAGGAGAAGATTACTAATCAACTAGCTGAAGCTATACTGAAAGATGAAGCCGTAGGCGAATTTACTGCTTCAATGAAAGATCATCAAATCATCCTGAGTCATTAACTTCTAATTACCTTTATTAAAAACAGGCATTCTTCATATGTCTGTTTTTAATACCCTCTATTCTCAACTTCTTGATCTACTGTTTCCCACCTTCTGCGTCAACTGTCAGGCTGATGGACAGCTGCTGTGTACTCGTTGTCGTAATAGACTTATTTTAACGCCACAAATGGTGGCAGTTGATGGCGTGAGCAGAACATTAGTAGCTGCAGATTATCAACAACACGTGGTTCAGGTTTGTATCAAAGAGTTTAAATATCATAACGCACCACAGCTAGCTGAGCCATTGGCGCGATTGTTGATACAGGCACTGGAGCTCGAACCAACACTGCCAGACTTCTATCTACTGCCGGTAGCGCTTCACAAGAAACGGCAACGCCAACGTGGATATAATCAGAGCGAATTATTAGCACAAGAATTACATAAAAAATTTAATTGGCCGCTGATTGATGGTCTAACGAGAACTATCAATACGAGCCATCAGGCCAAACTTTCCCGTGGACAACGTTTAGATAATCTTCAAGGAGCTTTTCGTTATAAGGGCGAATCGCTCAAAGGCAAGAATATCCTTCTTATTGACGACGTAGTGACGACAGGCGCAACATTGCGAGAAATTGCCCTAACGTTACATACTTCCGAGACTGCTTCAATTTGGGCGTTGGTACTTGCTCGAAATCAAACCAACGATCTAACCTAACTAGGGCCACTGCTTAGGCTCAGCTAAAATAGTTGAATACAATTCCATGAGACGGCTGCCCATTTTCGCAGTGGTGTATTGTTCTGATTCACGACGTGAGGCTTCACGCAGCTTCTGTTGTTGAGCTGCCGTCAAGCTGGACCATTCTTGAAGCGCTTTACTATAAGCGCTGGCATTATATGGTAATAACCAAGCGAAATCTTTTGTGATAAAACTGCTGAGACCGCCAGTATGAGGAGCTAATAGCGGCAACCCAGCTGCCATCATCTCTAAACCAACAAGACCAAATGGTTCTATATTGTTAACTAAGATACCGAGATCAGCGCACATTAGGTATCGCAGTATTTGATCTTGCTGAAAGTAGCCCAGAGCTTTCACAGCTGGTGAAGCTGCTAGCTGCTCTTTGTATTTACCATCCCCAATCACTACAAGGACATACTTCTTAGGGTCCAGCTTCTGAGCGAACTCAACTAATAAATCAATTTTTTTATCTTTTTCTAGACGGCCGACATGGAGCAATACTTTCTTGGTACCGTTATCACTTAACTCTGCGTACAGTTTCTCATCTCTTGTTGCCTGATAGTAGCGTTCTACTTCGATCCCCAGCGCCAAGGTATAGACAGGTTTGATAGTGTGACTTTTGGCCTCTTGTGCAGAAAATAGAGAGTTCGCAATAACAGCATCAGCAGAGCCCAAGAATCTTCTGAGGAGTAATTCTGTCAAAAAACTAGCTATCAGACGTTTGAAGAATCTCAGCACCGCATTACCTCGCTCTACTGACAAAACCTGCCGATAAAAATTATCGAGCCGTTCATGGACGAAGACATCTACCTTACCCTGCCACTGGTGCATCAACCGATGTAATTTGCGACCATAAAAAAAAGTCGTAAATGAGTCGCCAATTTCGAGCAGGCTCGGTCGTTCTTTTTGGATAATTTTCGCAATATCGGAGTAGCTCCGAAAAAAATAATACGGCAAAGACTCTATCATTATCTTTCGAGCCGGTACACGATACAAAGTCTGTAAACCGTCTTTTTCTACCTTAGTTGTCCTGCCATCATCAGTCCTCGGCGTAATAATAATATGATGAAGCTTGTGTTGCCGATAATACTGGGCTTTTCCTTTAATATAGGTCGTAATGCCCCCACCTCGGGCATAGGCATAGGTTAAATCACAAAATGAATAATCCCTACGCTTTGATCGTTTATCTTCCTTCCTGATCATGGTTATTCTGTAAACCCTGAAGTATCTGCTGTTGTCCTTGATATAGCAGAGCAATTAGTTATTTGAGCGTGTAAATGACCAATTTTTCCATACCGTGTAGGTCCAGTATAGTCAGGGTCTATATCCTTTCCTGTCGCACAGTCTAGAACATCATTACATCTTGAACCAGACCCCCAACACGACTCCTCACATTGATGGCCAGTGAATCCGCTGGCTACAACATACGGTTCCAGTTGAGCATAAATGGCATTACCACCGACGTATGACGGCACACCTAGATCCACCGCGCAAGATATTGGTGGATTCGTCTGGTTGAAAGCCCATTTGTTATTTGGACCACCATAATGGTATTGACCAGAACCTTTGTGCTGACAGCCTATGAGTGGACCACTATCTACATCACGTCTACAATCGCCGCTAAAAATTCTATCATCAGTAACTGAATTCAAGGTAATAACCCATAACGTTGGGACGCGAGAATCTAATTTTTCAAAGGCCGCCAATAAGTCTGGGTGCATAAGTTTAAGGTCTTTGCTATTACGCTCACCCGTATGTATAGATGAAACGGAAGGTACTCTGCTCTCGGGAGCAGTTGGCGCATCTAGATGTACTGGAGTAATATCTAATGTCTGCAAATTCACCAGCTTGGTATTGACCTGAGCGAACAGAAGATATGAAGTTAGTGCCAGAATGAGACCAAAAATTGCAGCCGAAATAGTTGATTTGGCTTCTGAGATTTTACTGCTATTGCCTGTCGCGAGTAACCACTGGAAACCTCCAAACATAACCATGACAACGGCTAAAACAATTGCTCCTTGCACGAAGAAGGTATACAGAGAACTAATATAACAACCCAAGAAACCGCCATCAGGTATATTTGAGCCTCCAGCACCACAACCTACAAGATTCAGTCCCACAGATGAGGTGAAAGGAATCGGCTGAATGCCACTTGGTGCAGGCAAATTATTAATCGGATCCTGTGCGGCCTGTACAATGGGAACTATCCAAGAAAAAAGTTGATACATGATGCTTTTTCTAAATTTATCTGATAACTATATTATAACACTAGCAACGAATCGATTACCTGACGCCACTGGGACAAAGGAATATCTTCAGCTACTCTAATCTTGGCATTCAACTCAAAATACGGTATGGAGTTAATATCGGCTGCTGTAGCGTCATTTATATCTTGCTCTATTAACGATAAAGTACTTCTGTCATTTAGACAACGGGTAAACAAAGCTGTATCTAAGTTTAGATCATTCGCCACAGATAGCCAAATACGATTATCAGTTGCTAGCTTCTCCTGTTGGGAGAAAAGTTCGTCGTGAAACTGCCAAAACTTTCCTTGCTGTTGTGCACACCGAGCTGCTAGAGCGGCTGTCCGACCCGCATCAGTATCAAGTGGTAAATCCTTACGAACGATACGAATCTTATCACCATAGACTGCACGTAGCTGATCCATCGTCAAAGCTGAACTACGACAAGCAGGACAGGTAAAACTACTAAAATACACCAGCGACAACTGTGCATCCTTTTTACCAAGGCTAGGGTCTTCATCACGAATTACTACTGGTGTGAATGTCTGACGAGTAGCTCCCGGAGCTAGGAAGATATGGCGTGACAGGTAAAAACTAACAACTAGCACCACACAAAGAACAGCTAATAAACTAAAACCGATAATCTTCATACGAAATATTATTTCAAACGGATGCTATGTAATGTTCCAGTAGTGCTATCAATAAAATACAATACTGACTGATCTGCTGACAAAGACACTGACTGAGCAGAATAGCTATCTTGGCTACCCACAGGTAGAGCTAACGGGACTTTATTACCAGAAACAAGATCAATGCGATAGAAGACATCTGGAGTGCCTTTGGCCAAATCCGGATATAATCCAGCTCCTTGCGGCAGGTCAATTGGCACGGCGCAATATATAGAAGTCTCATGAGCGTCAAAGGCGCATTTATCAGCCCAGGTGTTAAGCTGCAAATTTGTCTGACTATATCCGATGTTGCCCGTAGTACCCTCTGTCAGCCACAATCTTGGCTGATAGCCATCACTGGCGCTCGCAGTACTATAGAGCAAGTATGAACCACCTGGTGACCAATCTCCCTTAAATTTCAAACCGTCGACATTAAAGGACTGGAATTGCTCTTGATTTCGTCCTATTGGTAAAACCTCTTGTCCATCAGTACCGGTAGCCTTGCGATACATAGCAACTATCTGATTGTCAGGTGAGATGCCTACATTGACGTTCAAAGACTGATCACCGATAGGCTCCACTATCTTGAGATCTCCACCGTCACTCGTACCACTCATGAGCCATGTAGCATCCGGCTTACCGCCGTTCCAGATAGCAGTATAAGAAGCACCCTGCGCGTCTAGCGAAAACTTCTCCAACTCTTTTGGCAAACTAACCTGCTTACCTCTATTGAAATCATAGAGAATATTAGAACCGTCTGGATATTCTAGAATTGCAGTAGTCTTATTAGCAGCCCACGTAACATTGGAAACATTATAAAATTTTTCAGATCCTAGCGTAGTGATCTTACCATCTGCGCCTACTGTCTGGAAGCTTGAGGTATCAGGATTATAATAGGTCAAGCCATTTGGTGTTGGCGCGGCATACTCTGCTTTCACCTGATCGTAGTCAGTAACGACCGTTGGACCACCCTGCGCTACCTCATCAATAGTTTCTGTATTACCGAACAATGGTAAACCTCCAGTACTATTTGGAGTATTCACTACTGGAATATTTCCCTGATTAATATTTGGCAGGTTTCCATTAGTATTACCGTTGACTGGTTGTCCTGGCTGCTTCACTAGACTGCCAAAAATAATAGCAACCAAAGCCCAAGCCAATAATATAACGACTGCAATAAATCCTATAATCAGAAATAATCTTTTCTTGTCCATAATTAGCTACATTTAAAGAAATTACAACCAATGCTTTTTAAGAAACCAAAGACATTGTCGAGGGCAAACTGGGTTAACACGGCAGGATTCAACATCAGTAATAATGCCAAACCAATACCAACGGCGAAGAATAAGAGAGCATCAGCGCCAAACATTACCCACCGCTCAACTTTACTAACCTTTTGCCAAATACCCGGCCACTCAAAACCCATAAGGTTAGCAGTAATATAACGTAATGTTGTTTCAATAATCCACCAGATGAAGGTAAGCGGATTTAAAGCCGTAATTAAGCGAAATAAACGAATTACTTCATCGGTTTCCTGCTTGGTAATCGGCAAGTTAGAAGTTTGGGACGGTTGCTGTCGAGCTGCTATCCGATCCTGCAATCGTTGACCCTCTAATTGCTGACGATACGACTCCTCTCGTTCTAGTTGTTCCTCTGCAGCCACATAGCCAGCTGCCGGCATTTGTAATGCTTCAGCCATATTATTGCCAGTCTGCACGGTCTACCAGCCATTGGTCTCCCGTTTTAATTAATGATAGAACAATATCCTGATAATAAAGATTCGTTTTCAGATCAGCTGATCGAGCGCTGCGCTGTGCCTTAATTTTGAGCTCTGCCTCTGAGCTAGTCTGTGATACAACAGATATACTGACGACACGAGTCTCTATACCTGTATACCCCTGGCTGGCATCTTGGCTAGCTATCTGATTCAAGCGAGTTTGCATCGCCGGAGTTGCCATTGATAATACATCCTTAATATTTTGCTTATTACTCTGATTTGAAAAACTACCATACCGTTCAACAAAATTACGACTAACAACGGAGAGTTCGGCTCCTGTCGGTGCCACAATCACGGGCTCGGTGGTAGTCTCTGTCGAGCCATTTGCCGGAACTACTTGTTTCGGTTCTAATACAATCGGTTTAATCGCTCGTTGTGTCCACCACCAGAAGAAAATAATGCCAACAATAACCACAACTAGTCCAATGACCAGAGCTAAACGAACTTTGGGATTGGAAAAAATATTATCCAAGCGCATTAATCTGGCTATTAGTTTTATCAGCGAAATCTTTTTTGGCTTGCTCTATCTCAAGTAGCTGCTTAGGATCAGAGGTAATCAGTTGGTCTTCAGTATAGGAAGCCATAATTTTGATAGCAGCATGCTTAGCACCTGCGAAGAATATCCCCTCTCCTACTGCACTTTCTAATAGTAAATATTTTTCACCTTCTGTTAGTAAAAAAGTTTTTTGAATATTATTAATAGCTGCTGGGGATTGTTTTAATAATAATTGCATCGATGAGTTTGTCACTATAGCCTGTCCATACGGTGACAATAAGAAATCATTTACATCTTGGGTGATGGTAGTGATACCAAGATAGTATTTACGACAGCGCTTAACCAGAGCGTAGATAAACTTCGCACTGTCTTCGTGTTGCATCAGCCACCAAGCCTCATCAATGATAAGAATGCGCTTCTTGACCGAGGAGCGAACAATGTTCCAAATATAGTTAATGACCGTATAAATAGCGATTGGTCGCAGCTCATCTTCCAAATCACGCACGCTAAATACCACGAGCTGATTGTCCGTGTTGACATTTGTAGGATTATTAAATAATCCCGCAAAGGTACCTTGGGTATATTTCTTAATCCGCAGAGCAATATCTTCGCCTCCAACCATACCCAGTAAGACTTCTTCAAAATCAGACATCAGCGGCATGCTAGCTCGTCCCCAATCAGAGTT
>CAYYYA010000002.1:0-26552 GCA_964475975.1 uncultured Gammaproteobacteria bacterium | reverse complement strand
TTGCCAGCACCAGAAGTAGCAAATACAACTGAGTTGGCATTCTGCAGACTAAAACGATCAAACAAGATCAAACTATTATTATGTCGATTGATACCATACATGATACCGTTATCAGAGGTAAGCTCAGATGAGACAAAGGGGAAGGAAGCTGCAGCCGGAGAGCTACTCATATTCGCGGCGACGAAGATTTCATCATTACCTAATGGTAAGGTGGAGTTAAAACCCTGCTCAGATTGGTAGAAAGCTCTGCGTGACATCACCAAATGAGCACCCAGTAGATTCTCTATTTTATCAGAAGCAGAATCAAGCTCGTCTTTATTCTCAGCATAGACCGTAATGTACAAAGCATACTGAAAAAACCGCTCAGTACCTTGGCTGAGACTATCGCGTAGACTCTCAATATCGCCGAGAGCTGTCTCTTGCACAGGATCGCGTGGCGATCCCTTCTCCCTATCGGCAATAATTTGAGATTCGATAACACCAACTTTTTTCTTCAATTGCTTCAAAACGGCTGTACTATCGATAGGATAGAAGAACATGGCAATATCAAGTGGCAAACTATAATTGATGATGGGCGCAAACCAACTAATGGTCACATATCGAGGATATGCGATAACAAAAATCGTCCGAGCGTAGAGCGGACCCAGCTGGACAGAGCTAACATCTACTTTAAATGATGCGGGCGCGATTAAATCGCGAATACCCACAACACCCTCTCGGAACACCTTCTCCGCCTCAAGAACGGAAATATCCTCTTCGGTTGCTTCGCGTAATCGCTGCTCTTGCTCCGCTAAACCAAGACGCTTCGTCTCGTCAGCTTGCGGAAACTTGCTAGTAACTTGTTGCGGTTTAAACATCTTAGTCTATAGCTAAATTATTGACATCTTCTAACGGCTGACTCTGATACATAGTTGGATTGTAACTATTATAATAGAGCTCTATCAATGCTTGTGTATTCAGACGTTCAACCTGCAAGCCCATGCTGGTCAATCCAGACGAGATATAGATGGAACGCTTGGTTAACTCTCTAGAATATTTTTCAAATTTCTCACGTCCAATGACAACCTTACGCGCAGCAGTAAAGACATCAAGGAGTCTGTCCGAATATTTTCTACGTTGATCATTGATTGGATTATAATTAACAACCACAAAAAAGCGCTTACTCATAATACTTTCCAACTCAAGTAATTCGGAGACAAAATTTCGATAATCAGCAGTCTGCATTCTCAATAATTCATTAGTATGTTCACGCTCTGTTTTCTTCAGTCGCTCTAGATAATCATCAATGTTCAGCGGTCGAGACTGAATAACAATTTGCAGTGGGAATCCCAATGAATTTAAGAAGGTCACATAAGCCCCAACCATAGAAGCCTGCTCGTCCTCAGATTTCAAATCAAAGTTAATTGATGAGACAATTAATACTGCGCGTAATGTTCCGTCGCGCATCAGAACAACGTCTTCCTTAATCTCAGCAATATCTAAATATTTCTGCGCCGAAGGCAAGTGTGTTTTTGGTTTGCGTATTGTTTTATTATTTTTGGCCATAAGGAGCATTATGTATAAAATTTGCCTCTTGTTCGCCTTTATAGATACCTCCCGTATCAACAATTAATGCTAATTCTGATAGCTTTGTAGCAGATAAATGTTGTTTAGGGATAAAGACCTCTGACTCTAAATCTGCAGGATTTTTTTCTTTCACTTCAACCAAAAGTTCTTTGCGCCAAACTCGGAGCTCAGGTTTACGTAAACGTGAAATGAAATTCAAGGCAAAAATATGAAAAGGAGAACCATTAATCCGTACAAAGGCTAACGTCATACCGACAATTAATATGAAACCTCCCTGCAACAAAAATAAGTTGAATTCTGATAAGCGGTATGAAAGGAAAACAAGTAACCCCGTAACAATAATGATAACAAACTGACGAGTAGTGATTGAACCAATAATCTTATCTTCAATATCAATGAATTGTGGGACGACAAATTTGCGCATAGTCTAGAATCGAAGATGTTTATTTAAATCTGTGATTGCCTCAAACTCTTCTAGCGTCAGTGTAGGCTGACCAGCTGACTCAAGTGCGGTAATTGCCTGACCAATATCCATGCCCTGTTCTAAACTTTGGTGCCCTATCGCCAAATAATGCTGATACACTTCATTTTTCCTCCAACCGTCTATACCCTGAGCCCGTCGTAGAAGTGATTCTTTGCCCAGGTTAATAATACGTTGCAATATTTTAGCCACGCGCATACGGGGATCAGGGTCCAAAGTACGAAAATCTTGAAGTGTCATAGTTGCTAACTCGTCTACCTTACCAACAACTCGACTACCCGGGCGCTTAACCTTCGGCAGCGTATCGATAATAGCAGCTACGTCTGTCATTGGCCTATTTACTTTAGGCAAATCAGTAACAGTCTGAGACTCTGGAGCTGGCGGTATCGGTGTAGAGCTTACGGGCACAGACTCACTCGCAGGCGTAGGTATACTAGGCACAGGTTGTGGCGCCGGCGAGATATTTTCCATTTCTGGCAAATTTTTAACTGATGGCTCAGGCGTTGCCGGGATATCCAACGGTGCTTTCATTTCTGGCTGTTTTGACGTCGTACTAGCCTCTTCTGACCCGCGCTCACCCCCTGCTTCTACTACGATACCATCTACACTTTCTATTTTTTCTTTGAGACTACGAGCAATCATCATCACCTTGTCAGCCACAGCCATATCCAGCCCAAAACCTATAGCGCCCGTATCTGCTAATAATGCTCTCATCTGCACGAAACTACGTGCCTGCCGAAAGAAAGACAGTAGTGATTTGACGAAACGCGCATATTGATCGGGAGAAAACTTTAACTCATTTTTTTCTACCAATTTTTCAGCAATTTTCTCAACGCTATATTTTTTACGCTCTGTAGACGATAAATAAGCATTGATTTTCTCTAATTCTGAAGCAATATCTTGTCGGTCATCAGGGTGAAAATGAAAATCAGCCTTAGACGCTGGATCGAGCTTCTCTGGAGCCGCTAATAAGAAGTGTTCATCCGGAGGAATTGCAGCTGGTTGCGCTGCTGAAGGAATTGGAATTGGACTTGAGGGGGCGACGCTTGATTTTGTATCGTTTATAGGACTCAAAATACCGTCCTGCAGAACTTTGAATTGACCATCGAGATCTTTGACGAGAAGATTTGAGTCAAGCGTTGTTTGAGATGAACTCATAGAACAAAAAACGAGTAAATTAGCTAATTACTAACAAATAATTTCTACTAGATTATACCATATTTTAGCTTAGAACCAAAGCCTAATGAACAGCCCCGGCAACAAAGTTGCCGGGGCCAAGCCTGTATCTCAGTAGTTTGGTCGCTGGATGCATCTGCGGTGAATCCAGTGTAATAACCAACAATGTATGCAGGTTTGAAGTCTTTCCTCCTGATTGCCGTCCTCCAAAATGACCTCTATCAAAGTCCGGGGTAACCCTAACTCTCGCAGCATCTGGCGGTGGTAGTCAGTGTGGTCACTGCTCGAGCACGGCCAGTCGAGTGCCAGGAGCGACATTGGATCTCCTCATCTATGACAGGGTGTGGTCTGGAAACATTAATCAAAAGGGTACAAACAAACATTAATAATAACAAAAAAATTGATCTTGGAAAAGACTAAAAATATTATTTCATTAGTTCTTCTGCCACAGTACAATCTCTCGAGCTACTGCCTGATCAGCTCGATGGTACCAGAGAGTACCGCGTTCTGTCAGCTCGGAAGCTAATGGTGTATGGCGAACCGCTGGCAGAATAGGGTTGAAACCAATTTTAGTTACTTCTGACATTATTGGTAATAGCTCGTACTGAGTATGATGAAGATACATCGGCCAGACCATAATCACTCGACCCCCCGGACGCACCACCTGACTAAACTGGTGAAAGGCTTTGAGATATAAGGTACTTACTTCCTGAATGATCTGTTGCAACCTGTCTGTTGTTAGGGTTCTTTGTAGCTCGCGGGCAGGTCCTAAATACGGCTCCGTAATGACAGCGTCAAGTGAAGAATTACCCACTATAGATGACAGCTGTTCCACTGAAGCGACGACAAATTTCGCTCTATGCTCATGACTTCCCTGACGCAACCAAGCGAAATTCTTCTCTGCTTGAGCAACAGCCTGAGGATCACTATCACTACTAACAATCTGAGCAGTAGAATCTATCAGCCAAGCTTCTTGTGCGACTGTACCAAGTCCGCAGAACGGATCACTCATAACGCCGCCCACGGGTACCGTAGCAAAATTGATCATCATCTGTGCTAACTTGGGTGGCAGCATACCGCGAGCGCTATCGCGCTCTGGACGTCCATAGTCCCGGCTACCGTAGTGCTCGAAATCCTGCACCGCCTCTGTCAATCCGACATACACGTCAGAGCGTGAGCCGCGAGTAATGAGTAGCTCGGCGCCGACCAAATCGTTTTTTTCTACGGCTACAGATGATAGTTGCCCCTCTCTATTGGCCATCAGACGCGCATTACTTCCTTCTGCTTTCAAAATTTTTTTTACCTTCAAACCAATTCCTTGGAGAGCATAAGCTGACTTTGGTAAGCCATACTGACTAAAACCAAAAATAAATTTACCTTTTGTTTCAGGCTGTGACAGCGTCTCTCTCCAGAGCTCAGGGGTCAACTGACTAATACCGCTGAGATGATGTCTGACTCTCCCTATCTTGATCGTACCTCCCAAACGTCGCAACAAAGAACTAGGATCTATCTCCTGCTCACATTCTAATACAATGAAATCTTTACCCAACTCAATAACCACCTCAGGAGTCAACTTTAATACCGTCAAAATCTCCTCTACTGAGAGAGCTGGATTGGTCCCGAGAATAAATATCCATGAAGTCATAGTTTATGAATTATAGCTGTTTATAGGCTGTCTGACTATGAAGGCTCAGCCACTGATTGACAAATAGGCCGGCTCGTGATACACTCGGACCACTTAAATTGTTACTTACAACTGACGATTTTAAGCCATATCATCCATAGCTTTAGCGACGGATGATCCTTATCAATTAAGGTTAAAACCATGTCTCATTACGAGCTGACCTATATCATCTCAGCTGCAATTGCTGAGACTGAATACCCAAGTATTCAGCAGAAAATCAACGACTTAATCAAAACTACCTTAGGTGGTACTATTACCTCTGAGGTTTCTTTAGGTCGTAAAAAACTGGCGTATCCTATCAATAAGGAGAAATACGGCCACTATATTACTGAGGAATTTGACCTTGAGCCAAGTCAGCTAAAACAGCTCGACACAGAGCTCAAGCTTAATACCTCCCTACTCCGACACTTAGTTGTTAGCAAACAACTACTTACTCCGGAGCAGATCGAAAAAGAAGCTGCCACACAGATGAAGATTCGTGCTAAGAAGGCCAACGCTAAAGCTGCTATTACTACCGCAGCTGAAAAAAAGAGCGCCGCGGCTGCCACCCCGAGCGCCGCTCCAAAAATTCAGCTTGATAAGCTGGATGAAAAGCTAGACGAAATTCTTGATCAGGAAATAAAATAACAATTAACTAGCTTGGTGACTGGTAATACCTATTACAGAACACCGGCTACAAACCAACTATGGACCTCAACAAAGTCATGCTCATCGGTAACGTTGTACGCGATCCAGAAATGCGTACTACCCCCACCGGTCAGCAAGTAGCTTCATTCGCTATCGCTACCAATCTGGTTTGGACTGATAAAAATGGTCAAAAGCAAAAAAAGGCTGAATTCCATAACATTGTTGCCTGGAGAAAACTAGCGGAAATCATCGGTCAATATGTCAAAAAAGGCAGCAAAGTCTATATGGAAGGCCGCCTCGAGACCAGAAGCTGGGATGACCAGAACGCCGTCAAGCACTATCGGACTGAGATAGTAGCTGACAATCTCATTCTTCTCGACCGCGCTGGTAGTACACCTCAAGGCAACACTGACATGAGCCAGCCTACCTACGCTCCGGTAGAACAAGCACCAGTTCCAACGAACGACATTGGTAGCCAAGAAATCAGCGTTGACGATATTCCGTTTTAAAAACCTAATTCTAAATTCTAAACTTTATGATTGATTCTAAAGAAAAGAAATACTGTTTCTTCTGCGTAAATTCCATTAATCACATTGATTATAAGAATACGCAAATGTTACAGCGATTCTTGTCATCATATGCCAAGATCGTACCAAAGCGCCGCAGCGGTGTCTGCTCGAAGCATCAGCGCAATTTAGCTCAAGCTATTAAGCGCTCACGTTTCTTGGCTCTACTCCCTTACGTTGCTAAATAATCAACCCTAGGTTTGCTGGTATGTAGACAGTAGCTTTTGGCTACTTTCTACCAACCTACATGCCTATTACATTACTCTATGCTAAGTCTAAGCGAAATAAAACTAGGCACTGTTGTGTCTATCAATAATGAGCCCTATCAGGTTGTCTTCACACAGCACATCAAAGTAGCTCGTGGCGGTGCTACCCTACGCACCAAAATGAAAAACTTAATCACAGGATCAACGCTAGAAAAATCATTCTCAGGGTCGGATAAGGCTGAAGAAGCTGATCTAGAACGAACCTCTGCCAACTATCTCTACCAACAGGGCGGCAACGCTGTCTTTATGGATAATGAAAACTTTGAGCAATATGAATTTGCCGCTGATGGCTTAGGAGAAATGCTGCCCTACCTAAAAGAAGGCCAGACAGTAGATATTATGATTTATAATGGCAAAGCGGTAACCGTTGCGCTACCAAAGAAAATCACACTCGTAGTCACCTCTGCTCCTCCAGGGGTAAAGGGCGACACAAGCGGTTCTGCTACCAAAACCTGTACTGTAGAAACTGGATTAGAGATTCGAACTCCTCTCTTCATCAAGGAAGGCGATTCAATTGTTATCAATACTGAAACGGGTGATTATGTCGAGAGAGTTGCAGCCTAACGAGAATATAAAAAAACAGCCCTGTACCGAGCGCTTTGCTCTGGTACAGGGCTGTTTTTTTATATTAAGATAAACTTCTTGTCTGTGTACTCCACGGTGCGCCAACGGAACCTTCCGATTGCCAAATCAACATATACCGGAGGCTCAGTTAGCTTCATAATCTGACCCAGATACTCAGCGGCCATAACAGACTCTGACTGGTCAAGATGAATCTTGTCTTCCAATAATAACTGGAACAATAGAGTCGAGTTAACAGCCGTCCACTCTGGCTGCCAGAATGACTTAGCTCGATCTCCAAATCTGACATTGACGTAACGCCGCAAAATACCGATATACCGTTGATCTGTCCGAATGAGCTCAGGCACGTGCTGACGCTCGGCTAATAATATGAGAGCTACAAGAGCACGTTCTCGTTCAGATAGACCAATAGCGTTCCAGAGCAAATCTGCTAATCTGCCCACCTCATTTCCGCTCTCGACGAGGAGTCCATCTTTCAGTCTGTCCAGCTGCAGCTGTAACTTATCTACATATTGATGGTAGCGCTGCAAAATTTGATCCAATGAAACAGCTTGGTCTAAGACGACTTTTGGTGGTGCTTCGCCGACTTCAGCTAAGGTTAAGATATTGTCACGCACCTCTAGCCTCATTGGTCGACCCTCATTATAAGAGTCCAGAAAATTCAATAAATTTGCTTTCTCAGCTTCGGGTAATTGCTTCGCGTTCACGCTACGCACCAAATATTGACTACGAATCAAATTATCCAACCCATCGGCACCAGCGAAATGCAAATAATCTTTCAGCCAGTTGGTGATACTCGGTTCGATTACTCTACCAGCCTCATCATGGATAAAATCTTTAGTCAGCCACAAATCCCTACGCGTGCCATCCTGATCGAGATAGTCTCTTATCGGCATAGTGATTCGACTATCTTGGTCTGGTATCTCAATCTCATCAGTGGTCCGTGGAGAACCTAACGGTGGCACAGAAGCAGGCACAACACCACCGAGTCGTAGAATCAAACGATCAACATCACCCAAGTACTGCTGCAAAGGCCATAGCTGTTTCAAAGCACACTCAAGCGTCAGCGCCCTAATGTCAATGTTAGGTATATTAAGTTTTGCCAGAGCAGCTGGGAAATCAAGTACATTTACTTCACGTGTATAAACGCTAACTAATAAGTTAATAAGTCGTTTACCGTCATCTTGCCGTAACGAAAAATCAGAAATTATTTTTTGCAAGATAACTCCAAACTCATCTGTGAAGATAATATCTTTAACTTCCTCAGGTAATTGTTGAAGTTTTTCTATATTCATAGTTATGGGGTCGTAGTACCTGTGCCACCGCCTGGAGTAGTACTACCTGGGGTAGATCCTCCTGCGCCAGCACCAGGACCCGATGCGCCTGGCCCGCCAGCTGCTGGAACACGAGAAGTGTAGCTAACACCGAGATCGGAGTATGAAACATCTCTATTTACTAATTGTGTCACCAACTCGTCTAATTTCTTAAATGAGGCAGATGTCACATCGGTTCTAGAGTTAGCCTCATCGACCAAACTCTGCAACGCTGCTGTCATCTGCTTAGGACTACCCAATTTGCTCAATGAGGTGAATTGTGTTTTGGTCATGACTGCCCCTACGGTTCTAAACATTTCGGCGCTGACGCTAGCCAGATCCGCCCCTTTCATGCTTCTGACCATTTTTTCTAACACTTCTCTATCTAGTGATTCTTCTTTCACCGTTGTTGGATCAATATCTACTATCTTCTTCGATGGAGCTCCGGTTGTCGGATCAAAATCAACCTTAGTAGCGTAGAGAGTTAAATTCTTGGTATCAATATTAGCTAACGTTTGTCGTGTGCCATCAACTTTGCCCTGCAATTTCTCTGTCTTTTTAGCATAAGAATCACTTATTTCCGCTTGTTCGTCAGGAGTCTTACCGGCAGCTATAGCGTCTGCAAGAGCCTTATCGCCCTCCTTGGTCAATTCATTATATTCTTTTAATAAGTCATCGAGGCGATTCTTATAGGCAGCTATCCACTGGGCTTGTTTAGCTTTGTTTCCTGATTTAATACCTTTCTCCATGTCGGCCCTAGCAGCACCAGCATCATCAAGCTGCTGGATTAATTTAGCTGTAGGATTAACCTGATTTGTCACAGCTTTGACTGTCTCTCCTGTTTGTACAATACCCTCAGTTTGTAATTTTCCATCCTCATCCGACAATAAATCCACATTTGTCGAAGCAAAATCTTTCAGCATCTTTTCGTTTTCGCTTGATTTCAGCTTATTATAAACAGCTTTTCGTGTATCGCTATGTTCTGCTCCACCATATAATGGATTATTCATCATATTCTTCTCGACATACTGCTCGGCATCGGCCTGAGCAGCATTACCATCAAGAGATGAGAGGCCGCGATAAATCTCTTTCTCTGATTTACCTTTGGCTTCTGCGGCTTTGAATTTAACATCTTTAGCACGCAGTGTATCGTCAGCCCGAGTGTAAGCTTGCATGCCTCTCAAATAAGGACTGAGGGCAGCACCACCGATTGCCTGCGTAGTACCTTTCACACCAGCTCGCGCAATATCACCGGCAACCTGTGCTGCTCTATCATTACGCGTAACAAATCTAGTAGCACCTCCCACGGCACGCCCAGCAAAATCACTGAATTTATTAGTACCAGAATCCATGGCATTGGTAGCAAAATCACCCAAAGCGCGGACAGGTACTGCTGTGATACTACGAGCTGTACCGACAATACCGCCAGCGCCAGAGCGTCCGACCAAGACCGACTTACCTAAGCCCGTTAATTTACCTGATGCTTGTTTGGAAATCCCGGCACCAACAGTTCCGAGTCTGCCTGCCATCATTAACGAACCAAAGAGTAAAGAAATCGCCACGAAGAATCTTGTGAGACTAGCGGCCAAAGGATTCTGAGTAGTGTTGGCTGTATTGCCAGTATTTTGTAAAAATGGATCAGAGTCGGTTCCTGAAGCACCGAGATTAACCGTAGAGACGCCGCTATTCACATAAACCTGGCCTGATAGTTGCCCCGTGCCACCTGTCTGTACCACTGAGAAGGCCAACCAGAGGAAAAAGGCTAATGTCGGACCGAGAACCAAATATTTTCCTAAAACATCCCACCATTCGTGGTAATACTTTTGGGCTGTAGGCAGGGTACTACAGAGGAAAGCTATCGGCGACAGTATTATCAGGAAGGCAAAGAAAATGATGCGCATCAAGAATAAGAAGGTAATCACCGAGACAACAACCACAGCTACCAAAAGCATGATTCCACCTAAACCAATCTGTAAGAAAACATTCAAGCCACCTGATACACTGAGCTTATCTGCGTCTTGAAGCGACAGTACTCCTGTTAAGCCAAGTAATGAAGGAAATCCGCCTTGAATAGCGTCCAAAAAAGCATTAACAAAACTAATGGTAATAGCTTGGGACAGGTCGATAAAGAAAAGGGTGATAGTCTTGCTGAAATTAATCAGAATAGCCATCAAGATTAATCGTCGTAAATTTTGCTGATAGCCATACCTCCCGCTCTTGACAATGGTTCCTACAGCTACAACCACCAAGACAATAATGAAAAACATGTTGCTCAAATCGCGCAAGACAGTCCAACCTCTGGTAATAATCTCTTCATGAGCAAAATCTTGATACCTAAGCACCCAAACCAACACCTGAGTCACAAGTGCCAAAATCCAGCCAGGAATATAGATAAAGGCTAGATAAAAAACTTGTGATAATAGACCAATGATTGGATCGAGGACTCCCGCAAAGCTAATCAGTGGTAATCCGAAAACCAGAATCGCAATTGTGATCCATAGTGCCCCTTTGTTGCTAGATATTTTTCGCAAAAAATTCATTAGTTTGTCGGTGCTTTAATTTTTATCAGATCATTTGGACCTCCACCTCCATAAATAACTTCAGCGCTAGTAAAGGGAGCTGTTGTCGCCGGACAATTAGTTCCGACAGGACCCCATGTGTTGTTAGTACACCAGCCCCAGTTATCTTGGACTGTAATGCGCGGCTTGAAACATGCCTCGGTAGCAGCACAGCCGTAGCGTCCAAAAAATTTACTGTCATAATTATACAGATGGAAATAATTTCGAATTCCTTCTTGGCACGCTTGTGTTGTTCCGGCAAAATCCAGTGTTGCATTCGCTCCCCACGTGTAGTCTGGAGGTGAGGCGTTAATAGTAACAGCAGGATCACATTGAGGCCAATTATTTTTGTAATATCCGACATTGCTTTGTACAGAACCATCGTCCCAATCAATCTTGATAGAACGGATCGGCATATGCTGTTTATACGCCATAGCGTAGAAACTGATATTGGCTAATAAATTAGTTCTCCTGGATTCTGTAATAGTTCCCGACGTCTGACCATTGACCGTAAAGTTACCAACCTTACCTAAGCTACATTGACCTGAATTATCGGTACATATTGCTTCAGCTATTATCGGTCCAAAATTACTATCCGCATAGTATTCTGGTGGGCGAGCATCAATTTTAGCCTTCGTTCCTAATGGTATACGGCTAGCAATAGACTGGCTCATCGTACCATCGAGCGGTAATGCTGCGTCAAGAATGGCGTTAGGGCTATTATAAGGACAACCAACTGGATCATCATCTGGGTTACAGAGTGGCTGATAACTATCAGCCTTTTCATCGCAGTATGGCACCGGTCCACTACCTTTATCTACAGTAACCTTACTGGCTAATTTGCATTGTGCTCCTGTTGCCTGACAAATTCCATCGCCAGTTTCCCCAGTAGTGGTATTATATCCGAGGAGAGTTTGACCTAGACCGTTGGTAAAATCGGTGGCACAGTTAACCGTCTCTTTCAACCAATTCTTACTGATATCGTCATCAAAATCAGGACCGCTACAGTAATGAGCGGCAGGCGGAGCACAGAAAGTCGCTTCGTTAGCAGCCTGTAATAATGTTTGACACTGTATAGCACTAGCGCATTCAACCTTAGTAAAGGCGCCATTCACTCGACAGAACGACCTAACACCGTTTGGCTCACATGTTATCGTACTACCTGTCGCCTGACATCGAGCCTTGCCACTAGCAGTATCTGATGCTGGCGTATAGGCGCATGTATATGGCGATGAAGTCTGACTACAATCACCAGTGCCTGCAATAGCTTTATCAACGTCATTCGTGCTACTCATATTATTAATATATGTAGTACACGCAATAGCACAACCAATCTGACTATTAAAATCCTGTTCACAATTTCCAGCTGGGTTCGCACTAAAACCTGGAGCGCATTGAATAGTACATGGCCTATTTTGACCCCAAGGTGAATTAATACAGTTAGAGAAGGCGTTACAGTGATTTAAATCAGAAAGCACACAGCTGCTTCCACCAACACCCTGACAATTCTGTCCACCTCGGAGTCCACTATCACATACATTAAAGTTGCAAACTGATCCTGAAATATAATGATAAATTCCGAAAACTCGCTTATAAATGGTCCGTAATCGAATCATACCGTCAGTATAATTTTCATCACCAGCGAAACCAGGATCTGTCCATGTACTGATAAATGCATCTGAGCCTTTTTGTGCTAATAGACCACAAATAGAGTCATCATTAGAACAGGCATAAGGACTACCGGCGTTAGGTACCTGCCCTACTGATTTCATATCAAGACGTGGGAAATCTTTAGGCTCTAACCCTGACGACGGTATAGCAGAACCAAATGGAGTGTCACTACTGCCAAGTTTATAGCCGTTACCACTTCCAATATTTATCGTATACTCTAGACCATTTGGTAATTTATATTCGCTCCAAAAAAGATTAGTAACAGCGGCATTATTACCCTGTGCATCAACAGCCTTAGCTAGATAGCTACATTGAGCTACAGGGGCACTCTCAATAGTATCGATAAACTGACCGCTATCTCCGTCCTGAGTGTTGACCAAACGTAATGTATCTCCATTGTATGGAGCTACACAATAATTTGTGTAATAAAGTCTTCCACGAGTATCGTGATCAAAATAACCAATAATCTCAGGGTTGTTAAGACAATATTCCTTCGAACCTTCTCGAGCAATAGGGTAGAAATGCCAATATGCTTGATCACTTACATTCCAGCCTCTATTACACGAAACACTTTGATTTATACCAACCACATAGTCTCCATGAACGAATTTACCGTTCCATTTTTGTCCTGTTCTACCTCCATTCACATCGGCATACTCTAGTCGTTCGCTGGTTTGATTAGTAGTCATACAATCATTGAGCTTGAAATCATGACGCTCCTCTACCACATCTGTTTGTAAACAATAGTACGCTGGCGCCTTATAGGAATATCCTGCCTCTCTGTTTTGGTTGAAATAATCAGTACCTCCAGGTGCAATATCAACAGGCAACCAGGACAAGCAGGCGAATTGGGTAGCGGAAGCATTGATATGGGTACTGGTATCAGGCTCAAGACAATATCCAGGCCAATTCAAATAGACATCACTCCGTCGGAGCTGAATTGGACTACCTCCAGGACATTGCTGATCTATCGAACTCGTTTGCTTATCATTAGGATCAAACCGATTGCAGGCTATACCGTCAAGAGCACCTCCATCACAAATGCAGGTAGGAACTTCTGTGCCGCCCAAAGGACCATCTATAGAATAATATCGTACACCGGAAGTGGAGCCATACTGCATCTTATAATAACCACTCTCACATGAAGCGACTGTACTATCGCAGATATTCGCTTGCTGAAAACCAAAGGTTACCTTTCGACTACCACTTTGAGAACCAGTAGCGACACTTTGAGGGAATGGTCCATCCTGCTCAGCATAGGCACGAGTAGAAACTTTGACAACATAAGGCGAAACAGAGTCAAATCTACTACCGTCAATACCGACAGCACATACCGAACTACCGTTGTGTGAGAAAACCTTACCAATATCACCAAGACCACATAATAATTTACCATACTGATCATTAGTGGGTCCGTTGGTATCGCTACCACATGATCCCGTTGCTGTAATACAATCGACAAATTTGACTAATCGGAAATCAGGTTTGAGCGTATCAGGGCCGCTCTTAGCACTATTAATACTAATATCAAGAAGATGAAGATTATCAACCGGATAGCGATTATATAACGACATACCAGAATAATCAGTAGCCTCATAGCGTGTATCACGACTAGTATAGGCAGAGTAATCAAGCTTCGTCTGGTTCTCTGGCAACCAGTTGGCACAGTTGAGCAAATCACCACTGATACTATACTTATCACACAGACCCACTTCCGAACATATTTGACGATACCCTTTAGTCTGTGGGTCAAAAATCTGCGTACTACTCTTACAAGCTAACCATTGAGAGCACTCTCGATCACGGCTAACTTTGATAATACGATTAGCATCATTCGTGCAAGCTTTGAGATTCGGATCAGCAGAGTTTTGATCACAGACTACCGGACTAACTGGCTTACCATTGACCTTCTCGCTTGCAAGGTATGTCAAGTAGCTATTATACGTTTTCAAAGGATCGTTAGTATCGTCAAACAAGATACAACCTGTATTCTTGCTTACCTGACCATTGCACGAACTATCATCTATATTGTCATTATCAAGATAATAATAAGATTTGACCTGACGCAAGCTGACATTTGAAAACTCCACTTGAGACGTACCGCCGCAATTACCACTGCCACAACTGGTAGAGACTGGATTACAAGCCTGACCATTATTGGTGCAAGCGGTATTATAACAGCTTAAATTGTTCTCATTATTGGTATTTGCTGGACAGTTGCTATTTGAAGCTTGATAATAACCACTGGCCACTCGGAATGTTGGCTCACAATAAACTAATTCATCACCTTGAGACTGAGAACCAATATTAGCCACTACATTAATACTTTGAACGGTGTTGGTTTGTTTGACGTCGGCACCAACATAATACTCAGCTAGATGGTCGCGTCTGTTGCCTTGTGAATCGGTAGATTCATAACCGAAGCTATTCTGACAGGTATACCCATTACCTAAGCTGGTGCACTGACTATCAGTAGTACAGGCGCGATTCGTCTTATTAGTAGAGCTCTGACAATAGCCTTGAGCAGCTTTATAGCAGAAGCTATTACCACCACACTGGTCATTAGATGTACATGGTTGGCTATAATTGACCGTGACATTATACTCAGCGTCCTTAGTACCACAATAATCCTGATCATATGGACTATCCCAGACACAGCGCATAACAACCTGAACCAATCCACTCGCTCGGTCGTCATTGAAGAAGGACTTGATATTCACATCAGCACTCAGATTGTATGTTTGTGTATTTTTTAGATGTAAATTGGTATCAGGATCAAGCGTGAAGAGACGTTGGAAGAATAGACCAGTACCTGTAGGATTGGTCTTAATCGTAGCCTTGGCTGCATCCGTGCTAAATAAGCTACTACCTGTCAGAGCATTACCATAGGCTCTCCAGCTCGCCCACCCTGTCGTACCATTGGCAAAGGTCGCATTAGCGAAGAGATTCTCGCCAGAAGTTGCCTGTGTATCAACAAACTCAGAACATTGATTCTGACTAGCGGGACAGGTACCAACCCAACCAGCATAGAGTGGATCGACAAAAGGATGAATTTCAAATTGATCTTGGGTTAATGGAGGGATGCCTTGAGAGTAACAACCAATTGGAGTCTTACCCGCTTGCAAACTATCGGTCTGGAACCAACCCGTGAAGGAAACTCCCAAAATACTAACGCCCTCTTTATAAGTACAGGTCCTATTATATGGGTCGCGGTAATATACTGAGTGGCCACTGGAGTCGGAATACTCCTGACAGAAGAGTCCTGAATTTTGACATAACTGTTGGTCATAAGTGTCTGGATCGTTAATTTGGAAGACTGGAGCATATGATTGTATGTAGTCTGGATCAACTTCCGGTAAATCACGGTTGAACGACGGTTTACCCATCAAACTACAACCTTGGAAGCTTGCTGAACAGCTCTTCTTTTGATCTACTACAACATACTCAAGAGCGTCATCTGGTACGGTAATCTCCGAGCGATCTCCCGCATTGAATGTCTGCTGATATGGTGAGTTGGAATTCTGCGTATTAACAACTGCCTGACAACCAATAGCCTCTTCTCGACAAATTTGAGAAAAACTTCGTAAGGTAACAGTGCTGCCATTTGGTCCTTTATAGGCCTGACAGCCGAGGTTAGCGCCAACAAATGGTTGATCACAACTTCCTGGCGTGTTCCAACTATTAGCAACTACGCTCAAGTTGGAAATGGACTCCTTCAACTCAATATTATCGACAAATACTTTTGGCGTTGCCTCAAATTGCAGAACAATATCATCGGTAGTCAAGACCTGATCCAGATAGAGCGGTCCTAATTGGTATGGTTGCCAGCTGGTCGTAGGTTGAATAGGACTGATATTAGCAGCGGTAAATTCACAAATAGTGTTATTACATTTGGTTTGTGAACCATCATATTTCCCTAAGAAGGCTTTAAATTCTGTACCTGCGCTTTCTGCTTTCAACCAGAGTGTGACGTAATATTCTCGGCCAGCAACAATATTTTGACCCTCTGGTCGACTAACAATGCCATTAGCAAACGACATGGAATGTCCGCCCGAATTAGTTGATTCTGTTGAGTATGTCGGTGTTGCCGTTTCTGCTTTCCATGGTTGATATGAGCCAGATTCGAAGGTATCGCTACTAATCTGGCGTAAATTATTACCTTGATTACCACGATATTCTGTACAACCAACAACAGCAGAAGGGCATGTGCGACTAGCAGAGTCCAAACCGCTGTAAACAACGCCACTGCTGCGACGTAACGGATGGCAATCAGTATCAGCGAAAATTACATGATCCTGTAAGCGATAGGTTGAGACACCATCAGTGTCAAAAAATTCTCGACAGTTAGGATCCGTCGTGACATCACTTGGCTGGCACGTTGCTTGCGTTGTCGCAGTATCACTACAGGTTGTAGCTCCAGGTGTAACATTCGTACAAGGTCCGCCATCAATATTACTCTTCAGAACCTGCCAGGTACGAACTTGGAAACCACTCGTATCACTTCCTTCTAACGTGTAGTACGTAATTCCTAGGTTAGCAGCGACGCACTGACGTAAATAACTGTAGTAATGCAAACCCTCTCCTCCGGCCGCTACTTCATCTAAATTTGTAAAGGCGCTACAACCAATATCAGTGGCGTTACATTGCTTTGCTGTTTTGGCTATAAAGTTAACGTTTGAAGCAGTCGCTGCTGGTTGTTCGATTAAATCAAATGGAGTTGGCAATTGTAGATACGTCTGGTAGCCAACACACTCTGCCGGACATCGGTCAGCGTTAGAGACAACACCTGGCACAGCACTACCTCCTCCTACTGGTGTGTAAAGGTTACATCCAACTTCTTCTGCGCTACAGCTGACGCGAGTACCATTCAAGTATAATTTTCCATTGTTGCCGTAGTTGGTGTAACTTGTCGGCGTAGCGCCACGCTCTACTTTGACACCATCAATATAGACAGCACCGCAGCTACCAAGCGAGCCCAAGAAGATAGTAACTTGTTGATCAAGGTTGTCTAAGCCAAAAGTATGTGTCAGCTGGAAACGCTGCCATGATGTCGTATAATCAACATCTGCACTGACAGCTGAGGTTGTTTGTGATCCGAGAGCGGCATTAGCTGTACAAGCGGTATCAGCTTTACCATACCAAGATAGCGTCAACGTAGAGCCAATAATGCTACCAACCCGAGCAGTATTAGATAGTTGACCATCACCAACAGCTTTGATAGCTGTAGTACCTAAGTAGGCATTGTCATTGCTAGCCGTAAAGACATTGAAGCTTGCTCCATTAGCTAACCAACCGCTGAAACTATCAGGCAGAGCATCATTGAGGTAGTCAGCATTCGTTTTATCAGTAGCAATATTTAAGGTATAGGTATCAAAGGTGCCGTTAGCGAGCAAATTAGCCCCCGCTGTCTGCGGATCAATGAATTCCTGACAGCCTGCATCTTGCTGCGGACAGCTGACGACTTTATTATTGAAATAAATACGATCATTAGAATTCCACTGATAGTTTGGATTGGCAGCTGTACCTACATTCTCCTGACTAAGACTATACCAACTACATCCTGCTTGTCCTGCCTCACATGGTTCTAAAGTGTTCTGGAGATAGCTATATTTTGCACCGTTGTCGCGACGAACAAGTACCTGACAGGATGAGTACTGCTCCTGACACTGCTCTCCGCTAAATCTCCAGATATTACGCTCTTGCGTGCAGTAGCCATAGCCACCGATACAATTTCCCTTGCTGTCTTGCGACAAACAGGAAGGTCGGTCAACACAAATCTGTTGTCGTTGATTACTCGTGACATCCTCTAATGTCGGCCCATAGACGAGGGCTTTACACTGAGTCGTTGGAGCTGTCAGTACCCAATTAGGATCAATAAGGTGATAGAAGATATTAGCCTCTGGTGGCAAAATACATTTAGCGCCGTTATCAAAACATTCTACTGCTTCGCCGAGAGTCACCGGACGCGCTACTGGACTGAGAGCCGCTGCTATCTCCCAGCCAACAGGTACTAACCGATAGCTTCGCAGACGAGCAATATTCCCGTAACAGTAGCCATTTTGGAAACAATTCTTGTCGCCATTTTGAGAAGCGTTGAGATAGGAAATTAATGGCCAATCAGCTCTCAAATGACCCTGAGCCAAAGCTTCACCAACAGTTTCCTTGTTATTGATAGCCGCTAAGAACGTATTATCTATTGTACAGTTATCTGGTTGGGCGAGTTTACGATCTGGCGGGCAGGCTGTGAGATTTTGTAAATAGTCGAAGTCGTCAATCTTTTCTACGTTGACCGTTTTCAAATCTGTCAAAAAATCTGTGGCAGATCCCAATCGTCTCAAATCAACTTTATTCCGTAATCTATTAATAAGTGAATCACGCAGGTTGCTAGAGCTATCACCGTAGAGGTTCGCCAGAGACCAACTACCGCTAATATATTTATTTAATAATTTTGCCGTCAGTGATTTGGCAAATAATTTAGCAGCATTGAGGAAGACGTCCTCTGTCTTGATGAGCGAAGCTTCTAATAAAGCATCTCTGTAGGCATTCTGATCCACGCCCATGACTTTGGCGCAGTGCACCTTCACATCATCAGAGATGTTTGTGCCTTTATCCAAGTAGCCCATACAAGATGTTTCAGTTATTTTGGCTACATCTTCAGCTCGCTGTGCTTTATCAAAAGCCTGACTCTCTACCTGCAAGAAAATACCTAAATCATTTTGATTTGGGTCAACTAAAGCGCCTATCAGATTCGTCCTTTGATCCACCGTCAGATTAACCATGGCCTGTGCCAGCCATTGACCGGAGTCTAATGATTTACCGAATTGTGTCCAATTAGCCTTGATCTGATTCAGTTCACACTTTGGCGGTTGGAGCGCCTGACCTCCGATATCAGTAATAACTCCCAGAGTGATATTTGCCTGCACATTAAGTGAAGGTGCACAGAGATTAAGCCCTGAGCCTTTGAAAAAATCTTCTGACAAATTGCCAATAAAGTCCCCGTAGGCAGCATCGCGCGAATCATTCAAGACACGGCTAAAATTTTTAGTTCGCACCAACGGCTTACCACCAGGTGCTCCTTGAGCAATGAAAGTTGCCGTATTATAAGCTAGATTATTTAAGTAAGTCTGGAGGCTAGTCTGAAATAAACTCTGACCAATAATTTTAAAATTACGTTGAAAAATAGCGGAAATCTTTTGATAAATAGTTTGCTGGCGGTCTTGTACAGGAATGCCACCTGGAGCCACTATTGATCCAACACCGACCAGAGCTCCAACTCCGCCATCCTGAGCAACACTATCAACTTCTTGACTGTGAACCACAGGTACAAAAATAGTAACTGCAACCAAGCTGATAAAAACTATCAACGTCGTTAGGTCTTTGAATATACGAGATGAAATCTTCACTGTAGTGACTTAATTAAATCTCTCAAATCCTCGGGTGGAAGTCTATTGACCTCAGCTTCTTTCAAACCTGCCTGAATGAGAAAATTCCGCATATCGGACTCACTTAAGCTATTTACATCAACCGGTTCAGACTGCAAATCTGCGGCTCGTACAATAGCGTCCATGTACACCAGCAAGGCATCATCACTCAAACTGTCCAAAGTAGCTTGATCCATACCACTCTGCAATAGGATTCCTCTAAACTCCTTCAAGGTTGCATCGCGTAAACTCTTATCAGCTGGACTAAACTCCGGTAATAGATCCGACAATTTGGTATCTGGATTGACTAAACGAATGGAACGACAGGTATCACCTGTTTTACAGTTAGGATCTGTCCCATTCTTAACCTCAGTACCGTCAGGCAAACCATCGCCATCGGTATCTTTCAAATACGGACTCGTATTATAGGCATAGACTTCCTCATAATCGCTCAATCCATCGCCATCAGTGTCTTTTGTCTTCAGAGCATCAGTAATAGACGGATCAGTACTGGTCGCTGTTGTAGCAATCTGCTGAATATCAAGCTTAAAAGGACTGGTAATCGTATCCATTATTAGCCACCCCGCTAATACTAAGGCGCTAAAACCGCACAAACTTATCAAAAAAATGATTATCTTACTACTTCTGTCGATTGGCGCCCGCTTTCTAATCGGAATATATTTTGGCGCATCATCTTCACTCGTTAGATCTGTCTGCTGCGCATCACTAATAGCCTTCTCCGAGAGTAGTTCTGCTTCTGTTTGATTTGTTGGCAGCATAGTCACCAAAAGTGAGTTAAAAAATCTTTTATATTATAGCATAATCAGTTGCCTGATGCCAACTGATTAAAGTCAAAAATCAAAACTGAAAACTCAAAACCACAAGCTTCATTAAAAAGGGTAAAACTTTTGACTTCTTAGTCTTAGTTTTGACCTTTGACCTTTGACTTTTTAGTTAGTTCAACCCACTGTTGCAAATCAAGATCCTGCGCCCGAATCTTGGGCGATAGAGCACAAGCCACCAGCCACTCCTCCACCTCTGGTTTAGTCAATTTTAGACCAGTTGAAAGATTATTGAGCAATGTTTTGCGGCGTGAGCTGAAGCCAATACGGATCAGCTGCCAAACTTCTTCCTCTGAAGCTTTATAATCCCAATGATGAAGCTTCTCAATGACTAACAAAGCAGAATCAACTGCCGGTGCAGGCCAGAAAGCCCTATGTGATACGAGGCGGGCGATTTTTGGCTGACCATAAAACTGTACCCCGAGCGACTGCTTGCTGTGATCGCCGGCTTGGGCCACTATTTTCTCCGCTACTTCTTTCTGTACCAATAAGACAACTGTCGTGGGCAGCTGCTCGAGGGAAAATAACTGGCTGATAATCTTGCCGGTGATGTAATACGGGATGTTGGCCACTACTTTATACCCGTGACCCTTCTTCAAACCCATGGTCCGATAAAGCTCGTTCGGGTCAATCTTGAGAAAATCATTTTTTATCAACGTCAGATTGTCGTAGTCTGTTTTAAGTTTATCTAATAAACCAAAAAGTCTGCGGTCTGACTCAATACCCACGACTCTGGTCACACGTCGGGCAAGAGCTGTCGTCAGCGTACCGAGACCGCAGCCTATTTCTAACACAGTATCTTCCGCTTTGATGCCTCCGGCGCGCAAACTATCCGCTACGACCCCTTCATCAATCAAAAAATTCTGCCCCCGATCAGTATCAGGGCGCAGACGATACAATCTCGCCAAATCTTGCGTTTCTTGCAACAAGCTCATAACAATAGATACAACAATGAAGCTAAGCCAGCGACAATGAAGCTCATCGTGAAAGCTTGGTTTACATCAGTAAAGAATACCAACAACCACGACAGGAGGATAATGATGGCTAATTTACCCACGACTAAGCCGGATTCAAAGCGCACTACACAGGCCAAAACCTGACTGCGCTTCGCCCGACTGTAGGTGATGGACGTCAAAGCCACTGAAATAATATTTTTGGCCAGCCAGGAGAGCGATCCGACGAAAAAAATCCCAGTAACAGACCGGACAATCAGTTTGATGAACCAACTGAAGGCATAGATGATAGTACCGAAGCGCAGCACCGGATGACGATGATGATGATCAGACCATTTGCCTACGACCAAAGTCACAATAACAGACAATAACACCGTCGCTCCGATGACAACGCCGATCGTAAAATCATTGCCGATAATCACAGCGATAAAAATAGGCCAGATAACCAGCGCCACAAACTCCTCCGCAAAACCCATATAAGCCAATAACTCGCGTCTGTTTTGCAATGAGAATAACTCGGAAAATGACTGCCGATATGAGAAGGTCGTCGGTATGAACTTCTCCGGCGAGCTAAGCAGCGGCACATTGGACAACAAAAAGATAATAGAGACCACGAGAAACATCAGACCATAGCCGCCGAGCAAAATCAGAGCGCCAGCCAAAATCGGACCTAGGATGAAAAGGAGTGATGTTGCCACTGTCAGAGTACTGATCTCGCGCGCATTCTCAATCTCCTTGGCATTCTGGGCAAAATCAGCATGAAACGCCGGCCAGTACAACATCTTCTGCAAGGCATACAAAACCGCTGCCACATAGAACAGCCAAGAATAATGCGGAATAGCAAATAGTGCCAAATACAGCCCCACTATAAAAATCGTGCTGATAACAATACTTTTTTCACTGCCGTAGCGGGCAACAAACTTGGCTCCCAGCGGGATAATGAAAAGGTATAAACCATAGACTAAGCCGTAGAACAATAAAATCATCTGTAGACTGTAGCCGATACTATAGAGATAGATCGGCTCAAACATCTGCACCATAGCTAAACCAAGGTTCATCAAAATAGTTGAGAGGTAGAGCTCCTTGATCTCACGCCGCATCTGATGCGGCAGGAAGGTACCGAGATATCTGATTCTACGATGCATAATATGATGGTGGAATTATAATAGAACCAGCACGAATAACCTCAAGCTCTGGACCCACAATTTTTACAATAGTACTTGCCGGCTGCTTTGGTAATGGACCGGCATCGATTATCAAATCGGGCAACGCTGCCCTACCAGCGAATTGATCCACCAAATCAGAGATCCGATAAGCAGATGGTTGTCCGGCAACGTTAGCAGAGGTCGATATCAATGGTCGGGCAACAATACGAGCCAGATCTGTAGCTAAGACATTTGAAGATAACCGTAGGGCTAACGAATCAGAATCAAATAGACTGTTGACCGACATAAACTGCAATGGCAATACCAGTGTCAAAGGTCCGGGCCAGAATTCTTGAGCTAAACGATCTGCCGTAGGAGAAAACTTCACAAGCACATGTGCTTGATGCTTCGTACCAACGATAACTGGGAAGTTTTTTTCTTTGGGACGAGATTTGATGCTTAAGATTTTTTTATAAGCTTTGTCTGAAAAAAAATCTCCCCCCAAAGCATAGGAAGTTTCTGTTGGATAGACCAAAGTACCACCACGATCTATAACCTCATGAGCCAAAGCTAAGACCTGCGGGCGATTACTGGAATTCAATTTAATAATTTGCATATAAACAAAAAGCTATACCACGTATAGTATAGCATGTCTCGTTTATTTTTGATTCTTTCAATTGAGCAAAATTGCCCGCTCTGTCTCACCACGTTGTTCCACCTGAATATGGATCGCTCCTTGCGGCAAAATTTCCTTCACGGTATTACCCCATTCGATTAGTACAACTGTATCCAACTGCTGCAAATAATCACCCAAACCAATATTTAGTAGTTCCTCGTGTCCGGCTAAACGATACGCATCAACATGTACTAGCTTCTGAATCTTGCCCTTTCGTCGCACGGGATATACCTTCATCAAGACGAACGTCGGACTGTTGACGACCTCTGTCACGCCCAGACCTTTGGCGATAGCCTTACTAATCACCGTTTTGCCGGCACCGAGATTACCTTCCAAAGAAATAACCTCCCCGCCCTTCAATGAAGCTGCGAATTTTTTGGCCCAGGCGATGGTATCTTTTTCTGATGTGGAAATAAATTTTTTCATACCTCAAAATCTACAAGCTACTGGCTGCGAGCTAACCTCATCTGCGGATCAAATCGCAACGTTTTCCAATTAGTTTTCTGACCTTTATCCGTACGATGATAATAGGCAGCAGCGGCAATCATAGCAGCGTTATCACCGGTGAATTCTAACTTTGGGATATACACGGGCAAGCCTAGGGTTGTACCTAATGTCCTCACCCGACTCCCTAATTCCTTATTAGCACTCACTCCTCCCACTACCATCAGTGATTTAACTTTATATTTAATTGCCGCCTTCTCTGCTTTTTTTACCAAGACATCACAGACAGCCGCTTGGAATGAGGCGCAAATATCATTAATCTCCGGCACGGACAAACCTAGGCTTGTCCCTCGTGCCTTTCCCTGCTTCTGCACATAATACAAAACCGCCGTTTTCAATCCAGCGAAACTAAAATCAAAATTTGCCTTATCCAACATCGGACGTGGGAAGGCAATGGCAGTCGGATCGCCATCCAATGCTCGTTTGGAAACAATCGGTCCACCCGGATAACCAAGATTCAGGATCTTCGCCACTTTATCAAAAGCTTCACCAGCTGCATCATCCAGAGTCTGACCGATTAGCTGATACTGCCCGTGACCTTTCATTAAAATGATCTCCGTGTGACCGCCAGACACAACTAAAGCCAGCGCAGGAAATATTTTTTTGTCATTCTTAAATAACTCTGGATACGTCAGCCAGTTGGCGTAGATATGCGCTTCCATGTGGTTGATAGGCAGCAAAGGTTTGTCCAAAGCATAGGCCAGAGCTTTAGCTGTTTCAGTCCCAACCATCAACGATGTTATCAACCCCGGTCCAGCAGTCACGGCAAAAATATCAGCCTGCTTGATGGCTTTCAGACCAATGCTTTTGTCTAACAATGGCAACAAAACTTCTAAATGCATACGCGCTGCTACCTCCGGCACTACTCCACCGTATTTCGAATGAGTCGTAGCCTGCGAGGCGATGATATGATGCTGTAGATTAAAACCAGCCTTAGTGACATTCAATAAGGCAAAGGATGTCTCGTCGCAGGATGTCTCGATAGCAAATATCTTCATCAGAGAATAATAACAGTTTTTAAAAAAGAAGTCCTCCGCCGATGTGCCGGCGGAGGACTTTTAGACGCGGGACGGTCAGCTTTCAGCCGAGCATGGCCACGCGGTGCTCGACGGTGAAAGTACCGTCATCGAGTTTGGTGAGCGCGCCACGCTCCTGGAGTCTGCTCAAATCGACAGACAGAGCGACCGCCAAGTCAATGTCCTGAGATGTCAGCGTCCCGTAGACAGGATCTCGTTTGTCGCCCACCTGTACACGAGCCTGCTTCAGGCGCCGCAAGAGCTCGTCCGACGAAACAGGACGAGGAAAAGAAGTCATGAGCCTGAGCAACTTGTGCCGTCGCTGATCAGTACCATCCTGCAGCTCAGTGCCATCTTTCGGCATCGTATCATCTCCCTTTTTTTGTAATACGGGTGGACGAATGTTCGATCCTGATGACCGCATCGACTACTTCCGACAGCCTATTCGGTTTAGGTTGTCGCTTTACAGCCTCACGACCAATGTCTGTCGCTCTGAGCGGTTGATCATGCTCTCGCTCCAGACATTGCGCTTGGCGTAGAAAGGTAACCGCTATCAGCACCTGAGAGGTGGTCAAGGCTTCGACCGCCGACGTTCCAGCCATGGCTTGCACAATAGAATTCAGAAGTGGATCAACTCCCCTTTCACGACAAGCAATAATCAGCTGTAGGATGAAGGGCTGCGGTTTGGCTAACCGAGCCAAAACGGGGTGTAAATCTTGTGTCACGTTCGTAGCCTCCAGAAAGAGAACCTACTCCCGAATCGTCAAAATTGAACAAAATGAACTTCTTAAGAAGTTACACTATACCCAAATAATACTCCTAAGTCAAGCTATGCTAGAATATCGGTATGTCAGAAACCATTCCCTATCAAATCAAACGCAGTGGACGTGCGCGACACGCCCGCCTCACAATTACACCTGATAAGAAATTAACAGTAACACTACCGCTCCGGGCGCCGCTGTCCTTAGCCCAGACCTTAGTGGCTCAGCATAAAAATTGGATTATCAAACATCTGAGACGTAAGCAGCCGGAGCGCATTACTCTACCCAGCGGACGGGCTGATTATCTTCAGAACAAACATCAAGCGCTCTCACTGGTGCGCGAACGTTTGCACTTTTTCAATCAGCATTATAATTTCCATTGGAAGGGCATCTCCATCAAAAATGCCACCACCCGCTGGGGCAGCTGCTCACGTCTGAAAAATCTGAATTTTAATTATAAAATTATCTACCTGCCGCCCGAGCTACAGGACTATCTGATCGTCCATGAATTATGTCATTTGGTCGCGATGAATCATGGGGAAAAATTCTGGCACTATGTCGGCGAAACGATACCGAACTATCAGAAGCGAAGAAAAAGTCTCAGACTGTACCAATTATAAAATCCTGATCTGCCGTGACAGACCAGGATTGTTTCGCGGTTGAGTCGAGAGTTACCCCTCGCTCGACCTATGCGGCGCGACACGCCCTCGCGGTTGCATTCTTCTTTGAATCCTCTCGTTCGTG
>CAYYYA010000001.1:29253-58535 GCA_964475975.1 uncultured Gammaproteobacteria bacterium | reverse complement strand
TGCCAATGATAAATCGGACCGTCGAAGTCAGCGATTATCTCATTTTTCTTAATCGAAGCCTTAGCCACGATACCCTTCCCGCCTCCAGGAATCCTTTGTAATTTTATCTTTTTGCTGTCCATATAATATAAAATGTCACCTTTGTGACTTGACATACACTATCATATATGGTAATTAAATGCAATCAGCCGTATGGTTGATTCGTCTCCCTAAGCTTCGGCCTGAGGGGATAAGAGGCTGTTCCTGCCTATAGGGAATATGCTCCTTCTAGGAGGTGTCGTATGACGCCTTTCCAAATCGTCAATGGTCCTTCAGTTAAAGGTATTGAAACCTGCCTAACAGATCCTTTTCCCTACGGTCAACCGGGAACTGACAATGCTGTGAGGTTCACCATTATCACAGCAGAAAGCGAAGAAAGGACATTACCTGCTGGCATCAGCATGATCAGAGACCCACGAAATCCGAATCTCCGCTCAGACAAAGCCAAGACTTTCCTACTGATACTCACCGTGACGCCTGAACAGGCCGCTGATATTTTCTTTTCTGATAAAGCGGCTAGAGATGAGTTTCTCAAGCTTCACTGGGGTCAGTTGAGAATGGAGATCTGGGCTCTCTATAACACTCATGACCGAACCGGAATGGTCGCCCTCCGAGAAGAACATCATGTTCTGATCGCTGGCGCTGAACTCAAATAAACCTGCACAAACGATGACACAATAACAAAAGAGGAGACCCTAACCGGCCTCCTCTTAAAATTCATCAAATATTATTTTAACTATAACGCTGCCAATTTGCCGAGATTTTCCGTCGTTATACCCAAACTTAAATACCTCATAATCTGGTAAGCTGAAGCTCCGTCAGGCATATAGTAACGTTTGCCGTCAACAGGATTAATATACCAAGCTTCGCCATGATTTTGAACCTGTAAGACAATCTTACCCTTTAAACTATTGCTCAATTGCTTGTCATCAGGTGATACTCCTGCACCGAGAGGATTATGCCCGGTTCTAACCTCTTCCCCGTCATTATATCCATCATTATCTGTGTCAGGTAATAATTTATTCGTACCTAATCCATCTTCTAAGGTATCGCATAGTGTGTCATTATCCGTATCCAGACATGTAAAACGACTCTCAAAACCGACCGGAATCTTAGCCAAGTCAGAATTAGTAATACCTAATCCTTGATCACGCATTAATCCATAGGCAGCCGTACCATCTGCTAGATACATTCGTTTGCCATCAGTCGGTCTGACGTACCACGCTTCTCCGCGAGATTCTACCTGAAGCACTATTCTCCCCCGCACATTATTGGTGAGAGTTTTGTCAACAGGCAATACCGGAACTACTGGTTCTACACGGCCGGTCACTGGACCTGGAGTTGGGATAGGCGTCGGTTCCGGAGTTGGTTTCGGTACTATCGGTTGACCAGAACCAGCCGCAACAACAGTAACAGTTTTGGTGAATTCATTATTATGTTCGTTTAGTTCCGGTCGCCGTTCATTTCTGGGATCAATGAAGAAATACAGATTCTTCTGCCCTACCGCAGTGAAATGCCCCTCAAATGTAAAATAAAACTTATCACCAGGTCTGACGTTACCTGCGGCAGGTCTCGTAACTGCTGTTTCGGAAAAATCCGGAAAGGTGTTGATAAAATTAATCGTATCAATCTGTGTCAGATACTCACCGCCTAAACCATTCATAGCTGCAACCTTAATCGTAATCGGTTCATCAACCTTAGGCTGCGGATTCGAGAGGATAATATCACTGATTGTTAAATCATAACAATGCAGAAAAGCTATGCTACTTCCCGTGCACTCATCTAATGGTGCTATCTGGTCAGCAGCCTTCTCAACCGTGAAGGAAAAATCAACTGAGTTGTTGCTTTCATTCGATTCAGCATATACGTTCTCAGGATCAAGGGTTATTTTTCCGTGATAAGAACCCGCTGGGAGCATAACCCTAGACAAATAGTAACCTAGACCTTCACCTGTTAGATCAGCATTGGTCTCAGAATAATATAGGGTATTATTAATCTCAAACTTAACCTTGAGAATTGCTGAAGTGCCAGCGCTGCTACCATCATTTCTGTATTTAAAATCATAAATCATAGCCCGACTATCAAGTAAGGGAGCTCCGTCTGCTATTAAATATCTCCTATCGTCCGTATGGTAGGCCATATTCTGAGTCGGTTTTACAGATTCAGCAACAAAGTCGGTAACAGGAGTTGGAGCCGGTGGTGTGGTGATAGTAAAGAAGCTAGGACTCTCAGCTATGCCATTCGGTTCTGTATTGCTATTGGGATAAGATACTAAGCGTACTTTATAACTACCATTCATTGGAGGCACAGTCTTGGGAATTGTATAGCTATAGCTTCCTTGGGTTGCTGCAGGATCTGTAGTAACCATACCAACTGAGGACAGGAAACCCTGAGTATCCACTAAAGTGACGTTAACAGCATGTAGACCTTGTTGACTCCAAGTTATATTAATCGTTTGACCAGTCTCAAACTGTTCACCTCCGATAGGATACGTCACCTGCAGAGAAGACGCTTGAGCTTTGGTAGTCAAACCAAAGATAAAAGCTACAACAAAAGCAAACAGGATCTTTTTCATATTAAAAAGTTAATTATATGTTGTAATTCTAACATAAATCAGGGAATAGCAATAACTATACCCTAAAAATATGTCTTAAAATTATTTCACCGCCTCCAGCTGACCTCTATACTGCTCCACCACTTTCTGAAAAGCCTCTTTGTTCTCCTCTGATAATGGCTTACCAGGTGGCAAAATCTCAATCTGAGGATTGACTTTGACGCCGTTTTTTACCAACTCATAGTGTAAGTGCGGTCCCGTAGAGAACCCTGTGCTTCCAACATAGCCAATAGTTTGACCTTGGCGCACCTTCTGACCGACCTTCACAATCATTTTTGATTGATGAGCATAGTTCGTCGAGTATGTAGCGTTGTGTCGAATACTTACCAAATTACCGTACCCAGCAGAACTCCAGCTAGCATGCGTCACGGTGCCATCAGCAGTAGCTTGGATTGGCGTGCCGGCAGCAGCAGCATAATCAATAGCCCGATGACCGGTAGAAACATTGAAGGCACTAACATAACGCTTGCCAGTGGTAAAGCCGGAAGATATATAACGGAAAGCCACAGGAGCTTTCAAAAACATTTTTTGAGTGGAATTGCCATTCTCATCATAGTACGCTCCATCCTCGTCATCATTAGCTGCATCGTAGTAATAGGCGTAATATGGCTTACCTTGATTAGTGAATTCTGCAGCTAGAATTTTACCAGGCATGACATAGGTACCATCCAAATAACGGGCTTCGTAAATTACTTTATAACTATCACCGTTACGAATATCTAAAGCAAAATCGATGGTCCATTGAAATGTCTGTGCTAGATCCAAAACTAACAACTCATCAATCCGCTGTTCTAAAGCTGATGTATACAAAATCTCATTAACAGTACCTTTGATCGTTTGTATTTTTACTTCATAGGGAATTTTAATTTTCTCTGCTTTCCACTGATCATCTACTTTGGTCGCTTGAAAATACTCTTCAGTATTTATTTTATAAATAATTTTATTCAAGATGCCAGCCTCATCCCGATAGAGATCTATCTTCTTGCCAGCGCGTACAGTAGCCAAATCATACGCATTCTTACTAGCAGTCAGAATAGCCTGCGTATCATGAGCATCGATACCATAATCATTCATGAGCGTCCCGAAGGTATCACCATCAGTAATGGCAATTGATTCACTGGGTTGTTCCTTTTGATTCTGCGCTTGAGCTTCGGGCGTACCAGCAATGTCCGTGTGTTTCGTCTGCCCAAAATTAACCTTACCGGAAATAAAAAAAGCCCCTGTTATTGCTACCAGCAATATCAGAAGCGCTATTATCCTTACTTTTCCCGAGGAATACAAGGCTTTCATACGGTACTAGGTAGTATACCGTGGGAATACAACTTATTCAAGTGGAAGAAAAATGTCCTATCTCTTTACTGCCATAAAATAAAGCGTCTCAGGGATCTTTCGAGGATTAACAGCGTCTACAGATTCTGACTCTACTACTTCTTGAAGATCGAATAGACTCAAAAAGGTTGATGAAAAATAGTCAGCTAATTTATGCGGAGGAAACTTAACCACTACTTTTCCCTCATATAGCGGTACGGAGATTATTTCTTTTTCTCCGGTTTCAGTTGATATATAAGTATCAAAAAAAGGATGACTAACTATAAGAATCAAGGTTCCACCTTTTTTTAACACCCTTGCTGTCTCTAAATATGCTTGCCGAAAACTATTAAGGTAATGGAGCGAAAACCTGCCCATTACTAAATCGAAGTGTTCACTAGGGTAAGGAATAGCCTCGTAATCACCCTGCTGTATGCACTGCGGATTTTTAACAGTACTACGAGCCAACTCTAACATTTTTTCGGAAGTATCTATACCGAAACCATCTATGTGCTGTTCTTCGCACCACTTTAGATCATCACCAGCTCCGCAACCAATATCTAAAATTTTTTTCTTGGTGAATTTTACTAGCTCTGATCGCAATTTTTTGCGAGTCCAATCTTCCTTATCTGTAAAAAAATTGCGTTGATTATTTACATACTCCTGACCAATATCATCGTAGTGAGAGACAGAGCCTTTTGCAGTCATGATATAAAAATTATTACTAGCATTACTTAATATAGGATTAAAATAACACAGCACCTGTTATTGTCAATTGAATATTATTGACAAACTATCATTAAAATAGTATCTTTTCATAGCATTTATTATTGATATTCGGGGATCGTCTAACTTGCCCCGCCATTTTTTTTGAGAATGAATGTTTGCTTATATATTCTCAAAAACAGGGATAATAGGTACTATACTGGCATTACCAGTTTAGACCCGATTAAACGTTTAAAAAGGCATAATAACGGTAATGTTGCTTCAACTCGACCATATAGGCCGTGGCAAGTGATACACGTCGAAAACTTCAATAGTTACAACGAGGCACGTAAACGAGAAAAGCAGATAAAAAACTGGAAAGGCGGTAATGCCTTTAAATATTTTCTCTCGATGATTCGGGGATCGTCTAATGGTAGGACGACGGGTTCTGGTCCCGTTAATTGGGGTTCGAGTCCCTATCCCCGAGCCATCGAGAGAAAATAGCTAAAATTGGCGGGGTGAATAGGACGACGGGTTTCCCGCTTCACTGCGCTCAGCGGGATAAACTGGTCCCGTTAATTGGGGTTCGAGTCCCTATCCCCGAGCCATCGAACGAAGTGAGCGCAGCTCGGGTCTCATAGATCTGAACCGCAGGTGAAGCAACCAAAGATGCCGAGCAATAGCAAGGCGCCCCGAGCCACCAGCCAGAGACTGATGTAAAGCTAAGGTAGAAAGTAACTCTTTCTTTTTTTTGTTGCTCTAAAATGAATCCTTTGTGCTATACTATTAGATAATGACTAAGAAAAAATCCGCAGCCAAACAAGTTCACAGTCTACCTGCTGACTTGCGTAAAGCCCTAACAACCTCTTCACAAGCGCAAGCTGTCTGGGACGATATCACCCCGCTCGCACGCAATGAGTGGATTTGTTGGGTTACATCTGGAAAATTAGCAGATACCAGAACTATTCGGATTACCAAGGCACTCTCGAAGCTAAAAAGTGGCATGCGCCGACCATGTTGTTGGGCTGGCTGTCCGCATCGATAATATAAACGAATCTTATGAACCTCTGGATTGTCTACGCTCTCCTGTCTGCCATCTCCGCTGCCGGTGTAGCTATTTTCGGTAAACTAGGAATCAAAAATATTGATTCCACCTTGGCCACCACGGTGCGTTCTATCGTCATGGCACTATTTTTAGTTATTGTTTCGCTTTCATTAAACAAATTTCAGCAACTGAACACGATCAATTCCAAAGCTTGGCTTTTCATCGTGTTAGCAGGTGTAGCCGGCGCTACCTCGTGGCTGTTTTATTTCTATGCCTTGAAACAAGGCCCCGCTTCTGGCGTAGCGGCCTTGGATAGACTAAGTGTGGTTTTTGTCTTAATTCTAGCAACCCTATTCTTGGGAGAAAAAATAAGCTGGTACTCCGCTCTAGGAGCACTCTTGATTACCGGAGGGGCAATATTGATGACTTTGAAGTAAGGTTTGACAAAGAGGCTAGGAGTTTATAAAGTGGCGTTACAAACGCTCTTTTTTATTTCTTCCTCCTAGGGGGTTACCGTGGTCAACCCAGATGATCTGATCTTCTATAGTGGCACGCTGAACTACGAGCTTGGTGAGAGGACCTTGGGCATTGTCAGCGCCCGTCTCAATCGACACCTGGACTTCACCGACATCTACTTCAATGAGTGGGCAGACGACGAACGGGGCTTTGAGCTGGAAAATCCTGACAAAATAGCTGGGAAGCACATAGTGATTTTCGTCAGCGTCACAGATGACGAAGAAGAGCTTCAGATGTACGACATGGTAACGGCATGCAAGTACCAATATTTCTGCGCGACTGTTACCGTCGTCATGAGCTTCCTGCGCTATCGTCGTCAGGATCACCCTGACTACACCAATGAAATCACCCGTCTACGGTGGTTCATGAAGCGAATGAAGGACGCTGGTGTCGACTACCTCATCGTCTGCGATCCGCACAATGTCAAAAACACCAGCGACTTCTCAAACGAATTTGGCCTGCAACTGACAATTGCAGATCCGAGCCACCTGTTCGCTGCAGAAGTAATGCCGCTGATCCTCAGCTATGGCCCCGAGAACGTGATCTGGTACTCACCTGACTACGGCTCTGTCGAGCGCGCTATTATCATGGCGCGACTGACCAAAACGCGAGTACTAGCTTCTGACAAGAAGCGGATCGATGGTGTGGTGACGAGTCTCGGGAATACCGATGGTCTGCTTGAGCGGATTCACAAGGAGTTCGGTACCGACATCTTCGTCACTACTGATATGACTGCTGTTGCGGGTCTGCACGTTTTCATGCGTGAAGACGAGCTTGACTCAGGAGCTACCAGCTCCACAACAGCTGTCGGCCTGCGACGTTCTGGTGCGCTCTCAGTTCGGCTGATTGCGACTCACACTGTCTGCAGCAACTCGTGGAAGCGCCGTTTGCTGCCACGCAAAAGCGACCGTCCGTTTGACCACATCTATTTCGGCAATACACGCCCTCGCGGACCAAGGAAGAAGACCGTCTACCAGATGAGGACAGGAGGCCTCGCGACAACAGTCGATGTCTCTCCGGCATTGGCGAATTCTTTGATTAGCGTCATCGAGCGCCTGAGCTGAAGCAATACGGCCCTGAACCCCCGCGGTTCAGGGCCGCTTTTTTAAATTGACAAACCACTGGAGACTCTATACAGTTGGTATATTCGCTCTTTCTCTAGACCTACAGGAGGTGAGTCATGTATTTGCTGATTGGTATATTAATCATCATTACATTGGCTGTCTGGTGTGAGCGTCCTTACGGCTTCCGCTTTCTCCGTTTGCACCACAAGCCGGCTCCTACAGTTGATCTTGATAAGATTGACTGTATACCCTGCAGTGAGGAAGCGACTCGTCTCATCGAGACTGAGATCAGTCGTCTACAGATGCTATCCCTCCAGCGTATCGTCTCTATCGATCCCACCTACCTCACCAATTTGATTGCACTGCTTGAAACCCACACCTGCGAGGATCCTCCGGGTAGACATGAAACCCACCCCACTCGACCTCGTCGGCGTACAGCTGGCGAGGTCCATTTATTGAAAAAGACTACTATTACGTGCTGTTTGAAATATTCATTCAAAACTACTGTAATACATTATAATAACCAATGCCTCTACCATTGACTGACGAGCAAATTGTCAAACAAGTGCAACAAGGACAGACTGAACTGTTTGGTCTTTTGGTAGAGCGATACGAAGCAAAAATAAAGCGATACGGCCGTAAATTCTTGTATCAAACTGATGATATAGATGATTTGGTACAGGATATAATGATCAAAACCTTCGTTAATATCCAAAGCTTCAAAACTGATAAACGCTTCTCACCGTGGATTTATCGTATTGCGCATAATGAGTTTATCAATGCCATCAAGAAAAAAAGTAAAGATGCAGTCCCATTCTTCGACCCAGATACACTATTCCCACACCCTGTAGCGAAAGAAAAGACAGACGGTCCACTGCAGGAAGAAGAGATAAGGGCTACCGTGGAACAGTATCTCGAAAAACTAGAAGTGAAATACCGTGAACCACTTATTCTCTACTATTTAGAAGAGCTTAGCTATCAGGAAATAGCCGACATCCTTCACTTGCCGACCTCAACAGTAGGAGTCCGTATCAAACGAGCCAAAGATGCCTTGCAAAAAATCCATCAGGCAACTAATCAGAAGTAATATGAATGAACAACACCTATCACTAAAAGAAACAATCCTCGAACAAATAACCAGCGGCCACGCCAAAATGCGTCCTCGCTCATATTTTGTCATACGCGCGCTTCTTCTAGCGATCGGAACCACTATCACAACTTTAACTTTGCTCTACGTTATTAGTTTGATTGTTTTCGTGACCGAACTGAATGGCGCCTCAGAACTCCCTGCCTTTGGCTTCCAAGGTCTCGCCCCATTTCTCCTAGCTTTACCATGGCTACTAATCGCTGTTTGTCTGCTATCTCTTGTGCTACTCGAAATCTTGGTTCAGAGATATGCCTTTGCCTATCGTAAACCGTTATTATATTCCTTGTTCGGAGTCTTAATCATTGTTATTTTTGGTAGTCTGATAGTAACTCGTCTTCGACTCCATCAGCAACTATTCGAATATGCCGAAGAACAACATCTCCCTATTGCCGAGCCCTTCTATCGTGAGTACGATCGTCATCGCTCTCGCAATATTTACCCAGGCGTTGTCGCAGCTTTACATGACGACGGATTTGACCTAACAACCAGACAAGCAGAGACATTTACTATCATTGTCAACGATAAAACAGATATTCCCGTTGGCTGGGTAATACATCAAGGCGATATCGTGGTAGTACTAGGTACCGAAGATGATCAGCAAATAACCGCGCTTGGCATTAGACCATGGCGCAGCGAGCTTGGCCGCTTCAGACCCATACCACCTCGAGATCCGCAATGAAATATTTATATTGTTAACTTGTAGTATAGATATGGTCAGAGGTCTTGATTATAATAAGAGGGTATAATCAAACTCTGACCTACTTTAGTTCCATACTGAGAGCTGAAATATTACAACAACACAACTGTACTATACTATGCCAGTGCACGGCTCGATGATCTGCATCATCGGTATATACCTCTGATAATAATTAACGTTCAATCAATCTATGAAAAGACGACTTCTAGCCTACGCCCTCGTTCCAGCGCTTGGTTTGGGAATCTTGGCCGCGAATATGGCCTCTGCCCATGGCATGTTTATGTCAGGCACGCCGCAAGAGCAGGCCACCCAACAGGCGAAAATGTTTGAGCAGCAAGCTAGCTTATTTGGTATTACCGTAGATGAAGCCAAGACGTATTGGGCTGAAGGCAAAACTATTGCCGATATTGCCAAAGACAAAGGTCTGACTGAAGATCAACTGCGTGCCAAGATGGACGCTGCCCGTCAGACTGAAATGAAAACTCGTATTCAAAACCTCGTTGACCAAGGTGTCATCACGCAGGCACAAGCAGACAAGCGTCTGCAATTCTTAAGCACGCAGAGCGCTAAGCTTCCGATGGGCAAAGGTTTCCATCGCGGCTTCGGATTCTAATTATTAAAAAATACAGCCTAGGAATCTGGGCTGTATTTTGTTTGCTTCGTTGCTCTGAGACAATCTGCTTGAAAAAAAATGCGCGCACTGTGGTATACTATAGATGAATAATTTTCTCTATGGCACATGCACCCTATGATCTTTCGGCCGTAGCACAAGCATCTGCTGACTCGCTCTACCGTCAGTTCAATACTCGAATCAAAGGCTTGACCCACCGTGAAGTGACGGACCGACTGAAGCTTCATGGCTACAACGAAATTATCACCGACAAACCGATCCCGTGGTATCGTCGTTTATTTGATAATATTCGTGACCCGCTTAGTCTTTTATTATTGGGTTTGGGTATCGTCGCCTATACTACCGGTGACTACAAGGCTGCTATCCTGATCACCATCATGCTGCTGCTTAGTATTTTCCTACGATTTATCCAGGAATCCCGCGCAGACAGCGCAGCGCAGAAGCTCAAAGCCTTGGTACTGACGACTGCTACTGCTTTCCGTGATAAGTCAAAAAAAGAAGTTCCGCTCAAAACACTGGTACCGGGAGATATTATTGAATTGTCAGCCGGCGACCTGGTACCAGCTGATGTCCGTCTGATCGAGTCGCGTGATCTTTTCGTCAATCAGTCGGCGCTAACAGGTGAATCACTACCAGTCGACAAACATGCTCAAGCGCTCACCACGCTACCGAAAGATGAATTTGACTGCAGCAACTTCTGCTTCATGGGTACCAATATTGAAAGCGGTATTGCCACAGCGCTGATCGTGGCCACCGGCAGTGCTACACGGTTCGGACAGCTGGCGTTGTCTGTCACCAAGAAACGTGAGATCAGCAGCTTTGATATCGGACTCCGTAAGTTCACTTGGCTGCTACTACGACTGATCTTCGTCATGGTGCCCCTGGTCTTCATAGTCAATGGCTTCAGCAAAGGCAGCTGGCTGGACGCTTTTTTCTTCGCTCTAGCTATTGCTGTCGGTCTGACGCCGGAAATGCTACCGATGATCGTCACCGTCAATCTGTCTAAAGGCGCGCTCGACATGTCCAAAAAAAAGGTAATCATCAAGCGCCTCAACGCTATCCAAAACTTCGGCGCTATGGACACTCTATGTACTGATAAGACAGGCACTATCACTGCCGGTAAAGTAGCGCTAATCCAGCATATGGACCTGCACGGCGAAGAAAGCCAAGAAGTACTCGACTACGCTACTATCAATAGCAGCTTCCAGACTGGGCTGCAGAATATCATGGACGACGCTATTCTGCGCCATGATAAGAAAAAAACTCAGCAGCTACTGAAAACCTACAAAAAAATTGATGAGCTACCCTTTGATTTCGTGCGCCGCCGTTTGTCAGTGATCGTCTCTAGTAGCAAGGAGAAGCATTTACTCATTTGCAAAGGCGCCACCGAAGAAGTCCTGCAGCTGACCAAAACGGTGCTGGTCAATGGAACCGAAAAAACGATCACCGCCGCTGATCGTCAGCGCGTACGCAAACTGATAGATAAATGGAGTAATGAAGGTTTCCGTCTGATGGCGGTGGCATACAAACATTTACCAGCTAATAAAACTGTCTACACCGTCAAAGACGAGACCGATCTGATCCTCATGGGATTCCTCGCCTTCCTCGACCCTCCGAAAGCTTCAGCTACTGAAGCCTTGGCCAGCCTAAGTAATCTAGGTGTGACGGTGAAGGTCCTGACAGGAGACAATGTCTTGGTCGCACGCAAAGTCTGCTCCGAGGTTGGACTCAATACTGACAGTATTTTGAGCGGTAGTGATATACAAGCACTGACAGACAAGCAGCTCATTCCCAAGCTGGAGACTACCTCCGTCTTTGCCAAGCTAACGCCAGCCGACAAAGAGCGTATCATCGGACTGCTACGCCGTCAGAAGCATGTCGTCGGCTACTTGGGAGACGGTATCAATGATGCCCCTGCTCTGCGCGCTGCTGATGTCGGCATATCGGTCGATGGCGGCGTGGATATCGCCAAAGAATCAGCGGATATCATCCTGCTAGAAAAAAATCTGAAAGTTCTGGCCGAAGGAGTACGTGAAGGCCGCAAAGTTTTCGGTAACATCATCAAGTACGTCCGCATGACGGCCAGCTCCAATTTTGGCAATATGTTTAGTGTGCTGGGCGCCAGCATCTTCCTACCGTTCTTGCCCATGCTACCGCTGCAGATCATTACCAATAACCTACTCTACGACATCTCCCAGCTGACGATCCCAACTGATGCAGTAGACGAAAGCTATCTGACCAAACCGCGCCAGTGGAATATCAGTAATATCACGCGCTATATCTTTTTCCTTGGTCCGGTCAGCTCGCTCTTTGACTATGCTACCTTTGCTATCATGCTCTTTGCCTTCAATGCCTGGGCTAATCCTGCTTTGTTTCAGACCGGTTGGTTTGTCGAATCACTTGTCAGCCAGACACTGATCATCCATATCATCCGTACCAATAAGATACCGTTCATTCAAAGCCGAGCCAGCCTGCCACTCACCCTCTCTACCTTCGGCATTATTCTATTAGGTGCGTGGCTGCCCTTCTCGCCTTTTGCATCAGCCTTGGGCTTCGTACAGCTTCCAGCGCTCTACTGGCTCTATCTCGGTATCTTCGTCCTGCTCTACTTCGTCCTTGCCACTATCGTCAAAACAGTCTTCATCCATCGCTTCCATCAGGAAGAATAATCCTACGTCATCAAATCTTATACCTATGAAAAAATCACTCATCATCTTAGCCAGTCTTCTGCTGGTAACGGCCTGCGCCAAAACACCAGCTTCAACCAATACTAATACTGCTGTCAGCGACACCACTCCAACAACCAAAACATATACCCTAGCAGAGATTCAGCAAGCAAAAACTGCTTCAAACTGCCTGACGACTATTAACGGTAAAGTCTATAACCTAACGAATTGGATCAACCAACACCCAGGCGGTGATATGGCAATCCTAAGCTTATGCGGCACTGACGGTACAACAGCTTTTAATAATCAGCATGGTAATCAAGGACGACCGGCGAGCGTACTGCAGTCTTACGAAGTTGGCACATTGGCGGCGAATTAGTCGAGCGATATCGCTTGACAAAAATACTATTTTCATCTATAGTATCACCATAACTCAAATCTCTTCGTTTTTCGTTGTTTGATCTCCATCAAAACAGTGCCATTCACTGGCTAAATCTGAAAACTTATGAGACCTACTCATTGCTCCCCCGAATGAGAAGTTATACTCTAAGTATTTTTTAGCTATCTCATGTACACATCGAACAGACCAAGCTCTCGAGGTCCCAGAAAATCAGGCGCCTCAAAACCTAATAATTTCCGACGCTCCTTCGGCGCTTCTGCTGGTCGCTCACGTGGCCCTGCTAGACGCAAGGGTCCTGTAGGCGATTATATTGACCCGACTCGTTTCATTAACAAAGCGGTAATCACCGAAGAAGTAGAACACTTCAAGCCGGAGCACGCTTTTGAAAATTTTCAGATTGAACCGTCTCTCAAGTTAGCCATTACCCAAAAAGGTTATACCTCCCCGACTCCTATTCAGGATCGGGCTATTCCTCATGTTTTACAAGGATCTGACGTCGTAGGTATCGCCAATACCGGTACCGGCAAGACGGCAGCCTTCCTCATCCCGCTGATCAACAAAGTATTACTCGACCGCAATAAAAAAGTTCTCGTTGTCGTACCGACCAGAGAATTAGCTATTCAGATCAATCAAGAGCTAGAAGGATTCACTCCGAAGATGAAGATTTATTCTGTCTGCTGCGTCGGAGGTGCTAATATCCAGAGACAAATTCACGAGCTACGCTATGCGCATAATTTCGTCATCGGTACACCGGGACGTCTGAAAGACCTGATCGAACGCAATATGATCAAGCTGAATCAATTCAGCACGATCGTACTTGATGAAGCTGACCGCATGCTTGATATGGGCTTCATCCATGATATGCGCTTCGTCATGGCCGGTATGCCTTCTCCCCGCCACACTCTCTTCTTCTCTGCTACTATGAATCCGGTAATAGAAGGTCTAATCAAAGAATTCCTGCATGAACCAGTACGTATCTCAGTCAAAACTGGTGATACAGCGAAGAATGTGGATCAAGATGTGGTCAATATCCGACCGGGTGAAAATAAATTTGACGTGCTCTACGATCTGCTGAAGCAGAAAGAATTAAGCAAAGTCTTGATCTTCGGCCGAACCAAACACGGCGTAGAGAAACTTTCCAAAATCTTGGCCCAGCGCGGACTCAGAGCCGAATCCATCCACGGTAATAAGAATCACACCAAACGTCAGAAAGCGCTCGGTTTGTTCAAAGACAATCGCATCCAGATCTTAGTCGCTACTGACGTCGCTGCCCGCGGCTTGGATATCGCTGATGTCAGCCATGTTATCAACTATGATTTGCCAGCCACCTACGAAGACTACGTCCATCGTATCGGCCGTACCGGTAGAGGCAATAAGAAAGGCAAAGCCTTAACATTTGTAGAAAAACGATAACTCATTACAAGCTAAAAAGACCTAAGAATTTCTTAGGTCTTTTTGGTATCATAACTACTCTTGTTCCTCAAAAACCGCATTGATATAACCAGTGGTATTATCTGCCTGCCCATTAAGATCGTAGAGATTCTTTTGTTCCAAAATTTTTGGTCTAAGATTCCAGCGTTTAGCCAGGCCAATCACCAATCTTAATGTCGGTGGTGAATCTAAATTTTTCAAAGTAATAGCTGCGACGTCTAAATCATTAATCATCTGAGCCGTTTCATCATCTATCATGCGCGCTTGATCAACAGGGAGATAATGAGAAAAATCTGTACTTTCCAAAATTATGACTTTGTCTTTCATCTGATCCAATACATCAGCTAACGTCTGTATATCTTCTGTGGTGGCTGATGATGACAAGGTGATACCCACGATTTTTGAATGCGGGAAAGTGCGAGCGATAAAGGGCGCTTCCGTCGCTATAGCGTGTTCAGACGCAAGACAATCATTCGTCTCATAAGCAAACGTCAAGCCCAAACGTTCAGAAATATCTTGATCAACGTCAACTTTGCCAAATGAGGTAATAAAAGGCTGATTACTAATAGTTACACGGGAAGGACAGCGTTCATAATGATCAGGCCCAATAACAATAAACGTTGGGTGTGCTGTGGTAGTGGTCAAGAGATAACGAAATAAATCGGCTATAAAATAGGCTGCAGTGGGAATGTGATGTGATGTAATAGCCAAAAAAACCCGCGGAGAATCAGTGCTTTTAGTCAGAGGGTTGAGCTGCTCTATAGCGGTTACCATCTCACCATCGTTGACTACCCGATAGTTAGCTTTTTTCGGGACAAGCTTCGAATCGTTTCTGACGCTAGGACGCCAAACGACTAATATAATAATGAATAGCAATAAACCTCCGACAAGTAGTTTCTGCTTATTTAATCTCAACACGATTTTCTTTGGTCAAAGTTATACTGGTTCCAATCTCATTTGACTGCATTACAGCGGGATTAGCACGATAATTTCCCGGAGTTACTACCCGAGCATAATAATTAATCCTCATATCAGAACATTTTGGAGCCTGCTCCCAATAATGATACGTGAAGCTGATACTATTCTGTAGAATAGTCATTGGATACCAAGTTGAATCACAAGGATCAGCACTACCACCTAGACCTCGCTGATACGTGTTGGTGATTGGCACGATGCCGCTCGGAAGGAAATCTGTAATTTGATAGCCATTGTTTACGCTCTTTTTAACCCGAGGACGTAACGTAATCTTGACGATATCACCCTCTGACCACGTATTTGTCTCTCTACCATCTACGGAATAAGTTCTCGTTAACGAGATCGAGCTATCCTGCTTAATATCTTCCGGTTTACCATAGTTATCGTAATAGCTGATAGCCATAGGTTCTCCAGATATACCTGAGAACGTCAGCGCTTTCAGCTCTTCAGGCGTCAGTCTAATTGTTTTACTCTCACCTGGTCTCAGCTCAAAAGTATCTTTCTTGGTGCCAGCAGTATAAGTAAGGCTCGCTAATTTAGGAGTTGTCATTGTCAATAAATCTTTCAAGACCACAACTTCTTCTAAACTGTCCCTGTCAGAGGTTGGATTATGACTATCAATATAACGCCACAGGTCATCAATATCATCACGTTCACGAATATGACCTGCTAATACCGCAACCAGTGCAGTTTTCTTCGCTTGCAAATCTCCATCTTTTTGGTTAGTCAGCCAAGCTTGATCATCCACGAAGGTAAGAGCCGGTCGAATAGTAGTACGGTAGATTGTACGAGCTGACTCCCAATCACCAGCTTTAGCTAAAGCTAAAGCCAAATATAACGAGTGATCAAAATCAAGTCGTGAGCTATCAATCGTCTGCAATTCTGTCAGTACCGGCTGTTTCAAAGAGGCTAATCCGTACAGAGCCTGCAATCTGACAATGCCATCAACATCCTGCGTTCGCAGTTGGTCCTGGAAATAACCGACAAGAGCCTCCTGGCCGAAACGATCCGGTATAGCATCTGCAACCAAGGCTGATACGGCGGTGTCGGCGGAAGAGTAGATAAACTGCGCTAGTCCGCCGTTTTCTAATTGATAGTTCAATACGTTTGATCGATCTGTCTCAAGTTGATCAAAATCCGAATGGAGGATATCGCTCGCCAGAATACTTGCAGCTGTATCATCTAAACGAATACTTGGGGTCGAGCGATAATACAAAGGATAAAAATACTTACCTTTCCCTTGATCAACAAACTTTATTGTGGTGAAGCCTTTATCATTACCTTTAACTTTAATGTCTGGATTAGTCAGAAGGTAATTAGAAGCGACAACTGTTTTGAAATAGCTGTCAACGACATTAATCTTACGCGTTACCGCATCAGCTAGCTTACCCTGCTGTGCCCGCACAGTTACTTCATGTTCTCCTGCCACCATTCTACCTAGTGGTATTCTAGAAAACTGAGCTATTGTGGTTTGACCGGTTTGCAAATTTAGACTAGAGCTGTTGGCGGATAGATCAATCGGCTTATTAGAATCATAGGCTGTGCCAAATAGTCGGGCTGTAATCTGAGGTTGATCTCCGGTCAAAAAAGTTGGCGAGCTAACAACGTCAACGAAAAACGGTAATGTAACGGGTATTAACTTTGACTGTTCACCAGCGCTTATACTCTGAGACTGGTATGCCAGAGCAGTCACTCTCCAAGAAGTAATATTATCAGGTGCTTGAAATGAAAGTTTAGCTGTTCCAGTACTATCTGTACGTAGGCTTCTGAATAATGGAGCATCAACAAAGTCAGCGCGAGGTGAACCGCCTTTTTCAGCATTATGAGCATAGAAGCCGTCAGCTAAATACGTATGATAAGTACCAACAGTCATGTTATATACCCACGTGCCAGGAGCTTTCACCTGTTTGATACTGGTAATACCAACGTACGATCCATCTGCCCGAAGCAATTCATCGCCCAGCTTAGCGGCTCCGGCCACTGTCCACTGATTATTAATATAGAGTGGGTGTTCCCGGGTGACCTTTAGCTCCCTGTTGATAATCAGATAATCAGCTACCTGGTGCGACGACACGCCCTGGACCACTGCCGTCTCTATATTATGATTCTGATCAGAAGCAAAGGTGGCAATCATATCACCAGGATTAATATCCTGAATTTTTTTCTTTTTTCCATCTGCCATTATAATAGGCGTGTCTCCAGTGAAACAACCTCCCTTTTCTGCACCGCTCAAATCTTGGCGTGAAGTATCAAGACGCGACCATCCGGTCAGCGGTGTAACATAGATCTTCCGATATAAACTAGAAGCTAAATTTTCTTGCCAGTACTCTGGCAAAACATGAAACAGCGCTTCATCAACAGCTGCAATATTTAACTCTGCTATTCCCCCTACGTTATTCTTATCTTTAACTGCTACCGTTAAATTTACTGTTTCTTTCGGTCTGTAACTAGCTTTATCACTTGTTATTGAGATATCTAGAGTCTTATCCGCTGTTTGTAATACAGCGCCAAGTTCTTGTGACTCAGAGAAACCTTGCTGGCCATAAACAACGGCACGATAGCGTATATTCGGCGCATAAGAGTCAACAAATTTATCAATAATTGAATTATTCTTAATAACGCCACTAGCAGTTAAAGAATTCTGGTATCGATACCACAGAACTGGCTGATCGTTGGCTACGCCTACGCGTTTGACCTGAATGTCTATCGGAGAGTTGAGAGCAAATGCTTTCTCATTATTTGCAGTTTGGCCTGAGAACTGTAATTCCACGGTAGATGGCGCAGGATTATTGGTATCAAAATTCCAAATAGAGTAATTAGCGTAATCAACCTTTCCTTGGGAGTCAGCTGTTTCCATTTTGACAAAATACGTCACCATATCTTCCTTGGGAAACGATTGAACCAATGACCACTCACCAGCACTATTTGTTGTGCCCGTCTCCCGACGAATAACATCATCTCGGAAAGTATAGTTATACGTCTTATAGGTTAATTTATAGACAGGGTCATAATGTTGACCAGTTTCTTGTTTGATATAGGTGCGTTTAATAACCTGCGCCTTTACGGTTTTATTTACTGCAGGACCTCCTATAAATTCATTTGAATTATATGAATACTCCTGCGATCCGTCACCGAGGGTCACATTGTTTACCTTAGCTGTTAGTGTTCTCGTTTCTCCTCCTGTGTCTTGTCCGCTGACTTGGAGTAAAACCTTCGGCCCAAAAACCCAAACATTACTATCAGCATATATGCTTCCTTCTTCAGCTTTAACAGCGTTAATATTAAGAGTCAAAGACCGTGGATAGCCGTCATATCCTTCTGGCGACTCAGGAATGTAGGCAGGTGTAAACCGGATCACTCCTTCACCTCGATTATCAAGCTTTATCCTGCCAGATTGATTACCAGCCCAATAAAAATCATACTTAAGTTCAACATTAGCCGCTGGCGTTCCGTCAAATAACTCAGCCTTAACATCAAACTTCAACTCCTCATCAGCAAAAGCTACATGTTTCGACGGCGTCACCATTATCTGATAAGCTGGTTTACTAAAAGCCTGAATCTCAATACTACGCTGACTGAGTACTTTTTCACCCTGCAATACCACAACTTGATATGTCCCTGGAGCAACTCCTGTAAAATTAAGCTGGCCTTCAATAGTATCATATCCAGAAATCATTACCTCTTGCTTTACCAAAGCCTTAGAACTATCAGAAGGAGAACCCCAAGTATCATAGAAACCATAGAAATATCCGGGATAGAGAGCGACAGTTACTTTTTGTTGCCGTAAGTCCTCTGACCTACCCTTGATAATACCCCAATAATTTATCTTATCACTCAGTTGATAAACGTAACGATCTGTACGTAGCGAGTCCCAGTACCCGTCGCCGGATGCTATACCAGAACCATAACCCCAACGATCTCGTATCAAAATCGCTCTCGTCGAGTTTCCCTTATTTATTTCAAAAAATTTAGGCACAGCAGTTGTAGCCAAGAGACTTGGGGGTAACGGAAAATCTACCAAACCCTGATCATCAGTTTTTTTGATATTAACTGATTGTCCACCCGTTTGCATTAAAGCTATATCAGCCCCGGACACTGGTTGGCGCGAAGTATTGTCGTACAACCAAACCAATCCCCGCTCTTGACTGAGGGTAAAGTAATAATCAAATGGGGTAACTTGAAGCCACGCCCACCGAGTGAGTCCTTTGGCCTGTACTTTAAAAAGATAAAAACCTTCAGTCAAACTTTCTGGTAACTCTAGATACTTTTGATAGCCGTCTGTCACAACTGTTGGGTCAAAGCTAGCGACCTTCAACGATTCGTCTGGATTGACATTCAATTGACCTGTTCGGTTGTAATAATACGACCAACCTAAATCCCACGTGCGACTCTTGATATACGAATCAGTAAAATCATCTACTGATTTTACTCTGTAGAGTGAAGCTTGAAATTGATTATCAGCAATGTTGGTGGCATAGAACGATAGCACCGGTTTTTTCCCCGGCAAAATATCAACCACTTCACGACCAAAATTGAAATAGGCTACTGATCCTTCGCGCTGATTTATGTCGGCTGTCTCGAAGGCAAAGCTATAGTCCTGTCCTAACGTTTCGGCTGATCCAACTGTCTGCAGATCCTTACTCACATGAATTGTATATATAGTTCCTGGGTTAAGCTTTTCTGGTACAAAAACTACCGTATCTCTTCGCACCGAAAAAGAACCCTTAACTGCTGGTTCGATAGTGATAAATTTCTCAGGGTCTTTTAATTCAAAGCGGTTAAAGGTAATCTCTATACCTGTATTGACTGGAATCTGAGCGACTTTATCTCGGGGATGCGTAGCGGTAATTTTGAAACCTGAGCGTACCTGAAAAGCAAAGCTATAATCGTCACTAGCAATTGCAGAGTCATGCACGGCCAACGCATACACAGTATCAGGATTTAAGGTAGTGGCAGGTGTGAGGGTATAGGTATAAGCCAATTCTCGTAAATCGCCTTGCGCTAAGGCTCTACGAATCAGATCAAAAGTGCCTGCTGTTCGTTTCGGTTCTTTTTTTAGGGCAAAATCAACTGGAGGATTGATGGAAATGGCTTTTTTTAGCTGTTCTGTATCTACTTCTTTAATAGTACCAACAGTAAAATGTGTGGCCGGATCAATTCCGGTAGAATCTTTCTGCTCCGCTACAATAACAACTTCACCACGAGCTTGCAGTGGAGGGAGATGATTTGGCCGAACTGCTGTAAAAAAATAATAAATCCCTGCTATGAGACAGAGACCTATGAGAGCCATAATGCCAACCAGCACGGCTTTTTTAGTATGTGGCTTGGTTGGTATTTGACCGACAGGGCCTGAAGCATTTATCGGCTCTGTTGTATTTAAAAATGTTGTATTCATGGCATAAGTATACTTCATATTTGGTCTTAAAAACAAGACCACAAATATAAAAAACTATACCACTTCCCCGCCTCCCAAAACATCTAAAACTTCCTCAACCTCTTTCTCTTGCGCTCCATTAAATTTCTGATGATGCTGGCGATACTCGGTATCAACCTCAGCGCTGATTGCCACCTCGCGACCCAAAATCTCACTAATAACTTCCTGTACAATCTGTTTGTTCTTGGCTTCACGTACGCGTTCTGCATGAAAATCAAACTCAAAGCCAATAACTAACTTGTCGTCATCAAATGATAATGGGTGACCGACCTTCAAAAAAGCCGACAATGAGTGATTATGCGCTTTGGAAGCGTGAAGAATCTGCTGCCATTGTTCGATTGAAGGCAATGTCTCATTAGCAGCCATAGTAGATTTGACTGCGGCTTCAGGTTGTTTTGCTCTCGGCTCTTCAGCTCGTGCAACAGAAACAGGTGCTGCCACTATTTCTAGCTGACAGTACTCTATGATGGCTAACTCTAATGGTAACTGAGGAATAACTGCTGTTTTAGTCTCAATAGCACGTATCAAAACAATATCAAGTAATCGTCGGATATCTTTAGCAGTAAAACGATCTGCCAAACCTCGTAAAGCCTGAATCCTGCCTTCATCCAAATCAGGACTAAAGCTTGGTCCCAAAACTTGAGCTAAGAGAACCTGACGAATATACTCCAATAAATCAGCGGCAAAATCTTCTAAATCACTTCCTTCGTGTAATAATTGATGAAGATGCTTCAAGGCAGCTGCGCTATTTTTGACCAACAAATTTTCCAACATCGTCTCTATATCGGCCCAGTAGTTACGAGGTAATACTAAAGCAGCAACCTGAGCTGTGATAGTCGCTTCTTCCGTCAGACTCATCAGTTGACCAAGCAAGCTCTCAGCATCACGTAATCCTCCTTCTGCTCTACGCGCAATCGTGGCGAGAATATCTGTGGGTACTGTTTTTTGTTCGCGTGTAGCCAAATCGGTCAGACGCTCAATAATGACGGCTTGAGGAATCTTCTTGAAATCAAACCGTTGACAGCGAGAACGTATCGTTTCTGGAACCTTTCGAATCTCTGTTGTAGCGAGGATGAAGATGATTCGTGCTGGTGGCTCTTCGATAGTTTTCAGTAAAGCATTGAAGGCGGCCTTTGACAGCATGTGCACTTCATCGATAATGAAAACTTTATAGCCATGAGGGTTATACGGAGGAACCTGTGCATTGGTGATGATATTCTCGCGAACATTATCAACCTGTGTATGAGTCGCAGCATCTATTTCAATGATATCGAGACTCCGCCCTTTGGCGATTGCTAGACATGACTCACATTCATTACAGGGTTCGGCTGAATTCTCTAACCGTTGAGAACAATTAACTGCACGGGCCAAGAGGCGCGCCATGGTCGTCTTACCGGTACCGCGCGGACCAACGAATAGATAGGCATGAGCCAATTGGTTAGAGATAATTTCTGAAGCCAGCGTAGTTTTGATGTGGTTCTGACCCACTACAGAGCTGAAGCTTTGAGGTCGATATTTTCTATATAAAACTGCCATAGAATACTATCATAATAAAAAAACCTGCCGTCGGCAAGCAAGAAGCTAAAAGGCTAGCAATTTCCAAATTTGCGTTACTTATTCTGGCCGTGATGGGCTCCGTTTGATGATATTCTCGACAGCACCCCACTTACTATCAGCATCCTTAGGCACCAAAACAACCACCTGATCTCCTTCAGTACCTTTGTAATAACTAACACTAGCTGCCAACACCTTAAACATATGATCGTCAGCTATGACAATATAATCACCTTTATCCTGATCTTTAGCTAAAACACCCATCATTCTTGCTCGCTCAACAGGTCCAATCTGCTTGTATATGAAATTACCAAGGGCATCAATAGTTAATTTCAAAATATCACCCTCGACCAGCTTTGATTTGGAAGAATAATTAACAGGGATTGAATATACCTTACCATCAGGACCAATCATATTCTGCCCGTCGAAAACACCTTCAATCACCCTACCCTCGTGACTATCTGTTTCTTTACCGACTTCAGAAGCTTTGACGACATAGTCAACAGCCTGAGTAGAAGTATGTCCTGACAACTCAGCTAAAATAACCTTCATCTTCTTCAACTCCAACTCCTGATGACGGATAAAATCCTCTAATTCCTGAATTTTGTTTACTTTTGCCATTTTTGTTTTCCAACCACTTTATTTTGAGTGATTGGTTCTTTTATTTTACTGACGTACAATTTTATTTTTTCTTACACTATGAGCATTAATCACAGGATTTTAGCTCACTATCATTCCGGAACGTTTGATAATCTCTTGCTCTACTTCTTCACGAGGTCTACCGTATTGTATACGTGACTGTTCTTTTAAGCGAGTAGCTATTTGCGGATCACCTTTCTTCGGCGGTTCTAATTTAATATTAAATGCCGGTGGATTTTGATTATCAATCAACAACTTAATATAAGCATTATTTTTGGAAATATTCAAGAGGTCGTAGTCACTAAAAACAGGAGTAAATTCTTTTTTCAATGTTTCAGCATCCTCGGCGCCAATACGAAACGCAATCTTCGTACCGACATTTCCGAAAACAGCATCTCGAATCTTGGTATCACCGTCTCGTACCAACTGACTGATATATTGATGAGCCATCGTCAGATTCAAACGATACTTTCGCGCTTCAGATAGTATAACAGCAATACTGTCCGTTAGGAAGTTTTGGAACTCATCAATATAAAGATAAAAATCAGCTCGCTCCTCTTCTGCTGTGTCAACGCGAGATAAAGCAGCGATTAATATTTTACCAACAATTATCAAACCTAATAGGTTGCTGTTCAACTCACCAATTTTACCTTTTGATAAATTGACTAATAAAATCTTCCTTTGATCCATTATGTCTCGGAAATTGAAGGAGCTCGTCTGCTGAGCAATGATTGGTCGCATGATATCATTGGCAGTGAACTGCGTCAGCTTACTGGTGATATACGGTACCATATTGGCCAGTGATGCCTCACCGCCAGCTTTATGCGCTTCTTTGAGCCAAAAATCACGGACCACTGGATTGGTAGCTTTGCTTAATTTATATTTACGGAAATTCTCATCGGCCAGCACTTTAGCCACTTCCATCAAACTACAGCCAGATTCCACGTCCTCCATCATCAGGAGTAAGGTGTTGCGCATATATTGTTCAAAGATCGGACCGCCCGTTTTTTTCAGATCATACAACTTATCAAAGATATTAATCATCTCATTGATGACTAATGTTTTCTGATCTGCGTTGAAGAATTCCAGCATGTTAAGTCCCATTGGCCGTGAGGTGTCTGACGGGTCAAAAACAATAACATCTTTCTCACGATCCGGTGGTATCAATCCGAGAAGCGCCTCTACCAAATCACCGTGAGGGTCTATCAGACAACAGCCTTTCCCCGCTTGAATATCTTGCAACATCAAATTACCCATCAATACCGTCTTACCCGTACCGGTTTGACCGATGATATAGGTATGACGTCTCCTATCTTCATCCTTCATACGCACAGGGAAGCTCTGGCCACGGTACACAGAGTGGCCCAATAATAGTCCTCTCGTCGGCAAGTCGCGTGGCGGTGGCGCGCTACGAGCTTCCAACCACCGAATATTCGGAGTCGCAATCGTTGCACCCGGCAGATGCCACAAACCTACCATCTCTTCTGCGTTGAATAGACAAAGTGCGCTCTGATCAAAACGGCGATAAATAAAATCCTTAATCAAACGGTCGCGCGAATGTAGCTGTTTGGCACGGAAGCTATTACCTGTTTCATAAATATTAAACTGACCATAGGCATTGATTAATCCTCGGAGATTAGCATCAACGTGCACTTTGTTGGTTGAGACACTGATTAAGCGAATATTAACGTCCAAACCAGCTTTATTAGCTTTCTCCTCTAGAGCCTTAGCCATTTGAATCTCCAGCTGTGAAGCAACTTTTGGTTCTTTCGGTTGCTCACCTGGCTTTGGCTTCTCTGACTGACTACGTGTGGTTGTTAGAACAGTAGAAAAAACACTAGACAAACCCTTACCAACCATAGACTGCTGCGAGCTTTGTCCGGCCATTGCCTCTTTTAATCCTTTACCACTATTCAAAGCTTTGGCCGTTTTCACGCCACGCTGATGCCAGACGCGGTGTGCAGAACGGATAATGTATTGTATGACTAAGCTCTCGCCAGTTTCTAGCTTGCTCAACACATTTGTTAATGTCTCTAAGGGATCAAAATCAAATAACTGATACGTCTTAATCGGAAACATCACATCACGACTCAACTTAAGATAACTGCAAGCAACAAATCCCTGCGGCGGGAAAATATTATAGTCCGCAACTTCTTGGTAATGCACATTTGGATGTACTGACTGCAGCACATGGATAAAAAACTCTACCTGCGGTTCACTAACACCGCAATAGAAGGAAATCTCTCCCTGACGTGCAACTATCTCCAGAGCAAAATAATCTTGCCGTCCGAAGAGCCAAGCCTTCCATCCACCTTCAGCTCGTAAGGCCCCTAAGGCAGCAAACAGATTCTCAACGTGAGACAGCTGTTCTTTTATATGCTGAGCCGCTTCATTCTCCGCTTGACTGAGAGAATCATATTTTGGCACCGTCAGGAGAAAAATCTTTAGCTTTGGTTCGCGTTTCAGGAATAATCGAGCAATCAAAAATAGTACCCACAATACAATAACCGTAGCTAACAAGCCTAAGATATACGGCAGAAATATAAAGTCCGTGCCACTCGGCTGAGTGTTAATAATAATGGGAGCTTGTAACATCATACGGAGTCTGACTTCATCTCTGAGATTCTATCAGTTTTAATCTTGGCTTCCTGTTCTAAAAAATAACGATTAACACCTGGAATAACTCTCAACCATCGAATGATTAAATTCCTAATTTTTTTGATATTTACTTTGCCGCTTTGAATCATTGACTGAATAGTACGAGCCAAGATTTCCCCTTCAGTACGAAATTGCTGCCGTTTATCTAGCGTTAACGAAATATAAGCCTGATCGAGCCCGTCCGACAAAATAGACTCGATCTCAACGAGCTGCGGATCTTTATCCTTAGGTAAAACAGGCGCACGAGATTGCGATGGAGATATCACAGGTGATTTCACATCTATACTCGGCACCTGTTGCTCTGACGTCGCTACCTGAGGTTGTTCGCTTTGTTGTTCTGGAGTCGGCGGTAATTCTGGTCGCAGCGAGGGTTCAAATACTTGTTCTGACATGATTATATTATACCATATAATATACGATTGCGTTGTTTTATGATATAATCTTGTTAGTATGATTACTAATCTCAAAGAAATTCATTTTCAATCCCTGACATGGATTCATGCGCGCAAACCGACAGACAGTGATTTGAAATATTTACAAGAAAAATATCAGTTTCATCCACTGGACATTGTTGATGCGAAAAAAGTCTCACTTCATCCAAAGTTAGACGAGTACCCTGAATACTTATTCATGATCCTTCTCTTCGCTTATTATGATCGTGAAGATCGCGGAGTAAAAGCAGCGGAAATAGATTTTTTCATTGGGGATAAGTATTTGATAACCATCGGAGACGGGCATTTAGAGGTTTTGGACTCTTTTTTTAATGATTGCTATCGTGACAAACATCTCCAAAAGCTCTATATGGCTGATCATGCTGTTGGACTTTTAAACGAAATAATCCATAGATTGCAAAACGCCACCTTCCCGATGCTGGATCACATTACCCTCGATATTGAAAATATAGAAAACCAAATCTTCGCCGGTAATGAACGACGGATGGTACGAGAGATTCTGATAATAAAACGAAATATCGTGGCTTTTCGGCGTATCATGAACTCGCACAAAAATATCATCAAAAAATTGATGGCTGTTAATAATAGCTATTTTGAGCCGGGTGAGATGCGTATCTATCTTAATAATGCGCTTGAGCGTAGTAAGGATATCTGGGATATTTTGCAGACACATATGGAAACAATCACAGCTTTTGATGAGACCAATGAATCTATGATTTCCTTCAAGTTGAATGATATTATCAAAATTCTTACCACTATCTCTGTTGTACTCATCCCTGCCAACTTAGTTGTAGGTATCTTCGGTATGAATACGAGCCATGATCCTATCAACGGTCAGCCCTATGATTTTTGGATCATTGTGGGCATTGTTTGTTTTGTCATCGGCGGTTTACTGCTCTGGTTTAAACGCAAAGGCTGGTTGTAGAGTAGTACTGTATATACAACCACTACCCATCCCCGCAGACATGCGGGTTCTTGATTTTATCACCATATTTCCTTATACTAGCCGATTATGTCGAAAAACTTCTGGAAAGAACTAAAAAGTCCCATTATCGCCCTTGCTCCGATGGTAGGCATTACTGACGCTGCCTATCGCCGCTTAGCGAAATCCTGGGGCGCTGATGTTGTGTACTCAGAAATGATAGCTTCTGAGGCCCTTATTCGTGGTATCCCTAAAGCACAGAAAATGATGGAGCAGACCTCTGACGAATTCCCTTTGGTAGTCCAGATTATGGGTAATAATCCCAAAGTTATCGCTCAAGCAGCGAAACTTGCTGAACAAGCTGGCGCTGATGGTATAGATATCAACTTTGGATGCCCTGCTCATAAGATTGCACGCAACTATTGCGGCGTTATGTTGATGCGCGATATTGCTTTGAGTAAAAAAATTATTGCAGCAGCTATTGAAGCTGTTGATATTCCTGTATCTATTAAAACTCGTATCTCTATCAAGGCAGAGGATAATATGCCTCCGGGACGCGTCAAGCATGTAACTATCCTCGACTTTCTGAAAGAAATGTCTGACCTCCCTATTGCCGCTCTGATGATTCACGGCAGAAGCTTCGAGGATCCGTTCGATGGAGATATCAACTTGGAGATGATTCGTCAGGTCAAAGAAATTTTCAAAACTGGCCCTGTATTAGCTAACGGCGGTGTCACTTCTATTGAAAGCAGCAAAGATATTTTGGAAGCCACAGGAGTCGACGGACTCGGCTTAGCGCGGAGCGTCTTGGGTAAACCATGGACCTTCAGCCAAATCAAAGATTATCTGCGAACTGGTTCATATACTGAAATAACCTGGCCCGAGGTGAAACAAGCAATGCTCGATCATACGAACTATTTCGTTGAACTATATGACCAAGATTATTTCGAACCAATGCGTCGGCATCTAGCTCATTATGTCAAAGGACGAGCTAATGCCTCTGAGCTACGGCAAGCACTCGTCCAGGTCAACACTCCAGAAGAAGTGCGAGATATTTTAGATAAAAATTAAGAGGCCCGCTGCTTGATGCAACGGGCCCCTGCCTAAACCTTTCGGCTTAGGGTAAATTGTCTAGTCTTCGGACTCAGGCGGGGCGCTCGGCGTTCCAGCACCCGGCTTTGCCTTCGGCGTCAGCGTGATAACCGGCGAGGGCCTCGGTCCGCCACCATCGGTCAGCACAGTCTGAGTGGCGCCATACATCTCAGTCTTGAGAATATACTCGCGCGCCTGAGCCAGCTCTGCCTTGTGATCCTGCTCCCACCGCAGGATGTCGGCTCTCTGCACGTCGGTTAGCTTGTCCTCTTCAATTCCTCGATGAGGACAGGCGTCTCCGCTGGCAGAGACCACTTCGCGCGCCTTGAGACCCAGCTTGCCACCTTCACCCTGAGCTTGAAGCCGCAGGGTCTGCCGGCGGAGTCGGGCCACTTCGCGGGCGTTCTTCTCCTCCTCGATGGCCGGATCCTCGTTCCGGTCTTCAATTCTGAAGTAGACCGCAGCGAAGCCGGTGTCAGAGATCATGCGGGCCAGAGTCGACGTCGGGTAGTATTCGAAAACGTGATCAACCGCAGCGTCATCGTTGTTGGCGTTGAACAACTCCAACAAACGTTCGTCCGGCAGCGGACGCCATTTGGCACAGAGCGCCTGTTCGGCTGGCGTAGCAGCAGCCAGCGCAACAGCACGATCAGCTTCGGACAGCGCCCAGAAGGGATGCCCCTTCATGAACGATTTGGAGGCCTCTCGCGGGGTCTTCTGAGGAACCGCGTTCCAGCAGGACTCCAGATGATCTACCAGTACATCAGGATCTGCGAGCCAGAGCATGTCTGACTCGATTGCTTCCATGATGTACAGATACTCCACGCCACGGAAGACGAGGTCACAGACAGCTTCGAAGAAGTTCTTCAGCATGCCGACCATTTTCTTCTGGTCGACAGCACTGAGCAGTGCGAACGGCACGGAATACACCATGCGATAGAGAAATTCGAAGTTGTAGCTTGCGAGCAAGCCACTAACCTCTCCTGTCTCTGACCTGCGTGTCGTCCTCGTGCGCAGCAGCTTGGTGGTCAGCGCGTCAATGACGCGCTTTTTGATTTCGGCCGGATCGAGGGCACCACCCTTCTTGCTTTTCAGATCCTGCTCGATGCCGGCCTGAATTTCTTCTGTTGCGCGGTAGCGCGGTGCTGGCACTATCTTTGGCCTCTCGATGAGAAGCAACATGAAGTGCAGCCCGCGACCACAGTCGCGCAGCGGATCGCCGAGGTAGTAGATCGTGGCACGGTTTGGACCAGCCACGTAGACTACACCCAGAGACCACCAGAGAACCGTAAT
>CAYYYA010000001.1:24160-29153 GCA_964475975.1 uncultured Gammaproteobacteria bacterium | reverse complement strand
TCCGCCAAACTGGCAGACAGATATATCCGTAAAACTAGACAAATTGACAAGGTACCATTACCCACCGGTACCAGTAGAGAAAATGGGTATTATTAAATCATACACTATATATCAGTTTTTGTCAATAGTAAGTAACAAAAAATGGCTTTATTTAGCCATATTTTGTTTATTTTCAAAAGAAAATACCGACTTACCAGCCTTTCTTCTTAGAATCAGTGCGAAACTGCTGATCCAACTCCTCTAAAAGCTCTTTTTGGCGCTTTGTCAGCTTATCAGGCACTATGACATTAACGGTAATTAATTCATCGCCCTTGCCCCTTCCTGAGAGCTTAGGGAAGCCTTTACCACGGAGAATGAAGACTTTACCACTCTCAGTACCTGCAGGTATTTTTAATCGTACACTGCCCTCCATAGTGGGTACCGAAACATCACCGCCAAGAGTCAGTGTAGTATAGGGCACTGAGACCTTAGTGAGAATATCATCGGCCTCTCGGGTGAAATGTCTATCAGCCTTCAAGCGGATTACGACGTATAAATCTCCAGACTGAAGTCCCCTACCACCAGCTTCACCTTTACCAGCAAATTTGAGTGTCTGACCATTATCAATGCCAGCTGGAATCTTGATATGGATCTTTTCGTTATCTTTACGCACACCGTGGCCAGCACAGCGATGACATGGCTTGCTAATCATTTCTCCAGTGCCTCGACAGGTATCACAGGTACTAGCAACCTGAATACCACCGAAGACCGTGTTCTGCACGCGTTTGATCTGACCACTTCCCTTACAGGTAGAACAGGTTTCTACTTTACTACCCGGCTCAGCACCTGAGCCATGACAGGTATCACAGGAAATTTGTTTGTACAGCTCAATATCTCGCTCTAATCCATGATAGGCTTCTTGAAAATCAATCTCAACTGCTACTTGGATGTCTTGGGCCTTCTGAGCTCGCTGACCACCAGCTCCACCGAAGCCAAAAGCACCTCCAAACAAATCGCTCAAATCTCCGAAATCAAATTGCTGACCACCAGCTCCACCGAAGCCACCAGCAAAATCACTCCACTGTGGACCTGCTCCGCCACCTGGTTGCTCAAAGTTAGCACCAAATTGATCGTACTGCTTGCGCTTATCAGCATTACTCAAAACCTGATAAGCCGTATTGAGCTCTTTGAATTTCTCAGCGTCGCCGCCTTGCTTATCAGGATGATATTGATGAGCCTTCTTGCGAAAAGCTTTCTTAATCTCCTCCTGACTCGCGCCGCGGTCGACGCCTAATGTCTGATAATAATCTGCAGCCATGCTGTAACGTTGAACTATGCTTATTTATTTCTTCTCTTCTTCCACTACTTCACCCTCTGCAGGCTGACCTTCGTCTGTTTTCTGCTCACCTGTGGCGCCAGGAGTGCTGCTTGCCTGCTGCTGATACATTGCAGCACCAATCTTCTGAGCCACAGTAGCGAGAGCCTCTAAAGCTGGTTTAATTGTTTCAATATCCTCATTATCTTTGACCTGCTTCAAGGCAGCCAGCTTGTCTTCTAGCTCTTTCTTGTCCTCGGCTGACATCTTATCACCGCTTTCTTTCAATAATTTTTCAGTGGACGAGATAGCAGAGTCAGCATTAATCTTCACATCGGCTGCTTCACGCTTTTTCTTATCTTCTTCAGCGTGTAATTCCGCGTCCTTCTGCATCTTGGCAATCTCTTCTTTGGATAAAGCAGAAGATGAGGTAACGGTAATAGACTGTTCTTTATTAGTAGCTTTATCTTTAGCTTTAACGTTCAGGATACCATTAGCGTCGATATCGAAGCTCACTTCAACCTGAGGCACACCACGTGGTGCTGGAGGAATACCTGATAAATGAAATCTACCTAGAGTTTTATTGTCGGCAGCCATTTCACGCTCACCTTGGAGCACATGAATCTCTACTGCGTCTTGGTTATCTGCGGCGGTTGAGAAAACCTGAGATTTCGATGTAGGAATAGTAGTGTTGCGATTGATGATAGGTGTGCGCACTCCTCCGAGAGTTTCAATACCGAGGGTCAATGGAGTAACGTCAAGCAATAGTACGTCTTTGACATCTCCTTGCAGCACACCGGCCTGAACAGCAGCACCGAGTGCTACTACTTCGTCAGGGTTAACGCTGATGTTTGGCTTCTTGCCGAAGAACTTCTCTACCTCCTGCAGCACTAATGGCATACGGGTCATACCACCGACCATAATAACTTCATCCAGATCTTTGACCGTCATACCAGCATCTTGGAGCGCTTTTTTACAGGGCTCGAGTGTTTTCTCCACTAAGTCACGAACAGTTTCTTCTAATTTTGTACGAGTGAGCTTAATAACGAGATGCTGTGGGCCAGCCTCAGTCGTAGTGATAAATGGCTGGTTAATCTCAGTGTCAGTAGAAGATGACAGCTCAATTTTAGCCTTCTCAGCCGCTTCTTTCAAACGTTGCAAAGCTAATTTATCATTAGATAAATCGACCCCCTGCTCTTTCTTGAATTCATCAAGGATCCAAGTAATGATACGTTGATCAAAGTCATCACCTCCAAGGTGGGTATCACCGTTGGTGGCTTTGACTTCCACGGTATCAGCGGCTACCTCTAAGATAGATACATCGAATGTTCCACCGCCCAAATCATAAACGGCTATCTTTTGATCTTTCTTCTTGTCAAAGCCGTAGGCCAAGGCTGCTGCTGTCGGCTCATTGATAATACGCTTCACATCCAAACCAGCGATTTTACCCGCGTCTTTGGTTGCTTGTCGCTGTGAATCGTCAAAATATGCCGGTACCGTGATAACAGCCTCAGTAATAGTCTCACCCAAACGTGCTTCAGCATCGGTCTTCAATTTCTGCAAAATCATAGCTGAGACTTCTTGCGGTGAGTATTCTTTATCGCCCATCACTACTTTGACGCCATCACCAGCACGAACGATTTTATACGGCATACTCTTTTGGTCACGATCAACCTCAGGATCATTAGCATGGCGTCCAATCAGACGTTTGACGGAAAAGATAGTATTACTAGCATTCGTCACTGCTTGTCTTTTGGCTGTGACGCCCACGAGACGCTCGCCAGATTTGGCGATTGCCACCATAGATGGTGTCGTACGATTACCTTCTTTGTTTTCTAGAATTTTTGGGCTACCACCCTCTATGATTGCCATAGCGGAGTTGGTTGTACCCAAGTCAATACCTAATATTTTTGCCATAGTTATTATTTTAGCGAGTTGTAGCTCCGTCCGGTAATTCCGGCATCACTACAGACTGGCGTACATTAGTTAATAATTTTTTGCTACTTATTTGTTGATAGAGTGCTAAGAACATATCTTCTGTTAATTTCACATCCTCTATTGCTGATATAGCTTCCGTAATCTGCAGATCAGTCAGGATCGCATTACCGACAAGACCTTGTGGCATAGCCACGACATTAGCCAAGAGATTAACGCCGCAGTTATCACAATGCAAATGTGCTAAAACTGTCTGCTCAGCATTCATCAGAATAGTTATTCTGCTCTGGTCAAAAACCGTATCACACGCCGGACATTTTTGTATTAATTTTAGATGTAAATGATGTGGCTGTTGCATGGTTATGTTTGGGTGGAATCTTTGGATAAATCGTTGACGATAACTTTGGTCGGTCGTACTACCTGCTGGTCAAGATAATACCCCGGTGACACAACACGTATGATGGTATTATCCGGCTTATCTGTTTCCGCTACACTGTCCACCGCTTCGTGTAATTCGTGTTGCGCTTTATCTCCTTGAGAGACGGGAATTTCAGTTACCCCCCAATTTTTTAGTAAATCTTCAGCTTGGTTACGGATATGACCTAATCCCACCACCCAGTTTTCTTTCTTCTGGGCTTCAGGGATATGATCCAAAGCTAATTTGAAATGATCGAAAAATGGTAGAAAGTCACTAATCAGGTTAGCCTTGAGAAACCAGCGGGTTTCACCTTGTCGCTTCTCTGTCTCCTGTTTGAGATTGTCATAATCAGCTAAAGCTCGCTTCCAGCCGTTGAGGTTAGCTGCTGATTCTTCTGCCAGACGCTGCAACTCTGATTCTGAGACCTCGTCTTCATGAGGTTCCTGTGGTGGTATTGGTTTCGCCATACGTTAATCTAAATATTTAACTGCTTGTTGTAATAACCGTACATGTCCTGCATAGTTGGTTCGTACGGGGGTCAATAAACCCATAATGCGCTCCTGCTCAGTATTACCGTTAGAAATGAAGATAGCACTACAGTTTAAACCAAAAGGATTTTGCCTTCCGAGAAAAATAGTAGGCTCATCTGAACTTAGTCTTCCAAATAATGCTGGTAAAACATCGTCTAATCGATCTACTGCCTGACTTAAGGACCGTACCAACAAGGGATCCAAAAATTCTGGTTGAGCAAACAGCCGGCTAAATCCTGTGTAAAAATAATCGCTCAAATCTGAGGCCATAATAGCCGCTGACTCTGAAATCTCTGCTACCACCTTGGCTACTCCCCGCAAACCCCAGCGCTCTTTATAGTTTCTTAATAGCTGGTCAGTCTTGGCATTATCTCGCTCAGTCGTCATCAAACTATCAAGATAATACTTCAAACCTTTGATTGTTGGAATTCGTCCAGCTGAGGTATGTGGCTGATAGATAAAGCCCTTAGCCTCTAAGTCTAGGAGCTCATTACGAATAGTAGCTGGACTGACTTCCAAATCACTCTCTTGGGCTAATGCTAAGGAGCCGACCGGCTGCGCAGTATCTATATACAGCTCAATCACGAGTTGGAGCAAAACCTTTTGACGTTGATCCATAAACTGTTATTAGCACTCATTAGTTATGAGTGCTAACTCAGTATAATAAATAGAAAAATAGCTGTCAAGTAAGTATAATAGCCACTCTCCGGATCTGACTAGATAACAAAAAAACTCTAACCTTAACAGGTCAGAGTTTTTTAAATTTGAGCTTTAGCGAGCTACCCGAATAACGTTGGTAGTAGCATTGACGTATGG
>CAYYYA010000001.1:0-24060 GCA_964475975.1 uncultured Gammaproteobacteria bacterium | reverse complement strand
AATTTGAGCTTTAGCGAGCTACCCGAATAACGTTGGTAGTAGCATTGACGTATGGCAGACAAGCACCTACCGTTACACGATTCCCAGCAGAACGATAGATATAGTATCCGGTCCAAGAAGCGTGGTATGGTCCAAGGATTGGATCCTGAGGAATGGTTGGTAAATAGGTGTCAACCAAAGATGAGGTAAGGTCAGCACAAGCAACGCTCGAAGTAGTAGTTGCTGTGCCACCCGTCGTAAAACCACAGCCCGTAGCAGCACCGTTGTTCCACACAATAGTCGAGCCACATCCAGTCGCATTAGTACCAATACCATATGTCATACTTGCTGGTAACGCAGCTACAGATCCTGCAATATTAGCATTAGGGAAATTACCATTATTATCAGCTACATACGCCAAGACAGCATTTAGGATAGCAGTGACATCTTCCCAACGCTTAGCGTTGTTAGCTTCACCGATACGTTTGGCTGGGTTGATAGCCACAAAAGCCGCAGACGCTAAGATAGCGACGATTGCCACAACGATAATCAATTCGATTAACGTAAAACCCTTTTTTTGGGAAATGTTCATATGTTAAATGTTATATTTTATCCACAATGGACCTACTGGTATTTATTATACCAAAAATAATGAGTTACGTCACCCTATCGTGCCTCAACCGACATTCGTATAGTGTAGAAGCCATCAGGTAGAGGCGATATTGTGACATTTTTTAGCGTATAGTTAGCTGGTAAATCTGTCTGGAATTTATTGCGCCAATCGTCTTTCATCAGGGTTACTAAATCAGATGTAGTAATAGTCATAACCTGAAAATTAGCTATCAGTGAAAATGGCTGCTCTATCTCCGGTGTAATGGCAGCCAACGGCGGCGTACTGGTTGTGACAGTATAGGCCACAAATGAGCTCAACATGGTCTGCTGCGAGTTGCTATAGGTTGTCGTTAACGAGTCAATATTTTTTTGCCATAATTTTTGCACCTGCTCATTAAGGAGGAGATTATATAACACTCCTGTATCTACAGCTGCTCCATCACCTGAGCGCGCTGCGTTATCACGAAGTGTTTGCCAGTAACTCCTTGATAATGGTATTGGTTCAGAATTCAATATCTGTGAGTTGATAGCTGCCTTCAGGATAGGCTGATCAGTATTGATAGCTGCTGTTCCATTGCTTGTGTCAGCTATAAAACTAACCTCAGCAGTTTGGACCTCAGCGCTATCACCAATAATAGGCACTTGATTCGTGACAGTTGGACTTAGACTACGCCACCAGACAAAGGCAAAAACTCCAATTGCAATAATAAGTATGGCTATTAATATAAGTGGCGGTTTGCGCGATTTCGTCTGAAGTACCACAGGAGCAGCTTTGTTAGTCGTAGTTTTCGGACTCAGTATCGTAGTCTTTGGTGTTGGAAATTTTACATTTTTTAATTTTGGCTCTACAAAATTAATGTCTCCAGATCTTTCATCCCCAGCCATCATGGCCAAACCTAACGTGCTTATATACTGCTGCAAGCTAACATTACTCAAAGATACGTTGTTCGGAGCTTGACCAATGACCACTGACAAGTTCAAAACGGTTTGTAAATAATCTGATAACCCAGGCAGCTGAGAACTACCTCCTGTAAGAATAGCTGAGTCAATTTTTTCACTATGATTTTGCTGCCAAAATTGTATCAACATCTGTATCTCCGCTGACCATCGTTGTATCCAGGGTAAAATAAGCGGCGCAACAGTATTATCAGGCGAAGATACGATTCCTAGCGTTACTTTCTTCTTTTCTGCCTCCTCCCATGAGATATTTTGGGACTCTTTGATAGTTTTTGTCCACACATCTCCCGCGTTAGCAATGATTACAGATTCACGGACGAATTGCTGGGTAACAATGGTTGCTATAGTGTTTCGAGAGCCAATATCAAGAATCAAAGCTGTCTGCTTCTCATCTTTCGGACCGAGAACCGTGGCTAAGGCAAATGACTCTAGCGTCGCTACACGAATTTTAATCCGGAGACTGTCAAATAGTTTAATGTAATCACTAAGCACGGCTTCATACGTCGCAGCATAAAAATACTCTGTCTGCTTACCTGCCTGACGTTTCTGATAGTCGGCTACAAGTAGGCCATCTTCTACAGGAATAACTTCTGCTACTTTGCGTCGCAAACTGTCAACTGCCTCCGCTCCCGATACGGTAGCAGGCAAAAGTAAAGCCACAGAAAAAACTTTCGACTCAGGCAGACAGATAACCACTTCTTTAGGTTTCATTGCCTGTGGCTTGGCCTGCGAAAAAAGTTGAGTCACGGCCGTAGCTAAATCAGGTAAGGACAAAATCCTGCCATCTTCAATGACGCCTGGCTTAAGTGCGATTGATGAAACTGCAACAATATTATACTTCTGATCTCTACCTTCAAGACGCAATGCTAATATCGAACTATCTGCGAAGTGTAGAGCTATAGTATCTGTACCTTTGGTAAACATTGATTAATCAACTTTAATTCGAAACAACTTAGCTCTGGCGGCACCACGATCATAATGTGCTTGATAAATATATGATCCTCCAGGAGCATCAAGATGAGGGCGTTCATATAAATCACCGGTTGACAAAGGTTGTATATTTCCCACAACGGTAAAAGTCCGTGTATCTATCTTCATTGAATATACGTCCGCGTTTCCCGACGTGTTTGTTGATATATAGAGATAACCGTCAGCGGAAACCATGTCTAAATAATTAGCTTTTGGCGTAGCTCGTAAAGTAGTACCCTTCGTAAAGGCATTAACAGATACGCGAGCAACGCTGACATTCCTGTTATTATTATATTCATCCCAAGCATAATATATATAGTTATCTACAGCTGTGACGGCAATATAGGTGCACGCTAAGCCGGAGTCCATATTCAAAGATGTTACTGTAGAAAAGTCTGTCAAGTTTACCCTTTTCAAAAATGGCGCACCAGCTCCATAATCCTCTACAGCAATATAAGCATAGCCGTTATAAATAACCATATCTGGGTTAATTGGATTTCCGGTTGTGATGTTTGAAAGTGTCGTGATGCCGTTAGTAGTAAAATCATTAATATTAAAACGCTTCAAGCCCATTTTGTCAGAATTCCCAAGATCTCTAAAAGCTATGTAGACATAGTCCCCAGCAGCGGCTATAGCGTCGGGACTTGCAATACAATTTGTTCCCGTACACCCATTGGTTAAACTTTCCAAAGTAGTAACACCGCCAGAAGTAAAATTATTTAAATCTATCCTAGCTATCGCTAACTTACAGTCGGACCCTGCCACATTAGTAAACATACGATAACTGACGTACAGGTAGCCCCGATGGATAACTGAATCCTCAAATGTTGCTGCTGTTGAGCTGATATTCTGTAAACTGGTCACAACAGCAAACGTGCTCAAATTAACCTTAGTCACCGTCAGCTTGTTACTAGCAGCTCCATCTCTATAGGAGACATAGGCAAATCCTCCATCTACGGAAACAGTGGCATAGAGACCCGAGGACGATCCAATGTTGATGTTATTATTAGCGGCGAAGGTTGCGCTCGGCTTGACGGCAGTCGTATCGACAACACTAGAAACTACGGTAAATGGGTTCGTCGCCACATTGACAGTAGAGCTCGCTACTGCGACTGAATTAATAAATGACGCTGTGGTTGTGGCTCGCGCAGTGACATAACGATAGTTGCCACTACTTTTGATTGTGACGACACAGTTAGCGTTTTGACCACCAATGCTATTAACATTAAGGGTCGATACAGCATTATTATTTGCCAGCTCAACCAGTGCTGAATCAAGACAGCCAGTAGCAGCTGTCGTCAGGTTCTTACCGAGTAATGTTGAGGCTACTCCTAAGCTATAATCAAGGTTCATAACAGCCAAACCAACGCCAAAGAGCGCTATCAAGGAGGTTAATAGAATCACCATCATCAGGGCGACAGCTCCTCGTTCAGATTTTTGTTTCGATTCAACTATAATCATTAGTAAATTTTACGAAGTACAATTACATAAACGAGCAGCACCAGCATTTGAGGCGGAACAACTTTCGCTCTTACTCGATTGAAACGCGCAAGCAGTAGCGTTATCCCAATACGGTGTATAGGTATTAGCAGTTATGTTACAACCTCCCGTACAATTTGCGCCAAGAGCAGTCAATACCGTACAGGAATTATCATCCCAGTTATTACCTGCCACACAGCCGCCGTGACTAGCACAGACTGTAGTACAGGATTGACCCAGTGAACCAAGATACCAACATTTACCGCCAGAAGAATAGCCGCCACAGCTAGCACCATTACATGAGGCAGACGACAGACAAGCGCTACAATCGTTCTTGCATCCCGTCTTACCACTACAAGTTGAATTATCTTCTACATAACCACCGGTATAGTAATTGCCATCTAAGGCACAGGCTGTCGTCAAGGTTGAGTCGCAGACCTCACCTGAACCGACTGATCCGTCGCCACACACCGGCTCTGTAGGTGTCGGAGCGTCTGCCAGCTTGACCTGAAAGATTGCCGTAGTACTAGCGGTCGTTGTGGCAGCATAATAATTAGGTTGACTGGAGTTTGGGATACCCATGGTGATGCTAACCTTCAGGGCGCTGTTACCGTACGCGGTACTTGTGGCAAACTGAAGACCACCATCATAGACAATGGTATTCTTGGCTGAAGTAAGCATGTAACTGGCGTCTCCATAGTTTTGTATCGTAGTGCAGTTACCAGAATTACCATTGATAAATCCTCGATAACAGTCAATCCATAAACCTCTATCAGCGGAGCTCTTCCAATAGATTTTGACCGCAGTAGTTGTGGCGTTATAGTCGCCTCTACACTCATAAGGCAAGGCGGCAGCGGCTGAGCTCGTGTTGTAATAAAGACTCAAATAATAACTATTGTACCCTTGTGAACCTTCAAAATCCTCGCATAAGACACCATTGTTATCCACTGGCAGAGCGGTGGCATTTTGGACTAATAGTTTGATAGTGTCTAAAGCATTACCAACATCAGCAGTCACACGTCTATTAACGGTAAACTTGGCTTGAGATTGCTTGACGATGAGCGCTAGGTCAATAACACCGACCAGTAATATAGCTAAAATTGCTACATAAATAACAACTTCTAACAAGCTAAACCCTTTTTGAAATACTTTTTTATGCTCTCTATTTAGCTTCATGCCAAAATTAATCAATATAAATGCTTACACCATATAACGTCGGATACGATCCACTACATGACGTCATACTAACCCCATACCGCAACCATTTCTTACTAGCAATTGTCGTATAGCTCGTCAGCTGCACCGATGAGGTGGCAGTGCCAGTGGATGAAAACGTGAAAGGCCCGACTAAGCTTGAGCTGGTAAAATCAGGAGTGGCTGACCCAGTATTGGTGGCTTGTAGATATAATTTTAGCACACAGCTAGTCGGAATATTTTGTGTCCATTGTAGCGTCAATATATTGTGATTTACTATGGCATGACTCGTACTATAGCTAATGTTGGCAGCTGATGATGTTGCTGAAGCTTGTGTAGTACCAGCTACCATGGTCAAGGCGCCTGCTGTACTAGTTCCCGTCATGTTATTACCGGTGTACCAATTATTACTAAGATCGGATCCACTCCAAGCTAATGTTCCTGTTGTGCCATTCCAGGTAGTTTGCCGTAATTTATAAGCGCCAAGTAAGGTAACATAACCGTCAAGTTGATACTGGCGGGCACCACCGACAACCTTCACAGTAACTAATCGAGTATTATAGTCGTTGGTGCTACCACCACTGACAATATTGCCACTGCTGTCACGAGTAACATCATAGAAATACACATTTCTGCTCAAACCTGAACGGGTCGTTGTACCATTGAATAACTCCCAAGACCCAGAACTATTCACCCTGACATCATACGATGTATTCACCGGTACAGACGCTACGTTTTTCCATGAAGCGTCGGCAATAGCACGCACAGCATCATACGCCTCTTGGGCAAATAATTGCTTAACTTGATTGTCTCGGGGATTATGAAATGAATCATTAGAGCTGGCTGTCGTATACGCTACCGCCGCTGCCAATAAAGAAAATACCGAAATAGCAACGATAATTTCTACCAAGGAAAACCCCACATGTTGTAGTTTGATCTTCATTATTCACAACTATTATAAACTACACCAAAAATACCAACTCTAATCGTACAGTCATAGCTACCAGAAACGGTTCGTAAACGAAACCCAGTTTCATCAGTATTGGAGGCATTATCAAAACCCCTACCAAAACCGGTGACTTGCTGATAATAAATCTCTTTTTCGTTATTGACCTCCTCATTTCGAATCAAATCGTTACTGAACGTCACTATCTCATCATAGGTCGCATCTCGGGTAGCGTAATCTTTGCCTTTAAACAAAACAAAGCAATTGGAAGCAGCGGTAGTGCCACAGGCTGTTGCGTTTTGATAAAACGCTTTTATACCCCAATTATCGTTCAACCTATTCGCACGAGCATAGGTATGAGCCTTGATAATCAAAGCCTGTATGTTCTCCATATCAGAATTATAGAATTGCTTGCCGTTTTGACCCTTCAATGAGCTAACTGTCATCATCGCGCCAGCAAAAATAACAGCTGTAATAGCGAGGACAATAATTAACTCTATGATAATAAAGCCCTTATTATTAATTACCGACATTTGATGTAAAGTTATAAATTGGACTAATAACTGCCATAGCGACAAAGGCTACAATAATACCGATAAAAACGAGGAGAACTGGTTCCAAAATACTTGATAGATTACGCGACAGACTATCTAAATCTTCCTCATAATAATCGGCTAGGTAGGCAAAGGTCTCAGCTAGATTACCCGATTGCTCTCCCACTTTAATCATTTTTGAGACCAGACCAGGGAAGCGCTTCGGTGAGTGCTTCATACTCTCACCCAAGGACTCACCCTTCTTGATTTGTTGCAAAAAATAAGAGACATCACGTCTATAAAAAATATTAGATAAGTTACCCTGAACAATTTCCAAAGCCTTATCAACCGTGACGCCACTCTGGAGTAGCAAAGACATTGCACGACACATACTCGAGAGATTAAGAACCAGTCCGAAACGATGAATCAACGGTACGTGTAATGCTGCCCAGTGAAAGAATAATTTGGTAGGCATGACTTGGCGAGTAATCAGAATAACAACTACAAAAATAATGGCACTGAGCATAGACACGTACCAATAATGCGTCAAAAAATTCGAAGTCGCCAGTAACATTTTAGTTGTCAGAGGCAAATCACTACCCAATGATGCAAATAAAGTTGTCAGCTTCGGCAAAACAAAAATCGCCAGTGTAATACCTAGACCAAACATCGCACTAACAACAATAGTTGGGTATAATAGCGCACTTTGAATTTTACTGCGGAGCTCGTGAGTTTTACGCAGATGTAGGGCTAGGTTGACCAAACTTTGTTCTAATGATCCGCTCTCCTCTCCTATCTGGACCATACTGATGAAAAATTTATCAAAAATACGGGGATACTTAGCTAAACTGTCTGTTAAATGATTACCACCTTCAATCGAGGCTAAAATATGCTGTAAAATTCTTTTGAATAAGCCCTTATGTTCACTCACGAGAATGGTAATTGCCTCATTGATAGGCATGCCTGATTTGATCATCAAAGACAAATGCTTAATAAAAAGCATTTTCTGCTCCAAACTGACAGAGCCAAAATAACTTGAAAATTCTAGATCCCTTTTTTTCTTAACCTCTTTTATTGATTCCAAGGATAATACCTCATATCCCTGCTCAGCCAAAAAAACTTGTGCTTGTTTACTAGAATCAGCCTCCAACTCGCCAATCTGTAGGGTATTATTCCTGTCGTATACTTTATATTTAAATTTCATGATGATTATTCTGAAGTTGCTCTGAGTACTTCTTCAATCGTTGTTTTACCTGACATGACTTTCAAAAAGCCATCTTGCAACATAGTTGTCATACCTTGTTTAATAGCTACCGCTTGAATAGAGTCAGCATTACTGCGTTTCATCACCAGCTCTCGTATAGGATCATCCATAACTAATAACTCAAATAAACCAATTCGTCCTTTGAACCCACTGTTATTACAGTGAGCGCATCCAGCCCCACGGTACATTCTTATATCCTGAGTCATATCAGCTGGCAGATCAGATTTAAGAATTTCATGGCTATATAAATCCTTCTTTTCTGCCTCGGTTAGCGTGTAGCTAACAATACACTGTGTACACAGACGTCGCACCAACCGTTGAGCGATAATAACATGAACCGTAGAAGAAATCAGGAACGGCTCAATCTTCATATCGATAAGCCGAGGCAAAGCTGTAGCTGCGTCGTTAGTATGCAAAGAAGATAATACTAAATGCCCTGTCATAGCTGAATTAACCGCAATGCCCGCGGTCTCTTCATCGCGAATTTCTCCTACCATGATAACATCCGGATCTTGTCGCAACAGAGAACGAAGTCCGGCCGCAAAGGTTAAATTAGTCTTCGGATCAACCTGAATCTGATTCACACCTGCCATGTCGTATTCAACAGGATCTTCGATAGTGGAAATATTAATCTCGCGAGAATTGATGAGCTGCACCAAAGCATAGAGCGTGGTTGATTTACCACTTCCTGTAGGACCAGTGGACAGGATCATACCGTGTGGTTTTGTTATTGCCTCCCTGGCCAGCTTCAAATCACGAGCACTGAACCCTAAGTCTTCCAAAGTATATTCTTTATTATTAGCTGATAACAAACGCATAACAACTTTCTCTCCATGCACGGTCGGTAAGATAGAAACACGAATATCTACTTGAATTCCGCCAATCTCCATGGAGATTTTGCCATCCTGAGAGCTACGATGTTCATCAATACGCAATCGACTCAAAATCTTGATACGTGCCACTACCAACTCATGTATTTCTTTCGGTAAAACCAACACATCATGCAAAATACCATCAATACGGAATCGCACTGTCACATCTTTCTTTTGTGGCTCAATATGAATATCAGAAGCCGCATTATGATGAGCATAGGCTATCAAATTGTCTACAATCTTGATGATTGATAAATCCTCTGGTTTAGCATTCTGAACACGTGCGACATTGAGCTTGATCATCTCTTCAAACTCATCTTGGATACTTTTGCGATAGCGACCCAAAACATCAGTTAATAGGCTCGGTAAAGTATAATAAACCGTTACCGGAGCACCCGTCTTCTTCTCTAATAATTTTTTCAGCTCGTAATTCTGTGGGTCTGTCATAGCCACTTTGATACCTTCGCTGTCATTTCTAAACACAATAGCTCCCTGCCGAGCAGCCACCAATTCTGGCAAAATTTGCAGGGTTTTATCGTCTATATTTTCCTTAGTGACATCTACAAAGGAGCAATGATAAATATTGCTAATCAACTGACCCAATTGATTAGGTTTAAGTAAATTTTTTTCTAATAAAATATCAGCCAGTGGGCGCTGTTTACTTGCCGCGACTGCCTTAGCTGCTGCTAGTGTGTCATTATCAATAACACCAACCTTGGAAATAATTTGCTCTATTTGAGCATCATCTATCATGAAATTTTATTTTTGTTCAATTTTTGTCTGCCCTTACACCGTTGTGGCTATAGGTATATGGCTCGCAATAGCCTGATACATACTTTCAAAATTTGTCGTATCCTTATTGAGATAATCAACAGCTCCAAGCGATCGAGCTTTTGCCTGGTCTTCAGTTTGAACTAGATGACTAAAGACAATGACCGGTATTTGACTGATAAGACCCCTCTCTTTCAGCTCTGTCAAAACCTCAAAGCCGTTCTTTTTAGGCATTATGACATCTAAAATAACAATGTCTGGCTTCTCGGTAATAATTTTAGCTAAACCCTCTTCACCATCCGCTGCTAGACTCACCTGCCAACCTCTTTCTAACCAATCGCTTGAATAAATTTTGCGGATGAATTCATCATCATCAATCATTAAAATTTTAATTGGTTTTATTGGCATATTACAAGTGTATATATGACAAAATTATACAATATTTCAGTCATAAATACAATGTTTTTTATGTTGTTACTTCGTCTTGTTTTGAAAGTGCGCAATTTCCAACCAACCAGTGACCATCTTGTTGACGCAAATAATAAAGACTGACGTGAGGTATATTAATTCCCTGATCACGTGGTAATAATCTAATGTATCGTTCTAGCAGTGATTTAACGTCCTTGGTTGGAATAGTCTGGTTCAAACTTCGACAATAAAAAGGCTCTGTGCCGTCCCCTGTGACGAAAACCGTAGGCCATTGATCGAAAGCTGCAGCATTATCGCGTAGCAGCGAACGTACCGCTTGAGCTAAAATACGAATGTCTGAACGCCGATCTTCATCGAGGTGACTACTATGCTGCGTGTAGGCCGTGTGGATATCAAGTACCGTAATAAATACAACGGCAAGGGAAACGACCCACAGCACCCATTGTCGGTTTCGAGTCTTATTTTTCATAGACAGGTTGCATAATCTCCTTGGCAGCCTGCCAATATTGAGCGTCTCCTTGAGTTAATCTAAGATACCACCACTCTGCGCCCCAAAAATATGTAGCAGCAAAACCAGTCCGACGCGCTACTTCGGCGTTTGAATACAGTTGTTTCAAGGGAAAGGATTTTTCTATCTCTGTTGCTGTCAAATCCTGCATTAACCTACCAGATGTAGGCCATGGTTCTGCTTGTAACTCGGCGACAATCATCTGGTCAACCCGTAGATGTCTTATCTGCGCCTTGAGACGATACAACCAAGCAGGCCAAGGAGTATAGGTATAACCGATATACGGATTCCAAGCCACACGATACATCGTGGTGCCGACGTGTTGAGATAGCTGTGACACTTGTCCCCAAGTGCTAAATTCACCGCTATCCGTGAGATAGATTGGTCGTTTGGAGTCTTGTAGTCGAATACGATCAATAACAGATTGCAAATACGCTTTGTCACCCTTCGGACAACTTCCGAACCAATCGACAAAGTATTCATTTTCCGCTTGCCAGCTTGCCACTGCAGGATTTTCGTTAAAATGCTCAACAGTTGCACTAATCATCTTTAACTCATTGGTTCTCATTTCCTCTTCTGATAAACCAACTGTCCACGCAGGCGTATGACATTCAGGCCAGCGAGGCAACCTGCGACCGAGAACAATAATAAAATCAACTCCTCGTTTCTGACCCTCAGATACCATCCAATCATAATCCGAGTAATCAATCGTACCCTGACTTTGCTCAATATCAGACCAATACACCGGCAAACGAATATGTCGCACGTGCAAATCATCGAGCATCGCAATATAGGCCTGACGCCAGTCAAGACCCAAAGCCTGAGCATATGTTCGAGAAAACGTGATGCCCCATGTCTGACGCGATGAATTGTCAGGATTAAAGGTTAAAAAATGACGATCAATTTTAAAAAAATACCACAAACCTCCTGATAGCAGAATCAGGAATAGCAAAAAACGAAGATAAAACTTAGGACGTACAAAAAATCTCATTTAAATATAGTAGAATCCCACTGCCATCAGAATTAAAGCAAACACTTTTAGAATAATTACCTGAGTACTCACGTGCTCTTTCAAAAGATGCGGATGCTTCCAGCTAGCGAGACCAGCTAAGAGCAAAATGAAGCCATACTGAGCACCTTGCAGTGCTAAAATTATTGACAACTTGCTCTCAGCCAAACGAATGGCATAATTTTGACCCAAGAAACCAACTGCAGCTAAGGCTTGGTTACCTATCAGACCACTGCGCATTTTCCAACTAATATTTTTAAACGGATGCGCGACGAGCTGACGATTACTGCGCCACATAAGCATAATTATCAGGACGAGTAATGTCCCTAGACGAGGCCAGACGATCCCATTAATAAAGGTGGTATCGAGACCATACTGGGAGTATGTAGTGTGCGAAAATATACTTTGCGTCAGAATGAAGAAAACAGCAAACGATAATCCAGCAGACAATGACCAAAAAAACCACGCCGATGACCGCTTCTTATGCTTCTGTTCCTCTCCCGGCATAATACTAAGTAAAACCGTCCCACAAAGTAAGAAACCAAAAGCCAACTTCGTGTGCCATTCCAGATGCTCAATACCAAAAAAATAAGAAATTGCAAAAGTAATAAGTGGCGTGGAGCCTCCGACGACAGGAATTACCCGTGAGGTCTCTCCTATCTGGAGAGATTTATAGAGCAGGGCCAGTGAAAGAGTAAATAATGCTCCGTTAATTAGGCAGATAACCAACCAGGTCCAGCCTATCCAGGTAGCGGCTGGCGCAGCCAAAAAAACCACTAAACTCAGGGCGCTAACCCAAATAACGTAGAACGTGCTACTAGCAATTACTTTTGATAAAAAAAACTTGTCTACCAGCGTACTGATAGCCAAAATAGCATAAGATACAAGCACAACAAGAACCCAAGAAATCATTATTTTTTTTGTTCAAGCCAGAGTAACGCCTCTGCTTGATTATTAAATAATTTAATATCAAGACCTCCAGCAAGTTTAGATATGAACGCTACAGCCAGTTTCATCCTCCAGGTGAAGCCATAGACAGCGATTTTCTTAAACTTAAATTTCTTGCCGGCTGTCGCAATTATTTTCTTTTGCTCAAGATTAGGAATTTCTGCTCTCGATACATCAACCATTAACGACATAGAACCGGTCTTTTCGGTTTCGAGTAACTCTATGATCTCTTTTACATCTTTTCGTGTACCAGCCGTATCACCTTGAGGGTTCGAAGGCGTCCAGAGTATTACTTGTGGTTGAAATAAAGATACCGCACTAATTTGTGTTGGCATACTATAAGTATATCATAGTTAGCTATAATGCCTCTATGATTTCTCTCAGCGGACTCATGATAGCTGAGGTGTATTCTGAGGCTGTTATTTGCGCTACCGCATGCAAAGCATTAACTGGTTTCTTATCATCGCGTTGATATTTTCGTGGATAATGCTTCTCTATGCTGCCGTTAGGCAAAATATAAATCCCCTGTTCCTTTAAACTTTTAATCAAATATTCCCTGTTATTCTTTCGCGCACGCTGGCCAGCTAAATACTCCTGAGACCAAGCATCAAGAGCGTCTAAATCAAGCATAATCACATATGGGATATGAAATCTCTGTAGGAGCCCGATATAAATATCCATGTTGCCCTTACCATGAGCTTCCATTACCTTGATCTCCAAACCACCACGATAGAATTTATCAATGAGCCCTCGCATTAATAGCCTGTCGGAAACACCTTCAACGATGAGAACTTTGTCTGCAAAAAATACTTCAAGATTATCCGCATTAAGCTCCTGCGTTAGGCGCTCACGGGGGATATTCTTGATAGATCGGTCAAGGTTGTAGACTAAAGTTCCTTCTTTTGTAGTACGGATAACCCGAAAGATATTAAATAGGGTCTGAGGTTGAACGAATAAAGGTGAATGTGTTGTAAGAATAATTTGATTAGTTGCCTTTGTGCTTAATACTTTGAGCAATCGTTTGATAAGTCCTGGATGCAAATGTGTCTCAGGTTCATCAAGTAATACTACGGGATACGCGGGATGAAGGGCATATAATAAAATAATAAAAATCTTCTGAAAGCCGCTACCCAGACGTTCTAACAATATAGTACGATCTCCTTCATTGACCAGCGGTTGCCCTGTTTGCCAATCAACATCCAACATAGACCTGTCGGAGGCCATTGCAGGAAAATACTGTGAGAATAATGAGTTCAATAGTTCGTATTGCTTGGGCCACGTAACATAAAGAGATCGATAGTCCTCGGCCACTTGTTCGAAATCCCAAGATTCTTCTGCTAGAATACGCTTCATTTGTGGTCGAAAAGCTTTTGGCTGAGCTACGACGTGATAGCCTTCTGCAAAAAGTTTCTGATTATCGTCGAAGGTCACTGTCAAATGGCTACGGTAATGGTGCAATCGTTCAGGGTCTTTTTTGGGATTACAGGCAAAATCAATAGCATCAAGAATATTCGTCTTACCACAGTTATTCTGACCGATAAAAATATTTAGGGACGGAGACAAATCAAGGCGGACAGTTTTGATGATACTTTTATACGAGACAATTTGTAATTGACGTATAGCCATATATACAGTATAACACAAACCGACCGAACAAAAATCAAACAAAAAACAGGCCAACAGTGTACGTGGCCTGTAATTTAATTCTTATAATTGAACTCCGAGAATAGTAATAACGCCGTTTACAAGCTCAAATCCGTGCCAACTCAATGACCAAAGTGTCCCTGCGAGTATAATGAGGAAAAAGCTAGCAATAATAGCTGAACGATGCTGGATGCGGAAGGAAACAAATATATTGACTGCTGCTAAGAGCAAGAAGGCAATAAATGCTAAGAAATAAAAGCTAGAGCTCCAAGAAAATAGTTTTGCTAACCAACTATCTGACTGTGTAGCGACAGTGGAAGGTGCATCCGCCGGTACGCTCGTTTCAACTCCCTCTACATGCGTTACTATCACACTACCACGAGTCGCCACAGATCCGATCGCTGTCGTGGATGCCGTTGTCGTTGCTTGAGCTAGAGGTTGTACTGGAGGTAGGATACGTTCAATCGGCTTAACGACAGGAGTTGAAGTCTTAGGTGGCACGACAGCAACAGGCTGAGGAGTAACAGTAGGCACTTCAGTTGGTGGAGTTACAGCGACGACTGGTGTAGGGGTACTTTTTGGTGAAGCATAAAAAACCACCATGATGTTGGTCTGTCTGCCGTCAAGTTGACCGCTGACTGTAGCGATACCGATATCACGGTAATTTGGATTACGAAGATTCTTATCGTGTGAAGGGCTCAATTTGAAAGCATCCAACACTGCTTTAGCCGTGATAAAATCCGCTGCTAAATTCTCACCAAAGCGATCATAATTATAAACCTTAGCATCTACCCACTCCCATGGTTTCTTGCCGTCTGGTGTATAGTGACTGAAATAATTACGATCAATCATATCTTGGGCTCGCACCTGAGCAATCTGATCAAGATAAGCATTACGAACCAGTGGTTTTTCATCGAGACTTGCACGATACTGATTCGTCAAACTAACCATCTCATTTTCTACTTCAGGAGATAGCCAGGCCCCTACAGGGGTAATAGAAAAAACCATAGCGACTAAAACCAGCTTCAATGCCAGTAAACTAAAGGCTATGGCGTGAACCGAGTGTGTGTGGAAAATTTTAGGCTTATGATTATTACCATGATGGGGTATGTAGTAATCATGAAAAACTTGAAGTGCATTTTCAATATGACCCCAAACCCCGTTACTTTGAGACGAGCTATGAATCCGTCGCGCTCGGACAGATGATTTCTGACCTTTTCGTACTAATGATTTCATAAGTAATATAAAATAGTATAGCAAAAAAGAGACGTTTTGTCAAACGTCTCTTTTTTTAACTGCTAGTGAGAATTAGCGATTGAAGATTCCAGTGATGAATTGACCGATTTTATGCAGTATTGAGCTATCAGTAGTAGCATCAGCTGTGGCTACAGCTTGATCAACAACCACAGCTTTTTTCACAGCTGGTGCGGATAAAACTGGAGTCTCTCCCTTTTTCGTTGGATTGAGAGCCACTTTTTTTACTACAGATCCTGCTGATTTCGTATTCTTCTTACCAGCTGTATTAGTCTGGTTTATCAGTGGACCAACAAAACGGTCAGAAGATTTTGAGTTGATAGTTGGAACATGAGTATCCAAAGTATCAGCGTTTAATATATTGAGGTTGTAGCTATGAGAAGTACCAGAAGCAGAACCACCCGTAGTACCAAATGTTGGTAACTGCTCAACCGGTAGAATCATTGGAGGTCCAACGGGTTCGTTGGAATCATCAGTGACCACAGGTGCTGGCTGGTTCAAAAACTGATCCATACAAATCTTGTCATGCAACTTGGTCTCACCATTAGCATCGATATCACCTTCTGCTTGAGCAGCGAGATAATATGGAGTAAAGAGAACAGCATCGGCTAAGGTAATGACTCCATCATGATTATAATCTGCGATATCAAAGTTACAAGCTGTTTCAACTTTACAGGTAGCACTACAGCCATCTCCTTCTACATTATTACCATCGTCGCACTGTTCGTTAGCATCAAGGTGTTTATCGCCACAAACTGGCGCACATTGAATTGGACACTGGTAGGTTGAAGAAGCGATTTGATCTTGAGAACAAAGATAATCACCATAATCAACTACACCATTTTGGTTAATATCTGCGTGAGAATCACCTTGAGAATAATAATTGGTGAAAGTCACTGCGTCACTCAAATCAATATGCTGATCAGCGTTATAATCAATAGGATTAATACAAGCAGGAACCTGTCCACAATCTATCTTACAAGTATAAGGACCGGCATTAGCAAATACTGGGGTAGCACATGCTAAATCAGCTGCGTTGACATACCCGTCGAAGTTAACATCAACAGTGACATCATAAGCATCGCTGCCAATAGCAGACTGATAACGCTGGGTGAAAGTCACCGCATCTCCCAAGCCAATCTGGCCATCTGCTTCGTTATTTCCCTGCCCATCATTATAATCCAAAGGTGAATTACATGAGGCTCCAGTGACAACGTCACGACCTTTTGGTCGTACACAGTCTAAAGGACAGGAAATAGGACCGGCATTAGCATAGTAAGGTTGGGCACAAGAATAATCTGATATATCATTTACTTGATTTTGATTACTATCAACTGATGCATCATAAGGAGCAGCAAAAGACATAGCAGCCATAAAACGCTGAGTAAAGATTACAGCGTCAGCTAACGTCAGACTACCATCTGGTTGTAGAGAACCAGAAGCGTCAGTGTAGTCCAAGATTGAAGTACATTCCTCACCATGAGGTGTAACTTCAGGGATAACTACCGCTGGGACTGGCTGTATTTTCTCTGCAATCTTGTTTATTTCCTGAGATTCAACAGGAATCTCAACTGCTACTTCTGTTTTTATGTCTTCAACCTGAGATACGGTAGCATCAACAGGTAAAGCCAACTCAGCCTTCATAGCACGTGCCGACATAGTAGTGTTAAACACTAAACTAATCGTCAACAGAGCGATGACTAATTTTGGCATGTATTTCTGTCGTTTAATCATGGTCTTGGTAAGATTTATTAGTACCTTAGCTAGGAAAAATAGATTTTTGGCTAATCTAAGGCAATTATTTGATTAATGTATTATATTACTTTAAATTTGACTTTTTGTCAATACCTAACGAGAAACAAAAAACCTTGGAAATTTTCCCAAGGTTTTTTGTGTATGTAGCTTAGATAGTTCGCTTAGTGGCTAACTTTAGGAGAACCGTGGTCGAGATCAAGGCGCCAAGAATAATCAATATCTGTATACCATCAGGCGCACCAGAGGTATTTGGCAACTTCTCAAAACCTAAGACTTTAACTGGTTCCACAACCTTTGGAGTGGTTGGCGGCACTACTACTGGCTTGTCATTATCTACACCCAATACTGTAGGATTTTCTACCGCAACTGTAATGAAAGCCTGCGTAGTAAATCCATTACTGGTTGTCACAACAGCCAAATTTGAATAGTTGCCAGTTACTGCATTAGCACTAACCTTAACGGTATACGAAGCTGTCAAAACCTGATTTGGGCTAATAGTATCCCACTTCCAAGTCTTGGTTGAACCACCGCCTTCAACAAAAGTGAATCCCGAAGGCATGGTATCTACTAACTCTACATTTGTACCGATAATATTACCAACATCCTTGATAGTCACTGTATAGGTAATCTGATCGCCTGGACGTACTACTGATTGTGAGACGCTCTTATTGACCGTTAATGTCAATCGAGGTGTCAGTATTCCACCGCCGCCTCCACCGCCACCAGAGCCGCCGCCTCCACCGCCACCACCTGAACCGCCTGGGTTAATTTGGCAAGTCTTAGTACAGTTGTCTCCATCAACAGTATTACCATCGTCGCATTGTTCGCCGGTTTCTTTCACTCCATTACCGCACACAGGAGCTGGAGTCTCAATCTGACAGGTAGAGCTACAGCCATCACCATTAGTAGTGTTTCCATCGTCGCATTGTTCGCCGGTTTCAACCTGTCGGTTACCACAGACAGGACCGCCTCCACCGCCACCGCCTTCAGTCTGACAGGTTGCGGAACATCCGTCATTATTAGTTGTATTACCATCGTCGCATTGTTCGCCTGCGTCCTTGTGTGTGTCACCACAAATAGGAGTATACGGTGCACAGACCAGACCACATGTATAAGCCAGTTGTCCGCCATAATATGGTCGAGCACAGAGATAATCGCCGTAATCAACAACAGAGTTCTTATTGACATCGGCACGGGCATCATTAGCAGCATAATAGCTGGTAAAAATTACTGCGTCTGAAGCTGAAAACTTTAGATCACCATTATAATCAAGTGGATTTGGCTCTGTACATTGATTTGTTTCAATCTGACAGGTAGCGCTGCATCCATCGCCATTAGTAATATTTCCATCGTCGCACTGCTCTCCCAACCGTCTCTGAACAGTAGCATCACCGCAGACAGCCTGACATTGGGCTGGGCATTGGTATTTTGATGAAGCTAGTTGATCATAAGAACAAGCATAATCACCATAATCAACTTGATGGTTGCCATTCAGATCAGCCAAATATCGAGTTGTAGTAGTCGTACCATCAGTGGTTGTTGTGGTAGTTTTGTTGACATAATAATCAGTAAAACGTGTTCCATCACTCAAACCAATCACATAGTTATGGTCGTAATCAAGAGGATTCGAACAAATATTATTACAATCAAGCTGACAGCTATAAGGTCCAGCATTAGCATAATATGGTGTAGCGCAGAGTAAATCAGCCGCGTTGATAATACCGTCAGTTTTGACATCAACAGAAGCATCAAAAGCAGCACCACCGGCAATACTGCCGAGCGCAGCTTCATAGCGTTTGGTGAATTCTACAGCATCGCTAAGACCTAGTGCTCCATCGGGACCTACGACACCGTCTGAATGATTATAATCAAGTGGGGAATAACAGTTTTCTGTACATTCCTTTGGTGCAGGCATAACGACTAAACGCTGATCGAGTGTCAAAATCATCGTTGCTCCGTGAGGATGACGCTCAGCGTAAAAGACATCAATAATATGATCTCCAGCGCTCAGTGGCATTGTAGTTACTGAAGAAGTTGCAGGCGGGTGAATACCATCCTTATCATCGAATCTAACACCGTCTACATAGACCCAAGAATCATCATCACTTCGCAAAGTATAAGCATAGTCGGCGTCAGCTTGGGCTGTTACCTTGGCTCTCCAATGAGCTGCGAAGAAAAAATTATGACCATAATCGGCTGTATCTCCGAGCATGTCCATTGGGAAGAAATTATCACCAAAATTCAAATTGGCATCAACACGGGAAAATTTGAAGTACGAATGATTATACCAATCTGCTGTCCAAGGAGCCCAACTTCCGAGCGGGTCACCATGTACATTGTCGTCAACAGGGAAATCAGTTCCTGGTATATTTACATCCTGATGAGTAGCGGGTAAATCAAAGTACTCTCCCCACCAACCCTGTGATTGATTCTCATGACACATAACTTCCTGCTCTAGATGACAGCTGGTATCACAGCCATCGTAGTTAGTAGCGTTACCATCATCACATTGTTCTGACGCATTTCTGATAGCATCGCCGCAGAAAGGAGTGTGTTGATTACCAAAATTATACCCAGTTTGCTGATTTACAGACCACGTAGATACTTGGTGACAGTTATGATTTTCGTTAATCGGGAAGGTCTGGATCCAGCCTGTTGGTACCGTTTCACAAACCTGATAGCTGCCGGCTGGCACCTGATTGAAACTATAGCGACCTTGATTATCTGTGGTCGTGGTAGCGTGATATAGACTTAGTGAATCGTTATCACCATTTTGTTCAGGATTAATACCATTAATAGAGATGGTGACATCACCTAACCCTGGCTCACTGCTATCAATCTGTCCGTTACCATTTATGTCATTCCATTTCTGACCAGCAATGGTAAATACTTGTACTGGTGTCGGAGGCTGTGGACAATCCACTTCACCAACGAATAACAAATCGTCTTCGTGTCCGGATTTTGGTGTTCCTGAATTTTCAAAATGACCACCAATAGCCTGAGAGTCAACCACGATTCTAACATATGTATTATCAGAAGAAGAAGTAGCATGACAAATAGTCACTTTACTTACTTGGTTGGTAGTCGACTCATCGTTGACCGGGTTTGTATTTTTAGGAGCGTCTTTGATCTCCCCTGCATCCTGATTAATATCAGCGGGGGTTTCTTGGGCCTGAGCCGGGATGCTAAACCCTGTTAGGGTAATGGTTGAATAGTTTGAAGCCACTGGATTCACGACGCTGATGATAGCCAGGATGCTAAAAACTATACGTAATCTTTTCAATATTTTCATATAGTTTATCTATTAGTTAGAACCCTCCGGTATCTATTTATATCTTAATTAAATGTTTGATGTAGAAATCAATTCAGCCTCAACAACCAAGCGGTATTTACTAGAAAACAAAGGAGCACAACTGAATAGAGTCAGCTTCGCTATGCCGGTATTTTGCAAAATTTCGACTTTCTCTGGTGTAACAGTTGATACTCGTATAACTTTGTAGGTATAGAGCACTCCGTCCCACGTGACTTCAATTGGATCACCAACCTTAACTTTATCAATATCGTAAAAAGATTTATGACTTGTTGGTAACCATTTCCAGCGATGAGCAGCGATAACAGTATTGCCGATCTGATCGGGATTCGCAGTGCCTGGTAAATGCCAAATACCTTTGTTCAACGTACTAGTTGTCTTACCTTCTAAAATCGGCGTATCAACGTTCATGGATTTAACCACTAATCTGTTGATCGATTTTACAGCAACAGCTGCTTTCGTGGGAGTTGTCTTTTTTTGTGAGGCAATCTGAAGAGTCCCTCCTTGCGTAGCAACTTCCAAACTTGGCACTGCTACTGCGGGCGGGTCATACTTACTCAAGCTTCGTTCAAAGTTTTGCATTTCTTTAGCTTCCACTAACTGTTGCTGGAAACTAAACATAAAACCTTGAAACAAATAGGCTGTGGTGACAGTAAAGATGGCGATGATTATAAATAGCTTCAAATTTTTCATGATGTTATCGGTCAAAAGCTTTGTGGAAACTGAAAGTAGCAATCAGAGATAGTTGAAGTAGTAAAGCTCCAGCATAGAGATACATAGAGCTAAAACCATCAGTAGTTGGCAACTCGGCACTCAAGATAGCAACGTCTCTCACTTCAAGGCTATGATCAAATGTTTGCTGAATCGCAGGTTGCTGACTAATAAATAATGTCTGAGCTGCATATGTGCCAGCCGGTGTGTTGCTTGGGACATGGAGCTGGAGAGGCTTAGCTTCAGACTGGCCTGGTAAAAGGTTAGGGATAGTCCAGGTGACAAATCCTCCTGATAAACCGTTGATTATAAATGAATCAGGCCATGACTCTGTCAGCACTATCTGAGAGATTGGGACCGATCCAGTGTTAGTTACTACAATTTGATAATCAACATCAGTATTTGGATTGGCAAAATCAAATTTTGACTGCAGTTTAATGGAAATGGACTGATTAGTCATAGTAGCAACATTCTCCTGAGCATGGACGTGAGCAAAGGTGAAGCTAAAAAAAATAGCTGATAAACTAGCTATCATTAAGATGAATTTATGTAGATGGGCAAGATTGTGAATCATATAACGAATGTTGACTACAACGGGTAAGCGATTCCCTACCTTAGTATATTTAATAATATTTGTCAAGAGAAAAAAGCCCTCTCTCTGTTACCGTACTCCCAAATCTATACCAACACAACAACAAATAGCCTAAAAATGACTATTTGTTGCTATTATTAGCCAATCAGCTCTATTGAGGCTCGGATAAAAGGGGGATATTTAATCGCTGCCGCTTGGTTTCACCTTTGATATCCTGCCGTTGTCGTTCTGGTAGATCTGCTCTCCCACCCTGATGCCGTGGCTTCACTTGCGCCTGATGGCCAGCAGCTAGATAGACCGTATGCTTACCGTACTTACCAGATAGACTATCTACCGCCTCATAGACTCTCTGAAGCTTCTCTAATCGCAGCGGTGATTCAAATAATGAAGTTTGAACACTATGATCAGGAGTGAGGCCAGCCAATACTAACCCCGTGAGACGATACTGTTTACCAGAAATAAACAGTTTATCGAAAATCTGACTTACCAAATCAATCATTTCTTCTGGATAATTACTGGCACGACTCAGCTTGGCCTCTAAACCATATTGGTTAAAATCTTGTCCTCTCAATAGAACAACCACCTTCTGAGCTAACAATCCATAACGCCGCGCTTTGATGCAAGCATTTTCTAAATTCTTTACCAGCTGAGAAAAAACATAAGCCTTATCAGAACTTGGAGGTGTGAACGTACGAGTTTTGGAAATAGAGTAATAAGTAGACTTCTCTTCTGCTACTACGTCATAGACTTTAAAACCGTTCAACTCTAACCAAATCTCCTGATGTGGTTTGGTAAAATGCTGAAAAATAAACTGTTCTGGCTGCCTGCGAAATTGTCCCACCGTGAAAATTCCCAAATTATGTAAATATTTAGTGGTCTGCGGACCAATCCCCCAAACCTCCTCTACCGGAAAGGAATCCACCTTAGCTCCAATATTTTTACCGGAAATAATCTCAAAGCAGTCAGGTTTATGCAGATTAGCAGCAGCCTTGGCTAATACTTTAGTAATAGATAAGCCAACGGATACTGTCAGGCCTAATTCTTTCTGGATCGTATCTTTCATAGCGCGGGCAATCTGCTCATAGGTCATATGCAACGGTCGCCGCAAACCAGTAATATCAGCAAAAGCTTCATCGATAGAGTATTCCTCTACGAGTCCTGTATAGCGGCGCATAATAGCGAACATACGTTTAGAAAATAAACTGTACGTTTCATAGTCCGACGGTAATATAATGACATTAGGCACGAGAGCTTTAATCTCTGCTAGTGTCATGGCTCGTTTCACTCCGAGACGCTTAGCCTCATAACTCATAGAGGAAGCAATGCCTCGCTCCGCTCCGGTGATTACCGGCTTACCCCGATATTCAGGATGAATAGCCTGCTCACAGGAAGCGAAGAAAGAATCAGCATCAAGATGAATAATGGCTCGTGGCCAAGATGAGTGTTTGGTATTCCACATTGGCTTAATGATATTTACGAATAACCGCGGTTACCACTCCGGCAATCTTCAGCTCTTCTCGTGGAGCAATGACGGGAAATAATTTGTTGGCTGGTTTGAGGAAAATTTGGGAACCCCGTTTGACATAGTATTTAATCGTCCACTGATGATCGACTTCGGCTACTACCACGTCTCCATTACGAGGATCGCGACCGCGCTCGAGAATAACCAAATCTCCCGGCTGAATACCAGCCTCAATCATAGACTCTCCGGAGACACGCAGCAGAAAGCTAGCATCTCGATTTTTGATCAGGTAATCGTCTAAACTCAAGGTATCAACCAGCTCTTCTTCCGCTGCACTCGGGAAACCTGCCTGCACATCACCTAATACTTTCAGTGGGGCATGAAGCTTGGCTGGAATCAAATGTCCGCTACTATCTTTCTCTACTAATCCCAGATCAATAAACTTTTGAATAATCTTGGCAACAGCATTTTTTGACTTAACCTGAAATAACAACAACATCTCAGAATACGAAGGCAACCGTTTGTTGTCGGTATAGAATTTGAGGAAGCGTTTTTTACGTTGGTCTAATTTATCCATTATAGTTGTAAGTTGAAAGTTACTAGTTGTAAGTTGTCCACAAGCTACAAACCTACAAGCTACTGTCTAGTTATAATTATAGGTGAACGAACGTACACTGTCAATAAAACCACTCCCCATAAGCTGAAAACGGCGTAAAATAAAAATTCGCCCCCTACCCTGACGGGTAATAAAGGGCGACATTTATTGATTTCGAATAAATGTAATCTGCCGAACTACACAGCAACTATTCTAAAACTGCAAAACCGTCTTCATCTCCTTAACCTCCTCATGCTTACCCATGAT